>LKND01000095.1 GCA_001564275.1 Natrialbaceae archaeon Tc-Br11_E2g14 | reverse complement strand
GTCCGCGGCGAGCCAAATTGGAAAGAGTACGACAAGCAGGGCCGGTTGGAACTGTATTACGACGACGTGAGCGAGACATTCAGAGCCTTTCAGCCAGTCACAATCGACACTTCTCGGCTGGCACGACCACTGGCGGACGAAACCGCCGCTCTGGACATCGGTGCAAACAATATCGTCGCCTGTACGGTTTCGACCGGCGAGCAGTACCTGTACGAAGGGCGCGACCTGTTCGAACGGTTCCGCGATACCACGCAACGGATCGCCGAACTTCAGTCGAAGCTCGAGGACGGCCGGTACAGCTCGAAGCGAATCGATTCACTGTACCGTCGACGGACTCGGCGACGCGACCACGCGATGGATGCGCTCTGTCGGGGTTTGGCCGAGCGACTGTACGACCAAGGCGTCTCAACGGTGTATGTCGGCGAGTTAACCGACGTTCTCGAGACGCACTGGTCGGTCCGGACGAACGCCAAGTTGCACAACTTCTGGGCGTTCCGGCGATTTGTCGGACGGCTCGCCGATACTGCCGAGGAGTTCGGTATCACGGTCGAAGTTCGGACGGAAGCGTGGACAAGCCAGACGTGTCCGAACTGCGGTTCGATCGAGGACACGACTCGGCATCAAGACACGCTGACGTGTACCTGTGGCTTCGAAGGCCACGCGGATCTCGGCGCGAGCGAGACGTTCCTGAGACGGCACGAAACGGTAGCACGGCCGATGGCACGGCCCGTGTGCCTCAAGTGGGACAGCCACGACTGGCTGGAGTCACCACGCTCTCCCCGTCCCAACGAGGAGCACACGAACCCGCAAGTTGCCTCCGTGGTCGTTCGAGACGGCTCGCCGTCTCGTGATGACGAGAGAGCGACGCTCTCTCGAACCAACTCGGCATAGCCGAGACTCCCAGCGTGAGGAAACCCCGGCGTTCAGGCCGGGGAGGATGTCATGTGATGGGACATCCCTTGTTGTCGCCGGTAAGTCCTGGTTTCCGCACAACCTTTTTATATGCTTTCCAACGTGAATTCATACCATGGCACGATACAACAGACGGAAGGTGCTCACTGGTGCCGGCGTCATCGGCGGCATGACCATCGCGGGTTGCCTCGGCGACGACGACCCGATCGACGACACTGACGACACCGACGACACCGACGACACCGACGACACGGCGGATGATGACGATGCGGCAGCGCCGGAGGCACCGGGAACGGATCCCGACGAGCGAGACGTCATGCACGGCATCCTGCAACCGGAGACGGGCGACCTCGGGGAACTGGGGACCCCAATCGCCGACGCAGCGGAGCTGCCGGCGATCCAACTCGAGAACGAGGACAGTCCGGTCACGGTCGACGTGATGCGCGAGGACACCCAAACCGAATCCGAGGTCGGCATCGCACGCGCCGAGGACCTGGTTGCCGCGGGGTATCCATCGTTCACGGGCGCATCAGCGTCCGACGTGACGATCCCCGTTGCAGAGAGCGTCGCCATCCCCGAACAGGTCCCGATGATCTCCCCGGCCAGCACCGCCCCCGGGATCACGGACCTCGATGGCAATTACATGCTCCGAACTGCCCCCAGTGACGCCCTGCAGGGTGCCGTCATGGCGGAAGTCGCCTGGGAAGATCAGGACTGGGAGACCGCCTCGACGCTCCACCTCAACGACGCCTACGGACAGGCGCTCAACGAGGAGTTCGTCAACGGGTTCGAGGAACTCGGGGGCGAGGTGCTCGAAGAGGAGGCGTTCGAACCCGAGCAGTCCTCGTACGTCTCGGAACTCGAGTCGGTCCTCGCGGCCGACCCTGACTTCCTGATGATCGTCGCGTTCCCCGTCAGCGGGATCCAGATGTTCCGGGACTTCTACGGCGAGTTCGACGAGTTGCCGATCATGATCACGGACGGCCTCATCGACGACGACCTCCCGACGGACGTCGACAACCCCATGAACAACGTGATCGGTACCTCACCGGCAGCGGCTGGCCCCGAGGCGGACGCCTTCAACGACCTGTACGAAGAGGAGTACGGCTCGAGTCCCGGCGTCTTCAACGCCCAGGCCTACGACGCAAGCGCCGTTCAAATCCTCGCCAATCTCCGTGGCGGCGAAAACGATGGGCAGACGGTAAGCGAGCAGATCCGCGAGGTGGCCAACCCCGGCGGCGAACCGGTCGGTCCCTCGAACTTCCCCGAGGCCGTCGAGATGGCCGCCGACGGCGAAGAAATCGAGTATCAGGGCGCCTCGAGCCCGGTCGAGTTCGACGAGAACGGCGACATGACGGTTGTTGCCTACGACATCTACGACTTCGAGGACTTCGAGATCACGGTCACCGACACGATCGACTTCGAAGCGGAGTAAGGATCACGACTCTCGAGACGGTTTTAGCTGAATCCATTTTTTTGCGGTAGTCGAGATCGATCGAAAGAGACAGCGCTGTGTGCGAGCTATCCGCCCAGAAAATCCCGACGAACCTGCTCGTCCGCCAGAAGTTCGTCACCCGCATCCTCGTACCGATTTCGACCCTGGACCAGGACGTAGCCACGATCACACCGTCGGAGGGCCTCCTTGGCGTTCTGTTCGACCATCAGGACGGCCGTTCCCGCCTCGTTGATGATATCCACGCGGTCGAACATGTCCTCGACGAGGTCGGGGGCAAGCCCGGCCGAGGGTTCATCCAGCAACAGCAGGTCCGGCTCGAGCATGAGTGCCCGGCCCATCGCCACCATCTGCTGTTGGCCGCCGCTCATGCTGCCTGCCTTCTGATCCTGTCGTTCCTCGAGAACCGGGAACCGGTCGAACACCTCCTGCATCGCGTCCTGGGGGACTTCGTCGAGGATGTACGCGCCCATCTCGAGGTTCTCGCGGACGGTCATCGACGGGAACACGTTGTCGTTCTGTGGGACGTACCCGATCCCCTCGGTGATGATCTGGTCTGGCCGCAGCCCGCTGATTTCGCCCCCCTGGAACGTGACCGTACCGCCCATGTACGTCGTCAATCCGAACACCGACTTCATCACCGTCGACTTCCCCGCACCGTTGGGACCCACGATGGTGACGTACTCGCCGTCCTCGACCGTCAGGTCGACGTCGTACAGGACCTGGAGGTCGCCATAGCCCGCCTCGAGGGAATCGACTGCGAGCATCAGACCTCACCTCCGAGGTAGGCCTCGATGACCTGTTCGTCCGCCTGAATCGCCGCCGGCGGTCCTTCCGAGAGCACGCGGCCCTGGTGCATGACGATCACGTGTTCACAGTTCTCCATGATGACGTCCATGTCGTGTTCGACCAGCAGGAACGTGTACCCCTGCGCTTTCAGTTCGTGAATCCGTTCGAGCAGTTTCTTTTCGAGCGAGGGATTGACGCCCGCCATCGGCTCGTCGAGCAACAGCATCTCCGGATCAGTCAACAACGCTCGCGAGAGCTCGAGCAGTTTTCGCTGACCACCGGAGAGATTCCCCGCCTGCTCGTGGGCGAGGTGATCGATCTCGAACAGCTCGAGGGTCTCCCAGACCCGCTCGAGGAAGGCCCGTTCCTCTTCGATCACGCGCTTTCGCAGTCCGGGCGTCACCGACCGCCACAGGTCCTCCCCTTGCTGGTTCTCGAAGGCCAGCAACATGTTCTCGAGGACGGTCATCTCGCTGAGTTCGCGAGCGATCTGGAAGGTTCGAACGAGCCCTTTGCCGGCGATCTGGTTGGGATTCAGGTTCGTGATCGCTTCCCCTTCGAAGACGACCCGACCGGAGTCCGGCGTGTGCACCCCCGTGATGCAATTGAACGTCGTCGACTTTCCAGCACCATTCGGCCCAATGAGGCCAGTGATAGACCCGCGCTCGACACTGAAGCTCGTATCGTCGACGGCGACCACGCCGCCGAACGTCTTCCGGAGATTGGACACCTCGAGTGGGGCCGCCCCTTCCTCGGGATTCTCGACGCCCGTGGCCTCGGTTTCACTCATCGACCTCACCTCCGTCAGTACTGGCCGTATCGGCCAACCCCTCTCGGGGCGAACGTTCCCGTCTGAGATCGATCGGGGAGGCAGGCTCGTTTCGGTGGCCGAGCATGCCATCCGGACGGTAGATCATCAACGCGATCAGGATGGCACCGAACAGGATGAATCGAAGGTTCGGCAGTTCGCCAACCGTGTACCCGATCAGTGGCATCGGGTCACCACCCCCGAGGGCGACTACGCCGTCGTACACCGTCGAGGGGCGCGGCAGGTCGACGTTCTGGCGCACGATCCGCTGGGCGTACGGTGGCCCCTCGAAGAGGACGCCGACGAAGACCAGGGCCCCGACGACACTGCCAGTGTTCGACCCGGAGCCGCCGATGATGAGCGCGATGAAGATGTAAAACGTCACGATCGGCAGGAACGCATTGGGATCGACGTAGCCGTTGCGACCCTGCCAGAAGATGCCGGCCAGCCCCATGATCGCACAGCCGAGGACGAACACCTTGATTTTCACCATTGGCGTGTTCTTCCCCAGCGACTTGGTGGCCAGTTCGTCCTCTCGGATCGCCTTGAGCATGCGACCGAACGGCGAGTTCCCGGTCCGCACGAGGAGCCAGAACACCGCGGCGACCAGGAGGATCATGGTGAACGTGTACAGCCAGTTTTCGACCATCGTTCGCTCGATGCCGATCGCATTGGTGAGGGTGAGTATCTGATAGCCCAACACGTTCGTTCCCTGTTCGATGTCGCCGCCACGATACAGCACCCAGTTCGGGATCACCGTGTCCAGTCGGGCGAAGTTGATGCCGGCACCGCCGCCAGTCCCGAGTTCACGGCCAGCGATTTCGAACTCCCGGAGGGCTCCGGAGGTGATAAGCAACCGAATCACTTCGGCGAAGGCGAGCGTGACGATCGCGAAGTAGTCAGCCCGGATGCGCAGTGCCGGCAACACCACGACGAGGCCGACCAGTCCCGCAGCGATCATTCCAAGGGCGATACCGACGGGCACTGGGAGACCGAGCCCGGGGACTCCAGCGGGGCCAGGATCGGGGTCGGCGGTGGCGATTGCCATCGTGTACGCCCCGACGGCCATGAACCCGGCGACACCGATGTTGAAAAGCCCCGTGTACCCCCAGTGGAGGTTGAGCGCGAGCACGACGAGCGCGTACGCGGTGGCCAGGAACGTCACGGCCCGCAACGTTCTGGTCACGCCGCTGACGCCCAGTCCCGTGACCAGCCCCAGAACGCCCATCAGGGCGTAGAGTCCGAGTAGCGTGGCCCCGATGAGGAGGAGATCGGATTGCCATCGAGGGAGGGCTTCGAACCGCTCGCGAAGCGATGCCTGCCTTTCGGATCCGTCGTTCGATTGCTCGTCGTCAGTCATGCCGTTTCAACACCCCCAAACAGCCCCTGTGGCCGGTAGATCAGTATCAGGATCATCAACAGGAACGCTGCGACCCTGGTCAGATCACCGGAGATCCACACTAGCATCATGTTGTCCGCCATCCCGATGATCAACCCGCCAGCGATTGCCCCGTATATCGAACCGATCCCGCCGAGAATGACTGCCGCGAAGATCAAAAGCAGAAGGAACCAGCCGGTGTTGAACCCGAGGGTCTCCTGCTCGAGGACGATCAGGTAGCCGGCGACCCCGGTGAGTCCGGCCCCGATGACCCAGGTCGCCAGGATCACGCGTTCGGTCGGAATACCGGTGATCAGTGCCAGGTCGCGATTGTCGGCCATCGCCCGCATCGCCTTGCCGAGTTTCGTCCGCTGGAGGAGTAGGTGCAGGCCGATCATGAGGGCAATAGCCGAAATCACCAGGATCAACTGGTGAACGGCGACGGAATCCGTCCAGATCAACCAGGCATGGTTCTCGGCCGACAGCGTGGGCGTGCTTCGAACGGGGCCTCGGGTACGCTCACCGTAGAAGAACACGATGACGTACCGGAGCGCCAAGGCGACACCGACGCTGGCGATCAACAGTGGGATGCCCCCGGCGTTACGCATCCGACGGTATACCAGGCGATCGATCACGAGTGCGACGATGATCGTTCCAATTGCAGCCACGACCAGCCCAGCTACGATAGCCAGCGGTTCGGCGTACACGTGGAGGTTGATTTCACGAGCAGATGTCCCGCGATCGGCGTTCAACAGTATTCTCGAACCGAAGCTCGCGGCCCCGATACCTCCCACCACCCACGCGGCGGTCCACCCGGTGAACGCCCCAGTGGTCACCAGATCGCCGTGTGAGAAGTTTGCAAACCGAAGGATGCTGTAGGTCATCGAAAGCCCCACAGCCGCCAGTCCGATCACCAAGCCGTCGACCAGTCCGCGCCAGAGAAAGGTCATGAACGAGGTGAACGCCAGATCCCCGACCACCAGCCGACGGATCAGATCGAGCACCATGATCAGGATCCCCGCGACGAGAAGCAACCCAAACCGCTCCTCCAGGGTGAGCCCTGAGACGGAGTCACGTATGTCTACCATTGCCATTCTTGTCCACCAGTCTGACGCAAGCCCCCAAATAGTTCACGCAACGTGTCGGTCCTTAACGTGATTCTCGACGACTATTTGAGACCCCCTCACAAACCATGGGATCGACACGATCAGAGACGGTCGATGACGAGTGGTCACTACGCCTCGCCGTAAACGGGGATGGAACCGCCGCTGGTGACCGACGCCCCCTCGCTACACAGAAACGCCATGACCTCGGCAATATCCTCCGGGTCGACCCAGGTGTCGTGATCGGCGTCAGCCATCATCTCCCGATTCATCGGGGTGTCGATCACGCTCGGCATGACGCAGTTGGCGCGCACCTCGCCACGATTCTCCTCGGCCAGCGTCTCCGTCAGAATCCGGATCCCCGCCTTCGTGATCCGATACGGGCCGTCGCCGGCCCCACCCTCGAGGCCCGAACGCGCGCTCACGCTTACGATCGCCCCCTCCTGTTCCCGGAGAGCGGGGAGGGCGTGCTTCGAGGCCAGCATCGCCGTCTTGAGGTTGACCTCGAGCAACAGATCCACCTCGTCCGTTTCGGTCTCTTCGATGGGCGACCCGCCACGCCAGGTCCCGGCCACGTTGAGCAGGTGATCGATTCGTCCGTGGTCCTCGAGGATGTCGGCGATCACGCCCTCGACAGCGGACTCTTCCGTGAGATCGGCCTGGTAGAAGTGTGTGCCGGCATCGGGCTCGAGCAGCGCGTCGTCGTCCTCCGGTTCGACCACGTCGACGGCACAGACCGTCGCACCGGCCGCCCGGAACTGAGAGACTGTTGCGCTCCCGAGTGCGCCACAGGCTCCAGTCACGATCGCGACGGTACCGTCGAAGTCGAATTCGATAGTTGCTGTCGACATACCAGTACCTCACCATGCAGTTCAATAAACGTGGCTCCGAACAGCGTAGCCTCGAGCCTCGGGGTGTCTGGTCGTGCCGACGGAGCTTCTGCCCCCGTGCCCGGACGACCCGAAACGGAAAGAGACACCACCAGTCGGTGCGTTCAAGCCCCACTCCCCCAATGGGTGGGTATGCGCCTGATCGCTCACCGTGGGTTCGCAGCGGTCAATCCCGAAAACACCGTCGGTGCCCTCCAGGCGGCAGCAGCCCACCCAGCCGTCGACGCCGTCGAGTTCGACGTCCGTCGCTGTGGCTCGGGCGAACTCGTGGTCTTTCACGACGCCACCGTCGAGCGCGTGACCGATGGAGAGGGAGCACTCGCGGATATCGCGCTTTCGGAACTCGAGACCCTCGAAGTGCTCGACTCGGGCGAATCGATTCCGACGCTCGATGCTGTCCTCGCGGCCCTCCCACCGGACGTCGAGGTCAACCTCGAAATGAAGGCCCTGGGAATCGGTGCGGACGTGGTGGCCGCCCTCGACGCGGCCGATCTTGAGAATCGCGTCGTCACCACCTCCTTTCTCACCCCGGAGCTGCGTCGAGTCCGGGCGGCCGACCCGACGCAACCGACCGGGTTGCTCGTGAGTCGACGGCTGGCCCACCCGGTTACTCGGGCTGTCGAACTGGGCTGTGACGTCATCGGCGCGAACTACTGGCGCTGTTTGACGACGGGGTTGGTCCCGAGGGCGCGAGCGGTGGGTCTGGAGATCCACGCCTGGACGGTCGAAAGGCGGGCGGTTGCTCGTGTGCTGGGGGCTCGAGGCGTCGATTACGTCTCGGCCGACCGCCCACTGAACGTATAAATTGATTGTGAGTTGGGTTTCATTTTCATCGATATCGTCTGTTATGCCAACCGTTGCCCTGTGATCGAGGACTGGGACAAAGTTACTTACTAATTGGTACAAGCCGCCGATTTATTAGTGTGGTGCGGATATTGAAATGCTATAACTATGCGATAATTTTATACCGTATACTTGTAGTAATGTATTTATGACTGCGGAGATGGCTTCGACGAATAAGCGTGCGAGGTGGGTATCCGAACACGAGGACCGAGGGCAAAACAACCTCGTTGCAATCGTGTTGCTGGTGGCCATCGTCGCCATTGGGGCCTTTGCAGTGTTTGCGGTCAGCGGGGTCATGATCGATGGCCTCCAGGGCGAACTGGGCACCGATCAACTCGAGTCGACGATGGGCGTGATCGATCAGGACATCTCGACGGTGGCGAGTGCCGGTGGTGTGCGTGACCTGCCCGAGGGCGGGTACGACGACATGGACGTGAGCGAAGACGGCACAGTTGCCGTCGCCTGGCACGAGACGCCCCCAGCGGAGATCGATGCCGACGCTCTCGAGTTCACCGAGGAAAACTCGAGTTCGCTTGGCGAGATCCAGCTCCACAGCGGCGACACCTCGGTCGTTCACCAGGGCGGCGGCGTCTTCGCGGTCGACAACGACGAAGTTCGCGTCCACAGATCGCCACAGATCGGTTTCGACGCCAACGAGACGCTTCAGCTTTCGTTCACGCAGATTCGACCCAGCGAGGATGGCTCGAACGGGTATTCCCAGATCGCAGCGAATCAGAGCCACGCCGAGGAGACGAGTACGAGCCTCGAGCAGGTCTCCACTGACCCGACGGCGGATCACCTGTACGTCAAAATCGAGAGCGAGTACGCCGAGGGATGGGAACGCCACCTCAGCGAGGAGGTCGGCGGCGTCGAGAACGCCTCCATCGTCGCCCACAACGAAGACGAGGAGTACGTCATCCTGGGTGTCGAACAGCTCGGCGACGTGGATAATTCAGCGCACTTCTTGATTGAACACGACCAGGGCCTCGTCGACAACAGTGGAAATTCGCTCGAGTACACCGAAGGAACTGGCGACCATATCGTTCCGAACATTACGATCCAAAACCACGGTGGTGAGTCGGCCGAGGTCACCGCCAACGTCACCATCTACAACGAGACGGGAGCGGTTGGCCACCTCGAACTCGATTCAAACGATACGGTTGAGTCCGGAGAGACCATCCAGACGCCGGCGATGAGTGCAGATGGGCCCGACAAATTCATCGTCAACCCAGGACAGGGACATCCCCAACACATCGAACTCACAGCAGGTCAGGAGTACCAGTACGATATCGAAACTGAGCCCGGGAACGACAGTTTCGACCAGCGCGGATCGTTCCTCCATCTCAAAGATGAAACGCATTTTGATGTCACCGAGACGCTCGCGGAATCCGACGAGGACACGGACGACATCGAGATCACAGCGGCGATCCGGAACGTCGGCGTGGAGGGAGAACGGAACGCCGCCATCGAGATCTCCCCGATCGACAGTGAACAGTCGATCGAAACGACGGAAGCAGATGTCTCCCTCGAGGCCGGCGAAGAGGGAACGCTGACGTGGACGATCAACGAATCGAACTGGCCCAACAACGCGTACGAGTACGTCGTCCGAACCGAAGACGGCGAAGCGGCCGGTGGCCAGTTCGAGGTCACCGAGGGCGGTGCGTTCGTCATCGACGGCGACGAGGGCATTCCCGAGGACGATCTCGTCGAGGGCACGGAAGGGCAAGTCGTGCCCGGCGACGAACCCGTGACGATTCGGCCGAACGTGACCAACACCTACGACGAGACCGAAACACAGACCGTCAGCGTTCGGGTCATCGACGAGGGCGGCGCGAACGTCACCGACGCCGAAACCACGGTCGAACTCGAGGCAAACGAGTCGACCGGCCTCGAGATACCCATCGACGACGAGAAATTAGAGTCCGGCGATCTCTACCAGTACGTCGTCGAGACCGACGACGACGTCCTCGACACCCCCGGTTCGTTCCTCGTGCTGGAGGAGATCGACACCCTCGAGATCGAATCGGCGACGGCCACGGAATCCGTCAAGCCGGGTGGCAGCCTCGACGTCGACGTCGCGTTCGCGGACGACGAGTTCGAAGGCGATGACGAGGCCGTCGTCTGGCTCGAGGGCTTCGACGGTAATATCGTCGCGGTCGCTGAGGTCGACCCGGCCGAGGTCGCCGGCGACACCATCTCTATCGAGTGGGTCGACGTGGCCGATCCTGACGACCTCGAGGAGACCGACGTGACGGCTCGAACGCAGGGTGACAGCGAGTCGGTCGACGTCACTGTCGACTCCAGACTCGAGGTGACTGACGTGACGGTGCTCGAGGACTCGATCGAGCAAGGCGAGACGGCGACCGTGGAGGCCGACCTCGAGAGTCTCGGTGGCGATAGCGAACACGAGGTCGTTCTTTCCGGGCCTGATGGGGAGGTGGCAACGTCGACGGACGCCTCGGTCGCTCACGGTGAAACCGAGACGGTGACTCTCGAGTACTCAGTACCACAGGACGGACAGACCGATCGCGTCAGCGTGAGCACGGAGTCGACCGATACGTCACTGGATGACGTCGTGGTCGTCGACCGCGATGGACCGATCTGTGGGGACGTCGACTACGAAGGTTCGGGCGACGAACATGATCCGTACCAGATCGAGAACGTGGATCAACTTCAATGTATTAACGACCACGATCTTGATGCCTCCTACGAACTCGTTGATGACATCGACGCCCATGGAACCGAGTTCTGGAACGGTGGTGCCGGCTTCGACCCTATCGGTTCAACCGGTAACCAATACACAATCATGGGAGCGGATGATGATGACTCGAATTGGGAAACGTTTAGCGGTGATTTCGATGGGGCTGGGTTTGAGATCGACGGACTGTACATCGAACGTCCGGAAGAAGAGTTCGTTGGCTTATTTGGCGCAACAAACTACCCGAGGGATAGCGAGAACACGCCGTGGCGCGTCCCTGCGCGCCAATATGATCCTGGAGAGGGGTCTACCATCAAAAACGTGAGGTTATCTGACGTATATGTTCACGGAGAGAGGCATGTTGGGGGTCTCGTTGGTCAAGCAGGGGGAACAATAAAGGACTCACGTAGCGAAGGAAAAGTGAAAGCTGAATATCAACTAGTGGGTGGTCTCGTTGGTGATGGAGCCCATGCGGACCTGGACAATGAACTCGTTGCAGAAGGGGTAGTCATCGGAGGCGATTATAGGACGCCAACTGAGGTTCAGGTGGGCGGTGACTATTATTGGAATAGAGGCATTGGCGGTCTGATAGGGCGTTCAACGTGGCAAACAGACGTTTCCACTGGATATACCGATGTTGAGGTCCGAGGTCCGAGTATGATCGGTGGCATTGTAGGAAGTTCGTCGAACGTGGAGTCTGACTTCACGCAAATGTACACGGTTGCAGATCTCAAAATCGAAAGTGAGCCTGGTCAAACAGAGCGACCTGAATATCAAGGTGCTATAGCTGGCACGATTGAAAACCAGAATGACGCGTTTAGGGAGAGTGTATACCACGATCAGTCTCCACCTCACGCATCTCAAACATATGGGGAAGAGTATCACACCCCAGGTGGTTGGACAGGCGAAGCCATCGCGCGAGACACGGAGCAGATGCAGGGGTTAGACGTAACCGAGTCAGGTAATATGGATGGTCTCGACTTCCAGTACGATCATGAAGACAACCCGTGGGTTGCAATCCCGGACGACTATCCACGGTTCGCTTGGGAACTCGAGGCCGAGGGGTCCTTCGAGGTCGAGATCACGGATGTCGACGAAGAACAGACCGCCGGCGAGTTCGTCGAGGTCGACGTCACCGTCACGAGCCTGTATCAGGACTCACAGGAAGGAT
>LKND01000024.1 GCA_001564275.1 Natrialbaceae archaeon Tc-Br11_E2g14 | reverse complement strand
GGCTCGTGGGCGTGCTCTTCTTCCGGATCCTGCTCATCGCCGTGGCCTTCTTCATCTACATCGCCGCCTCGACGGAATCCCGGCAGGTGACGATGAAGGCCGCGTTCGAGGGCGTTTCCGTCACCGATATCATGACACGGGCTGGTGACCTCCACATCGTCGCGCCCGAGACCTCCGTGGCCGATCTGATTCAGCGGATGTTCAGCGAGCGTCACACCGGCTATCCGGTGCTCGACGACGGTCACCTCGTTGGCCTGATCACGCTCTCGGACGCCCAAAACGTGAAACCGGTCGAGCGCGACGCCTTCCGGGTCGCCGACGTGATGACCACGGAACTGAAGACCATCGAGCCAGATGCCGACGCGATGGAGGCCCTCGAGCGAATGCAACGGGACAACATCGGTCGACTGCTCGTGGTCGATGGGAACGACGACCTCGTGGGACTCATCACTCGAACGGACCTGATGACTGCCCTGAACATCATCCGTCAAAGTGAGGCGTTCTCGCCCTCGAGTGGCGCCCCGGCGTTGGAGTAACGTCACATAATCGGACGTTCAGAGTGATCGTTGTGCGTCCTTTCCAGTCGACAACACTCTGTGGATTGCTGCCGGGAAAGAAACGAAACGTGTCGTTTCACTTGTCGATCTCTGAGGGAACCGAATCGATCCCAGCACGTTCTCGCAGGTCTGCCTCGGAGATATGGCCGAACTCCGCGCGTCGGTGACAGGACGGACAGAGCGAGACCACGTTATCGAGGACATGTGCGTCGGTTCGCTGGAAACCGTCTGCCTCGACGAACACCCGAACCGGCACGAGATGATGGACGTCCGGATTCCGGCCGAGGTCCTCTTTCGTCTCGCCACAGTTGATGCACCGGTGTCCGTCTCGCTCGAGAGCTTGTCGGCGGACCGCCGCCCAGCCGGTTCCGTAGGGCCCGGTGTCACCACCTTTCCAGTTGGGGTGACCCTCGCCTGCGAACGATTCGGAGAGCCACTTGGCTCGACAGCGTGCACTACAAACGACGACGTCGCCGATTTCACTCGGGTATCGGTCAATCGTGGCTGTGCAGACGGTACATTCGACGCTTTGTTTGCCGCCGTTCCAGCGACTGTTAGTACCACCCTCGAGTGCGGGTGGATCTCGCCAGGGGGCCGTTTTGACGCACTCACTACAGAGCAGGCCGCTTTTTTCTGATGGGTAGTATTCGAACGTCGTTTCGCAGTACCGGCATGTGGCCTCCGTTTTTCCCCCACGATAGTTGGGGTTGTTTGATCCTGCGCGAGAAACTGCGTTATCCAAACACGTCTCGCTACAGTATTTTCTCTCATAATCCGAAACGAATCCGGATTCACAGTGGGAACACACTCGATTCGGTAGCCGTTTGTCGTGGACGGTGGTGTGGTGAACGCTTCGGCCACGCTCGGTTTCAAACGCCCGGTTACAGGAGGGACAGTCGTGCATCGATCGATTTGGTCACATGCTGGTATATAATCTTGTGAGTGTGCACCGTCTCAAATGTGTAAAAATATTGTCAGTCCGGGTGCGAAAATCGAATCCGCGTCTCAGCCTCCACAAGGCTGAAGGATAGTCCACTACCCCAACCCGGACACGCTATGCATCGAAGCATAGTTCGGTCGGTACCAAATACGTTACGACTCTCGAGGCGGCGTGCGATTTCGTGACGTACGTCAGCGACCCGAGGGGGTTGGGTTCGAGGGACCTTCGAGTGGGCTTCCGATTACAGACCAAGGCCGACGTTCAGCGCGTACGGCCAGGTGGGGTCGCTGACGGCGAGAAAGGCCAGTGCCGCGCCCGCGCCGTAAACGTTCTTGAGGAAACTGGTCATCTCGTTCTGGGCGTCCTCGCCCTCCTGGGCCCAGAAGTCGTGCATCGTCACCGCGGAGACGAGCAAGAACAGTGCGAGTGCGCCGGCTCCAATCGCCGGCAGGATACCGGCGACGATAGAGAGTCCGCCGAAGACAAGCAAGCCGCCGCTCGCGAGCACCGAGAGCCTGGGTGCCGGGAGACCTTTGTACTCGGCGTAGCCGGCCATCCCCTCGAGATCCAGGAAGTGGTTCAGTCCCATGAACGCGAGGACGCCCCCGAAGAGCACTCGCGAGAGGAGGAAAGCGACGTCCGCGCCGGTTGCCTCGAACATCAGGCGACCACCTCGAGGTTCCCTGCTGATGGCTGGTGTTCGTCGGTGATGGAGCGGCGATCCGTCGCGTCGACAGCAATTGATTGCATTACGTTACCAGGTACGCATTCGAACCTATATATCGGCTCGCGAACATTGGTGTCACCGGGTAACGGACGTGTTATCCGGGGCCTCGAGTCTGGTGGATGGTGGCTCGTCGCTCGAGGGGGCGCGACGTCCCGCTCACTCCATGTAGCCGAGCCCTTTCAACCGATCCTCGACGCCGGAGAAATCCTCCTCGAGCGGATCGCTGTCGCGGTCCGCCGTGACGTCACGCCGCCTGACCTTGGTTCCGGTCGGCTCTGCGTCGGGCCGGAACGCGTCGAAGAGAACGCGGCCGTCGGCGTTCGAGGGAACTGGCTTCCCGATGCCGTGGAGCAACGTGGGCGCGACGTCGACGACGCGGGCTCCGCGGAGTGTCGCCCCCGCCTCGATGGAGGGGCCGTACGCACAGACGATGCCCTCGGGGCGGTGGCTCGCGTTCGTGGGACTCGGATCGCCGTACGGTTCGCCCGTGATCGCGTTTCGACCCTCGTAGGTGCCGACCCCGTTGACGATCAGGTCCGGCGAGCCATCGTCCGTCGGAAACAGGTCGTCCCCATCGTAGACGGTAAAGACCTGCCGCCCGTCCTCGTCGGTGATCGCCTCGAACAACTCGGTGAGTTCGGCGTTCAACGGCTCACGCTCGTGGGGCGGGACGATGCCGTCCTCGAAGCGATCGGTGTCGTTGATGTAGCAGTTGCCAGCATCGTGGACGAACGCCTGGGTCCGCTCGTAGTCGACGTCGTAGAGGGCGTGCTGGCCAGGGATCTGCTCGGCGACGGAGTCGACGAGCTGGCGCGGCAACGCAGAGACCAGCAACTCCTCGGAGATGCCCACCCGGCTGAGTGCCGAGGTGACTCGCTCTCTGGAGATACCCAGGCTCGCAAGCGCGCCGCGAGTGCCGTCGTCGTCCTCCTGGACGAGATAACCCGCCTCCTCGAGGAAGTGGTTGGGGTAGGCAAGGCGCTCGATCGGGCCGAAGCCGTGGTCCGAGACGACGTAGAGGTCGGCGTCGTGCTCGTCGGTATAGGTCATGACCTCGCCCAGAATCTCGTCGAGGTCGCGATAGTGCTCGAGAATCCGCGATTCGTCCCAGATGAGGTGCTGGAAGCGGTCGGGCGCGGTGTAGACGAAAAAGAACAGCTCCCACTCGGTCCGTTCCATGAACAGACGCATGAGCGAACGCCGTTTGGCGAGAATGTCGCCAACGGCGGTTTCGAAGTCATCGAGCCGGCCAGCGTACTTGGGGTAGTCGAGACTGATCTGATAGTCGGGAATCCGTCCCTGGAGTTCGTCCTCGAGGTCGGGGGGAAACGTGAAGTCGGCGTCCGTCGACGGCGTCATCATCCCGGTGACGATTTCGCCGTCGATTTCCGACGGCGGATAGGTGAGTGGCACGTTGCCGACCAGCGAGGGGCCGAGTTGGTCCCACAGCGGCGGTTGGCGGAGGTCCTGGCTGGTGTACATCCGATGGGAGTACGATTTGGAGAGCTTCTGAAACCCGTAGATGCCGTGCTTGTCGGGCCAGACGCCGGTGGCGATCGACGGCCAGGCCAGTGGGGTCGTCGGTGGGCGGGTACTGTCGAGGGGCCCCATCGCCCCCGCCTCTCGGAGGGTGGCGAAATTGGGGAGCGTCCCGTCGCCACTCCACCGATCGATGAGATTCCACGGGACGCCGTCGAGTCCCAGGACGAACGCTCGCTCCGCCGTGGCTGCAGTAGATCCGCTCATGATGATGATCGAGGCGCGTGGACGCCTGCTGTCGCCCACATGGTGGGAGGTACTCTTTGTTAACCAACGGCTGCAGATCGAGAAACGCTCACGAACGGGACACAGTCTGCTCTACGGGGGCGCGAGCGGCCCGAACGCGAGGTTCCATGCGGGTCCAAGATCATCGGGCGGCCCTCCCGGCTGGTCGCCCCTGGGCCATCGCAAGCACTCCATAACAATCCCATTCTGCCCAGCATCTCGAGGCATGCATCGCGATCAGACGGGGTCCGAGAGCCGGGAGGGGCGACGTGGGTAGCGTCGTCGTCTCCGTCGACGCCGAACTCGGGTGGGGGTTCCACGACCTCGAGTCGCCCCCACGTCACCGCGTCGAGGCGGGACGACGCGGCTGGCGAAGCCTGCTGTCGCTGTTCGACCGCTACGACGTCCCCGCAACGTGGGCCGTCGTCGGCCATCTCATGCTCGAGGACTGTGACGGCCGCCACCACGATCACCCCGCACCGCCCACGTGGTTCGAACGCGAGCGAACGGCGTGGGCCGACCGACCCGACCTTCGATTTGGCCGCGAGCTCGTAGGTGAACTCCTCGCATCGCCGGTGGACCACGAGTTCGCGAGTCACTCGTTCTCTCACGTGCTCTTCGGGGCCGACTGGACCTCGCGTCGACTGGCCGACGCCGAGACCCGGCGTGCCCGCGAGGTGGCCGCCGACTGGGGTCTCGAGCCGACGTCGTTCGTCTACCCCCGCAACGACGTGGGTCATCGTGAGGCACTCGCGAAGTCGGGATTCACCGCTTACCGCGGCCGAACCCCGACACCGGAGGGGATTCGGGCGATTCTCGAGACCGGGCTGGGTGGAAAATCACTCCTGGTCGAGCCCCACGTGGATCGACATGGGCTGGTGAACGTCCCCGCCTCGCTGTTCCTGTTCGGGTTCGAGGGTCGGCTCCGGTCGGTCGCAGAGCCCGTTTTCCGGGATCCCATGGTTCAGACGGCCCGTCGGGCGATCGACCAGGCCACCGCCGGAGACGGCGTCTGTCATCTCTGGGTGCATCCGAACAACCTGACTCATCCCCGCGACGACGACCGGATGCGAGCGATCCTCGCTCACGTCGACCGGCGACGCGCGGACGGATTGATCGTCGAGACGATGGCGGACGTGGCCGACCGGGTGCTCGAGGCAGGTGACGCCATCCCTACCGCGGCGCCCACTGGGAGTGGTTCGGAGGCCGATGTGGCGGCGGATGACTGAGAGACAGTGTTGGAAACGTGTGCTGCGAGCGCCGACCCTGTGGCAGATACTCGGTAAGACGTGAGGACGACGACCCCACGAGACGGATCGCTGGACGGCTGTCCCGGTGATCGTCGACGCGGGCTGAACGGTCGGCGGTGCGTGATCCTAAGAACCTGCTGTCGCCACCCGCTGTGTCACCACACAGGTTGTACTGGCCGATGTGACCCTCGTAGCTCGCTCGAGCGAGTGTAATTACTCGTCACTCGGTCAATACTATAACTCCTATAGTAAACACTACAAAATCCAAAGTTTAAACTGACCGACCGTCGTCGATGGCTCTCTCCTGTGGGCTTCCCGGAAACCGGTCGCACTCATCAGCGAGGTGACTCGACCTGCGCCACACCCTCACTGGGAGTGCCCGTCCGGCCCGTCACTGACCGGTACACCTCGAGGATGGCGTCGGTGGTGCGCTCGAGGCTCACCTCGGTGACGTGGTCGCGGCCGTTCGAGCGCTCGCCGGCCTCGAGCACGCTGGCGAGGGCGTCGACCAGTTCGCCGTCGGTCGTTGCCACCCGGGAGGGCGTGACGCCGGCCAGCCGTTCGCGGACGTCACCCACGTCGACGGCGACCACGGGACAGTTGCAGGCGAGGGCCTCCTTGACCGCGTTGGGCGACCCCTCGCTGTGTGAGGTCATCAACAGGACGTCAGCGGCGTTCATGTAGTCCGCAATGCGCTCGTGGGGGACGCCCGAGACCGTCCTGAGGGAGACGGGTCGGTCGAGGGTACCGTCGACAGTGTCGACGATGCGTTTCGCTCGAGGGTGGTTCTTCACCCCGCGATCCGGCGCGTATGGAAAGAAGACGGTGTATTCGTCGGCGGGCCAGCCGATCCGCTCGCGAGCCTCCGTCTGGCATTCGGGTCGGAAGGTCTCGAGGTCGACGCCGTCGGGGATGACCTGGCAGTCGGTCCCGAGATCGGCGGCCATTCGCTCGGACATGACGATCACCGCCTCACACAGCGGTGCACAGAGCTTGCTCACGGGCTTGACCGGCCCATGGACGTCCGAACCCCACAGTGAGCAGACGACGGGGACCTGGCGCTGGGCCAGCGCCATCGGAGCGGTCAGCCCGTAGTGGGCGTGGACGAGGTCGAACTCATCACCCGACCCCGGGGTACTGGGGCCAGTTGCGAGCGCCCGTCGGACGGTTCGAACGAACTGAAGGTACTCGAGTGGGCCACGGCCGTCGGGTCCCGAGACGTCGCCGGCGACGGCACAGACCTCGAAGCGAACGCCCCGGCGCTCGAGGGCTGTGCGCTGTTGATTCAGGAACGGCGCGTCGGGAGCGTTCGTGAGCGTCAGGACGTCCATGCAGGTGGAGGCGGACCGGGCGGGCGTATAGTTACGCCTCCCCTTCCGCGGGTGACGGGGGCGAGTGACCCCGATTTTGAATCGAGCGGCGCACCGGGACAATCGTGCCTGCAACCGGTGGTCGTCGACCCCTTCTCGAGCCACGATTTCGGAATCAAAAATTCGGTACTTATATAAACTGCACATTACTCGCAGAACGCTTATACCATCGTGACTTGAAGCGGTTCCTAGAATGTCCCTCGCCGATCTCTTCAGTGGCCTGTTCCCGGGTCGCCATCGCGGCTCGCGACCTGAACATCAGGGAGAGACGCCGGATGGGTCCGCACTCGAGGGGGCGGTCGTCTACGAGTGTCGCAACTGTGGATTGACGGTCGACGCGGACACCACCGCTTGCCCGAGTTGCGACCGTGGGGAGATCGTCTCCTATCCGATCGACTGAGGGGGCTGACGAGCCGGCTCCTCGTGTTCGTGCCCCGGTGCGCCCCACCCCCATCTCGAGTCTAACCCGCACGGAACCTATAGTAGCCACTGAACGTCATTGCACACACCCTCACGATACCATGGCGCAGAACCGGTGATAGCCCGGTTCTGAGCCGCCTCGCTGTGAGGCTGTGTAAATCGTTTCACTTGTCACTATGGAATACCCGTCCGCGGGGAAGCCGGTGAGACACGATGGAGCGGCTGTGGGGGAGTCGACTCGACACACGCTCGATGGCAGGCCCGGGCGTGCCCACGCGAGCAAAACGATCTTGTACTGAGGCAATTCATTGGTTCTCATGAGTGTCCGCCTCGACGAGGTGAACAAGCGCATCATCCACGCACTGATGCAGGACGCACGCTCGGTCTCGGCACCGATGATTGCCGAGGAAGTGGGCGTCTCGGCAGCGACGATCCGCAACCGCATCGGTCACCTCGAGGACGCGGGCGTGATCGAGGGCTACCACGCGAACGTGGATCTCGAGCGGGCGGACGGTCGCCTCAGGAACCTCTATCTCTGTAACGCGCCGGTCGAGGAACGCGAGCAACTGGCCCACCAGGTCCGATTGATTCCCGGGGTCACCAATGTACGGGAACTGATGGCCGGCCGCCGAAACCTCCACGTGCTTGCGATCGGTGACGACACGGCCGACCTGCGACGGATCTCCCGGGAGATCGCCACGCTGGGGATCGAGATCGAGGACGAGGCGCTGTTGCAGTCGGAAACCTTCCAGGGCTACCAGCCGTTTGGCCCCGACGACGAGCGCCCGAAGCCGATCGCCGACTACGTCAGCCTGACTGGCGGGGCGGAAGTCGTCGAGGTGACCGTGAGTCCGGATGCACCGGTCGCAGGTCTCACCCTCGAGCTGGCGGGCCGGGAGGCCGTCATCGACGACGACGTGCTCGTGATCGCCATCGAACGCGACGACTCGGTGATCACGCCCCGTGGCGAGACGGTGATCAGCGCCGGTGACCGGCTGACGTTGCTCTCGCGGCAGGGTGTCGATGACGGGGCGCTCGAGGCCTTCTCGGCCACCTGAGCGCCGAGTTCCGAAGGTTCCCCATGTCAGTGTAACTTGCTCCCATTCTCCGCCGATCGGTCTGTACCTCGCTTCATGAGGCCGTTGTCCCCAAATCCGTTGTGGGTCCTCCACGGGATCCACCATCTGCGACACGTTGGTACCAAAGTATAGAAACTGTGATAGTAAGGCCATACGATGAGACCAACAGACTCAACCCATTAGTCAATACAGTGAAATGGTTTCCACGCACCTGAGGGAGGGAGGGGTCGGTTTCACTCTTGGCCCGCGATGGCGTCGAGTAGGTCGAAAGCCGCATCGGTGGTATCGTTCTTCTCGAAAGATCCCGCGGCTCGGTCGTAGTCGATTACTGTGCTGCCTGATGTGACCCGCTCTGAGCGGGTGCTCTGCAATTGACACGAGCCCGCCACCCTACCAGTAGTGGTGTTTTTCAACTGAGGGCTATCGCTCCCCTCAGCTATTCCCGTGGCGGTACTCGAACCCCTCGAGATGCGCCTCGAGGTCGCCGTCGTCGTAGCTCGGATCGTCGACGGTCGTCCCGTGGGCGACCCCCTGGTACGTTCGACGGGTGACCGGCACGCGGAGCTGGGCTGTGGGATCGCGACCCGTCATCAGCGCCGGTACCGGCCGACCCAGTGCCGCCATCACGAGTGGCCCAACGTCGGCGACGGTGACGGGTCGGTCTGGCGTGCCCGCGTCGGTGTCGATGGCCGGCCCAGCGGCAAAGAGCGTCCCGATGGGGCTCGATCTGACCCCTGTCACTCGAGTGAACGGTGGGCCTCGAGACGGACACGGGCCAGACGAGATGGCTGTCGCAGTGCCAGCCGTCGAATAGATGACGTCCGGCAGGAACCGATCGAAGGGGCCGTCATAAAGGTGGCGTCGCTTGCAGACGAACTCGAAAACGGGGTCGCCCTCGGGGTCGGTGATTTCGCGAAGGCGCTCGACGATCGCCGCGCTCAGCGACGCCACCTGAGAGTTGACGACGCGCCCGGCGGGCTCGCGGCCCGCGCGGTTGAGCCAGAGCCCGCCGTCGGTAGGGCTCGCACAGAACGCGACCGCGTTCGGGAGATCGTACTGGCCGACGCCCGCTCGACCCGCGTCGGCGCCATCGGGCCGCGGTCTCGAGTGACACTCGAGCCATCCCGAAACGGCAGCGACGAGTCGCCTCAGACCGCCCCAGACGATCGCGCCGACCGATTGGGCCCGACTCGAGAGGGGCGTGATCGAGTGCGCTCCAGAGCCTGGCGCGTCGTCGGGGTCTGCGGGTGTCCGAGGTCGGTCGAACGCCTCGCCAGGGGTGGTCGACTGGTGGTTCTCTCGTGGGGCGAGCAATCCCGCCTCGGTCAGCAGATCGTTCAGGTGGAGCCGATAGCCTGTCTCGGGTCGGCATCCCCGCGGCGAACACCCGACGACCGTCGCTCCAGGCGGGATGGCCTCGAGCACGGCCGCGACGAGCCCGTCGGCGGCCGCAATCGTGGGGCGCATGGTCCGTTCGAACGTCGCCTCGCTTCGGTGGGCGTTGGCCTTCTCGAGGAGCCGTGGCGTGGTCACGGGGACGTGGACGAGCGCCAGGTCCCAGTCCTCCTCGGTGAGCAGGTCGACGGCGACGCGTCGTCGACGCTCGAGGAGTTCCGGCACGTCGGCCTGCTCGTCGAGCGCCGGCAGCGTCCACGGGTCGCCAACGGGGAGCCGTCCAGTCGGGTGGTCCCGATCGACGCTGGGCTGTTCCGCCGGCTGGGATGTCCCCGCGTCGTGGCGTCCCTGGCTCCGCTCGGCCGTGGCCCGGCCCGGGACCAGGGCACCCTCGAGCGGTCCGGGTGGGTCGGTCATCGGGAGTCCACAGGCGACGGTGCGCCCGCCATCAGCGGAGAGGTAATCCCAGAGGGTGGGCCGGCGGACGTCGACGGCTGACACCGACCGCTCCTCGTCGCCGGGGTATCCCGACCACAGGCGCTCGTCGACGATGCCGTGGTAACTCGGATCGGTGCCGGTGAACAGGGAGGTCCAGGATGCGACGGGAGCCTGGGGGACGGCAGCCTCGAGCGGAGCGGTGATAGCCCGGCTGCGGACGCTATCGATGGTCGGCGCGTCGTCGGCGAACCGCTCGAGGATCGGGCCGTCGATGCCCTCGAACGCGAGGACGACGACCGTCATGCGTCGCGCTCACGGTGGCGGATGCACCTTGGGAAGCCGTTTCGATGGGACCCTGGCGATGCCATTGAGTGGATAGTACCCGTACAGGCGTATCGTTAATCGAGTGCTTCTCGTGGCCCCAGCGTGGGTAGGCCCACTCGGGCGAACCGACCAGCCGAGTACGAACCGCGTTCCAGCGGCAGTCCCGATCGCTCGGGTACTCGAGTCGACCGTTTGGGCAGGGTCAACCGTCCTGTTCCGCGTCGAACGTCGCCGGTCGGCCGATGGTCGAGGTTCCAGTTTGTGGCGCTTGCTCACTGCCACCATCACCGTCGCCATCCCGTCCCTGGATGACCAGCGGGCGGCCCTTCCGAGCACCGCCGATGGTCACCACACGGTGGTCGGTCCCCGAGAGGTCGAGGACGTCGCGCCCGTCGAGAACCACCATGGGCTCGAGGGCGGTCCAGGGGATCCGATCGAAGGCATCCTGTGGAGTGACGAGTATGGCGGCGTCGAACGGCGGGTGACCCGCCTCGGGGTCGTGTTCGGCTGTCGCCTGCTCGGTCCCGGTGGTCGCGTCGCTGCGTCCCGTCGCTCCGAGGTCGTCGACGGCCACCGGCTGTGCGCCGTACTCGCCCGGATCGACGAGCGGGTCACAGCCCCACGGGGTCGCGCCTCGCTCTTGCAGTTGCGCGACGACGTCGATCGCCGGCGAGGACCTGACCTCTTCGACGCCTGGTCGGTACGTGAACCCCAGAACTAGCACGTTCGCCCCCTCGAGGTCGATCCCGTCGCTGGCGAGTGCCCCCTCGAGCATGGCCACCGTACGGGCGGGCATCTCGCGATTGACCGTCCGACCGAGTTCCACGAGCGAGAGCGGCGTCTCCGTTTGTGAGAGCAGGAAATGGGGGTAGTACGGGATACAGTGTCCGCCGACGCCTGGCCCCGGATCGTGGAGATGACACATCGGGATGTGATTGGCCGTCTCGATCACTTCGCGGACGGAGATGTCCAGGTCAACAGCCGTGCCCGCGAGCTGGTTCGACAGGGCGATGTTGACGTCGCGATAGACACCCTCGAAGACCTTCACGGATTCCGCCGTCGTCGCGTCGCTCACGAGGTGGACGGCTCCATCCGTGAGGGTGTCGTAGACGAGCGCGGCGGCCCGACCACTTTCGCCGTCGACGCCGCCAACCACCTTCGGATACTGCCCACGGATGTCCCGGAGGGCGGTCCCCGAGGCGGTCCGCTCGGGACAGAAGGCGACCCCGAACGCATCCGGCTCGAGCCCGCTCGCAGCGGCGAGATGGGGTCGAATCACGTCGCGGCAGGTCCCCGGTGGGAGCGTCGATTCGGCGATCACGAGGTCACCCGGGGCGAGGCCGGCGGCGATGGCGTCGAGGACGGCTTCGACGACCGACAGGTCCGGCTCGGGGCGGGCGTCGTCGGTGATCAACGTCGGCACGATGACGACGTGAACCCGAGCCGCCACCGCGGCCGCCTCACCGTCGGTGGTCGCCTCGAGGCGACCGGTTTCGACCACGTCGGCGATCAGGCTGGAGAGTCCAGGTTCACCGGAGACGTGACTCTCCCCGGCGGTGACGCTCGCCACGACCGCGGGGTCGACGTCGACGCCGGTGACCGCGCCCGTCACCTCGGCGTAGACCGCGGCGAGGGGGAGCCCCATCTTGCCCAACCCGTAGACGGCCACGGGGAGCTGGCCATCGGTCAGGGCTCGGCGCTGGCTCGCCTCGTCGGCCGGACTGTCGTACAGCATCGACGCGCCCCCGCCGGTCTCGTTCATCGTGCCACCAGTTCCCCGTCCACGTCGGCGACGTACCGGTTGATCCGCTCGATCGTCTCGAGGGCGGCGATGCCGTCGCCGGCCGTCACCGGCGGTTCACTCCCCGCACGGACCGCCGTCACGAACGCCTCGAGTTCGCGCTTGAGGGGTTCGCCGTTGTCCACCCGAGGGCGCTCGACGACGCTCTCGTGTCGGTGGCGGTTGCGCCCCTCGTCAGTGACGTACTCGGGATAGGAATCCCGGTGGATCAGCACCGACTGTTGAAGGTAGTCGACCTCGACGAGACACTCCTGGGCCGTCACCGTCAGCCGACGCACCTTCTTCTGGGTCCGCCGACTCGCCCGCAGGGAGACGATGGCGTCGTCACAGGTCATCGTGGCGGTGGCGTACTGCCCGTCGTCGGTGCTCATCGCCGAGAGGACGGTGAGTTCGCCGTCGAACAGCGACCGCACGACGTCGACGTCGTGGATCATCAGGTCGTTCACTACTGGATCGGTGACCGTCCGGTCGACGGGCGGTCCCAGGCGTTCGGCCTCGACGGCGATCACATCGAGGTCCGCGATGACGGCCTCGAGCGTCTCGACCGCCGGGTTGAATCGCTCGACGTGGCCCACCTGGAGGACGAGGTCGCGTTCGGCCGCCTGTCGCTCGAGGGCCCGGCCTTGCTCGACCGTCTCGGCGACTGGCTTCTCGACGAGAACGTTGACGCCGGCGTCGAAGCAGTCGGTGACAGCGTCGTGGTGGGCCCCAGTCGGGACGGCGACGCTGACGAGGTCGCAGGCGGCGAGCAGATCGGCCTTGGGCAGGGCGGTCGTCCCGTACCGTCTGGCGACTCCCTCGGCGAGTTCGCTGTCGAGGTCGGTGACGCCGACGAGGTCGACGCCCTGCAGTTCGCTGTAGACTCTGGCGTGGTTTTCGCCCATGGAACCCACGCCGAGAACGCCGGCGCGGAGGGGGCGGTCGTGATCGTTGGCTTGCGTAGTGGTGGCGGTCATCGTCATCAGGTCCGTGAGTCGTCGAACGCGGTGATCGTCTCGATCACCCGCTGGCGCTGGTCGCGGGTGACGTTCGGGTGAACGGGGAGAGAGAGCACGCGCTCAGCGGCGCGTTCGGCGTTGGGAAGCCGGACGGCCGCGGTGCTCACGCTCTCGTAGGCGGGTTGGCGATGGATCGGTGTCGGGTAGTAAACGGCCGTGTCGATTCCGTGATCACCGA
The DNA here is from genome assembly GCA_001564275.1 of Natrialbaceae archaeon Tc-Br11_E2g14. Taxonomy (GTDB): domain Archaea; phylum Halobacteriota; class Halobacteria; order Halobacteriales; family Natrialbaceae; genus Natronosalvus. Next base: position 22,838 of record LKND01000024.1, on the reverse strand, counting down.
GCCACGTCGCGAGGGCCTCCCGATCGTCAGTCGCGACGGTGTACTGGTGGTAGACGTGTTCGTACCCGTCGGGCACCGTTGGCGTCTCGATGGAGCAATCGGCGAGGCCCCGATCGTACGCCGCGGCGGTGTCCTGTCTCGCCGCGGTGAACGCCGGCAAGCGCTCGAGTTGGGTGCGTCCGATAGCAGCCGCGAGACTGGTCATCCGGTGGTTGCTCCCAAGCTCGACGTGGCCATAGCCCCGGTCGCCAGAGGCGTCTCGCCCGTGGTTCACGTACCCTTCTGCGGCCTCGGCGACGTCCTCCCGTGTGGTGGTAAGCATGCCGCCCTCGCCGGTCGTCATGTTCTTTGTCGGGTAAAAGGAGAAGGCAGCGGCGTCGCCGAGACTCCCCACCGGGTGACCGTCGATGGCGGCCCCGTGAGCCTGGCAGGCGTCCTCGAGGACGAACAGGTCGTGCTCGTTGGCAACCTCGAGGAGGTGATCCATGGGGGTCGGTAGACCGTAGAGGTGGACCGGCAGGATCCCGACGACGTCCGCTCGGTCGCGAACCACCTGCTCGACGCGGGCGGGATCGATGACGTACGTCTCGGGGTCGACGTCGGCGAAGACCGGCGTTCCGCCCGCCAGTCGGATCGCGTTCGCGCTCGCGACGAAGGAAAACGGGCTGGTGACGACGGCGTCCCCCGACTCGAGTCCCAGGGCCTCGAGGCCGGCCACGAGTGCCGTCGTGCCGTTCGAGGTCGCGACGGCGTGGTCGGCCCCGACGTAGCTGGCGAACTCGCGTTCGAACTGTCGAACCTCGGGGCCGTCTGCCAGTTGGCCGGTCTCGAGGAGTTCCTGCACGCGATCGACCGCCGTATCGCTGACGTCGGGGTCGGCGATCGACACCCGCTCGTCCGGCTGTATGCGGCTCATTCGAGTCTGTTCGGCCCCTCGAGGGGTGCCGGAAGCGGATGTGGTTTCGCCGGAGTGCCGACGGCGAGGCGGTTCGGGGGGACGTCATCCGCGACGACCGCGCCCGCGGCAACGAAGGCGTTCTCGCCGACGGTGACTCCGGGGAGGAGGGTGGCGTTCGCGCCGATCGACGCGCCGTCCTCGATGGTCGGTCCCTCGAGGTCGACGTCCGTGCGAATCGGATAGGGGTCGTTGGTGAGGACCGCGCCGGGGCCGATAAAGACGTTGTCACCGATGACGGTGTCGGTGGGGATGTACACCGCCGACTGCACGCTGACGTGTGACCCGATTTCTGTCCGTCCGTCGACGACCGTCTTCGTGCCGAGGAGGACATCGTCGCCGATAATGGTTTCCTCGCGCACGAGGACATCGTGGCCGGTGGTGAAGTCGTCGCCGATGGCCACGTCGCCGTAGACGACAGAGCCGTGGCGGATCGTCGCCCGATCACCGATCGTCGTCGGGCCGAACGCCTCGCCGGCCCCGTAACCGAGCGTGGCGCCCGGATCGATCGTGGCGTCCTCGCCACAGGTCCTCGAGTCGTGAGCCTGACTCCCCTCGCCGGACTGTCGCTCGCCGCGTGGGTGGACGTCCTCGTCCGTGCTCACCACGACGCACCTCTCGTTTGCCAATTCGATGCCAGCGGGTCGACCGCTCGAGTACAGTTCCTGTGCATGGAGATCGCTACCCGATGTGGGTAATCACGTAGGACCTTCCGGTAACCGGGCTTTGTTATCCCCGACCTGACGGCCGGGTAGCGGTCCGTTACAGGTGACGGCCCTCCCCTGGAGACCCGGTGGGGGCAACGACTGTGGGCACGACAGGTCCCCTGGAGTCGAGCGGGAGCGCACAAACGTGCCGTTGTCGATGGATGTCACGGTCGCTGATGGGTACTACCGGCTTTCGATCGGGTAGTCGATAGATAGTAAAGGGCGTATCACACCCACACCGGTGTGTGAACCTATCGATGACGCCGTGTTCCCGTCTCTCCGGTCGACCCCGTGGTCCGTCTCGAGGCCAGGGTTCCCGACGACGATGACCGACGGGTCGCTCTCCCAGGCCGAACTGTTCGACGTGTTTAGCAACGCGCGCCGCCGGCAGGCCGTCCAGTACCTCACCCGTCAGGACGGTGCCTGTGACCTCTCGCCGCTGGTCGAGCGGGTCGCCGCCTGGGAGAACGAGACGACTACCGACGAAGTGACGCGGGCCCAGCGACGGCGAGTCTACATTTCGCTCTACCAGACCCACCTCCCCATGCTCGAGGACCACGGGATCGTCGACTGGGACCCCGATGCCCACCGCATCGAACTGCTACCCAGCCCCGACCTGTTCGAACCGTACCTGGATCGTCGCCTCGAGCCCACACGAGCATGGCACTGGTACTACGCCGGGTTGACAGGGGTGACGACGCTGCTGGCGGTGGTCGTGTTGGTCACCGGCATCGTCTCGCTGGCACCCGTGGCGCTCGCGCTCTGTCTGGGCACCCTGGCTCTGTCACTCGCCCACTCGCGGTCGAACCGCGGGCGCTTCACCGTGCCGTTTGGTTCGTAGTGAGCGGCCAGCGGGGCCGTCGCGTTCGCGACACGCTTCTCGAGTGTGCCCACGCTCACTCCGCTTCGAGTCCCGCCGGGTCTTCGAGTGTCCGTTCCTCGACGGGAACGATCCCACGGTCCTCGACGGCTTTCGCCCCTTCCGCGAGCGCGTCGTACAGGATATCCACGTACCGGTCTCGAACGCTCGAGGAGAACAGCTCGTGGCCGCCGTCGTAGAGGACGACATGTTCGGCGGGCACGCGTTCGCCGATCGGTCGGCAGTCGATGATCGGGTCCCGGAGCGAACAGAAGACGACGGCATCGTGATCGATGCTGAGTAACTCGGCCTGTGCGCGTCGAGTCTCGCGAATAAACGTCGGCGAGACCCAGTCGGGTCCGGTGGCCATCTGGTGGTCGGTCGCGAGATCACCGATCGCGGCCTTCGGGGTCTCCCCGCGCGGGAGAATGGGCGCACTCGTCGGGAGTTTTGAAACCAGGTCCAGGACCAGGTCGCCGTGGCCCTCGCCGTAGCCCCACCACGGGCTCAGATAGACGTGCGTGTCGGCCCCATCGAGTGCCTGGGCGATCAGCGATCCCGCGCTGTGGGCCAACAACTGGTACTCCTCGAGGTCGAGGACGTACTCGGCGACCGGCTCGAGCCAGTCGGCCTTGAAGTCGGTGATGTTCGTGGGCAACTCGAAGGCGTGGATCCGATAGTTTTCGGGGGCCTCCGCGAGCGTCTCGATCAGCCACCCGACGTTCTGGTGTGTCCAGCGGTTGCCGTATCCCATCACGAACACGAGGTCCGTGTCGCCGTCCTCGTTGAATACGCGGTGTCGCATACGTCGACCTTCGCGGGGACCGACCAAAAAGACAAGCGCTCGAGCGGTCGACGAACCCGATTCCCGGCACGTCACAGGTGGAGCAACACTTTTGCTGGCGTTCTACGCATACCCTGGCATGGAGCAGTTCGAGAAGTTCGTCTCCTCGGCGACGCTGCGCGAGGAGAACGACTCGATCAAGCAGTACCAGAACACCGTTGGACTCACCTGTCCGGCGTGCGAGGAACCCTTCGACGACATGGTCGTCTGCAAGGACGAGCACACGAGTCTCAACCAGACGATCCCTCTTGACCTCTGTACCGCCGTCGAAGACGGCAAGCCGGTGCTCTTCACGCACAAGCCCTGATATCCCATGGTGGGATTCCCGCGTCTTCAGGCGTGGGATGAGGTCAAGCCGGTCGTCTGCTGACCGGGACGGACCTGGCGCCCGTGGGACCGTCTCGAATCGCTTAAGCGACGGCCACCGCCTACTGCCACCCGATGGAGTTCGCCACGTTCGCCGACCACTGCGCCGCCATCGAGGCCGAACCCGCCGACCTCGAGATCACCGCTCACGTCGCCGACCTGCTGACCGAGGCGGGGACGGACCTTGAGGTCGTCGCCCGCTTCGTCCAGGGGCAGGTGTTCCCGGCCTGGGACGGGCGCAAACTCGATGTCGGCCCACGAACGTGTTACGAGGCGATCGCCCGGGCCGCAGGTCCCAACGTGACCGACGACGACGTCGAGGACGACGTCGCGAGCGTCGGTGAAATCGGGGCCGTCGCCGCCGGATACGAGTTCGGCGGGCAGGCCGGGCTGGGTGCGTTCGGCGGTGGTGCCGCCAGCGGGACCGGGGCATTGGCGGTTGGGGAGATCCACGCCAGCCTCGAGGCGCTTGCGACCACCGACGGCGACGGCAGCCACGGGACGAAGGTCGACCGCCTCTTTTCGCTGTTCAACCGCTGTACCCCGTTGGAGGCCCGCTACCTCGCACGCCTCGTCCTCGGGGAAATGCGTATCGGCGTGGGGTTCGGAACCGTTCGGGACGCCATCGTCGAGGCGTTCGACGTGCCGGTCGAGGCCGTCGTCCGCGCCCAGCAGGTGTCGAACGACTACGGCCGGGTCGCTCGCGTGGCCCGTGCGGACGGCCAGGCCGCCCTCGAGGGCCTCACGCTCGAGGTTGGCCGCCCCGTTCAGGCCATGCTCGCGCAGGCGGGGACCGTGACCGACGCCCTCGAGGCCTGGGGGGACGCGGCCGTCGAGTGGAAGTACGATGGGGCCCGGGTGCAGGTCCATTACGTCCCCGGTGAGGGCTCTTGGGTATTTTCGCGGAATATGGAGGACGTGACCGACGCGTTGCCAGAGGTCGTGGAATTTGCCGAGGACACGATCCAGTGCCCGGTGATCCTCGACGGGGAGGTCGTCGCCGTCGACGACGCGGGCACGCCACTCGCTTTCCAGGCGGTCCTCCGGCGCTTTCGGCGGAAACACGATGTTGCGCGGGCTCGTGAGGACGTTCGCCTCACGCCAGTGTTCTTCGATTGTCTGCACGTCGATGGCGAGGACTTGCTCGAGGCCCCACTCGAGACCCGTCACGAGCGACTGACCGAGCTGCTGGGGACCGCCTCCGCCGGGACGTCCGCGGGCGAAGCGCCGAATTTGGCCGTCGGCGGCGGCCCCGCAAACCGCTGGTTCACCGACGATCCCGACCGTATCGAGGCCATCGACGCGGCGGCACTCGAGGCCGGTCACGAAGGCATCATGCTCAAGGACCCGACCTCGACGTACGATCCGGGCCGGCGCGGGAAGCAGTGGCTGAAGCGCAAACCAGACGTCGAGACCCTCGATTGCGTGGTCACGGGTGCCGAGTGGGGTGAAGGCCGTCGCGCGACCTTCCTCGGCACGTTCGAGGTATCCGTTCGTGTGGCGGATACGGGCGACGACGGAGCCGGTGGTTACGCAACCGTCGGCAAAGTGGCCACCGGCATCACCGACGAAACGCTGGCGGCCCTCACTGAGCGCCTCGAGGGGTACATCCGTACCGAAGATGGCAAGACCGTCGACATCGACCCTGCCGTCGTCTTCGAGGTCGGCTACGAGGAGATCCAGCCCTCACCGACGTACGATTCGGGGTACGCGTTGCGCTTCCCGCGGTTCGTCGGCGTGCGAGCGGACAAGACGCCGGGGGACGCCGACTCGCTCGAACGACTCGAGCGACTGTACGCGGACACGACCTAACGCTCCTTGGTGGCCGGCTCACGGGTTAGCGACGCTCCTCACACGGGACAGGGGCCCATCACTGTCGCTACGAGGTGGAGTCCATCGTGAAAAAGACGCGGCGGTAGCCAGTCAGAACGGGAGGATATCGAGCGCGCCGACGGTGTACAGTCCCACGAGGACGACCGCCGCGACGATCCCGACTCTAATGGCGATCTTGATCGCGAATTTGATCGCCGTGACGGCGACGGCGAAGATCGCGAGGGCTGCCAGAGCCATGAGAATCGGTGAACCGGTAATTGGGTCGAGCATGCCTATGTCCGCGCACTCAACCTACCTAATAGTTCCGGATACTATGATTGTCATTCAACTGTGGTGCCCATCCGCTCTCAACAGCCAGTACACGACCGAGTACCTCAAGCGACGGCTCCCTGGGGTGTCTGGTAGCATAACCAACCCGCCGCCCCCCGAGCCCAGCAGGGTCGATGAGAAACCGGATCCTGGGCCACCTGTGGTGGCCCCTCGAGCGCCGACCGCCCGTGGACAAAGAGAAAACCGAACGACGATGGAGGGATTCGGCCGAAACCCGGTCACTTTCAGTGCGGTCTGAAAATCATTAAGACACATCGGCTCATAGGTACACACGACCGTTGGAAACGCCGTCTCAGGTGTGCCCACGAACGGTTCACGACCCAGGAGTGCCAACTGTACAATTTCAGTTGCAATACTGAAACTGAGACAGGACAGATTTATAGGGTTGGCTGAATATCAACCCGTCGTTACAACGTATGGAATGCAATACGCCATTTGACGTCCAAACCGCCAGGGGGAATCGGTCTTTACCCGAGGTGTCGCGCGCATGAGCGAGTCCGAACTCACCGCCGACGACCTCACGCTGCCGATCAAACGTACGGAGGGAGCCACGCTCGAGGAGCGGATGACGGCAAATGCCTATCACAACATTTTGCCCGCCCGCTACCTTCGGAAGGACGGCAACGGTGATCTCACCGAAACACAGGAGGAACTGTTCGAACGCATCGGCAAGAACATCGCGCTGGCCGAGGCCGTCTACGAGGCCGAGAAACAGGACCTCGAAGTCACCGTCACGCCGGATCAGGTCAAACCAGGCCACCCACGACGCGACGAACTCGCCGCCGAGGTGTTCGGCGAAGGGACCACCGTCGACGACGATGTCGAGACCACACTCACTGAACTGAACGTCAACAAGTTCGCCTACGACACCGTCGTGCAGGAGCTGCCCGATTCGGTTCGCGACCACGTCGAGGGCGTCGCCGACACGTTCATCGAGGGCATGGAGACGCTCTCCTTTATGCCGAACTCGCCGACGCTGATGAACGCCGGTGACGAACTCCAGCAACTGTCCGCGTGTTTCGTCATGAGCCCGGACGACGATCTCGGCAACATCCACGAGACCGCCAAGAAGGCCGCCGAGGTGTTCCAGTCGGGTGGCGGCGTCGGCTACGGCTTCTGGCAACTGCGGCCGTTCGGTGACTCCGTCGGCTCGACCGGCGGCATCGCGTCAGGTCCCATCACCTTCATGCGCACCTATGACCAGCTCTGTGAGACCATCGCCCAGGGGGGCACCCGCCGGGGCGCACAGATGGGCATCATGCGCGTCTCCCACCCCGACGTCATCGAGTTCATCCACGCCAAGAACAAGGACGTCTCGCTGGCACACACCCTGCGGCTCAACGACCCCGACGACTACACCTACACCACCTTCGGGGAAGCCCTCGAGGAGGCCCGCGAACTGATCGACGACGACGGCAAGGTACCCAAACACCTCCGCAACGCCGTCGAGGGCCATCTCTCGAACTTCAACATTAGCGTGGGCGTCACCGACGCCTTCATGGAAGCCGTCCAGCACGGTGAGGAGTATACGTTCACTAATCCACGCACGGAGGAACCACACATCGCGACCGCCGAGACCAAGGAGATGTACGGACGCTACGACCTCGGCGAGCACGTCGAGGTCGGGGAACCGCTCTCGATTCCCGCCGAACTCGTCTGGGAGCGTATCGTCGAAGGTGCCCACGAGAACGGCGAACCCGGCGTGATCTACCTCGAGCGCGTCAACAAGGAACACTCCTTCGACGTCGAGAAACACCCGGACCACCGGATTCTGGCGACAAATCCCTGCGGCGAGCAGCCCCTCGAGGAGTTCGAGGCCTGCAACCTCGGGCACATCAACCTCTCGACGCTCGCCGACCACGACGCCCCCGACTGGCGCGTCTGGTCGGCCGAACACGCCGAGGAGTACGACAGCCACGAGGCCGCCGTCGCCGACTTCCTCGAGGCGGCCATCGACTTCGAGGAGTTCGACGAGCGCATCGCCTACGGCACCCGCTTCCTCGAGAACGTCGTCACGATGTCGGACTTCCCGGTCGAGGAGATCGAGGAGACCGTCCGCAACATGCGCAAGATCGGGCTCGGGATCATGGGGCTGGCCCAATTGTACATCCAGCTCGGCATCAAGTACGGTTCCGAGGAGGGCAACGAGGTCGCCCGCCAGTTGATGACCCACATCAACCACGGCGCGAAGGCCACGAGTCACGACCTCGCGACCGAACGCGGCGTCTTCAACGACTGGGACGACTCGAAGTACGCCGACCCGACCGACTACCGCGAGTGGTTCGAACACCAGACCGGCGAATCCGCCGACGACTGGGCCGATGGGTTCCCCATCCGGAATCACAACGTGACGACCATCGCCCCGACCGGCACGACGAGCATGGTCGGCAACACCACCGGTGGCTGTGAACCCATCTACAACGTCGCCTACTACAAGAACGTCACCGACGACGTCCAGGGCGACGAGATGCTCGTCGAGTTCGACGACTACTTCCTGCGCACCCTCGAGGCAAACGACATCGACGTCGACGCCGTCAAGCGAGAGGCCCAGGAACAGATGGCGACCAACCGCTTCGACGGCGTCGAGGGTCTCGAGACGGTGCCGGACGCGATCGGCGAACTGTTCGTCATCACCGCCGACCTCTCGGCGAAAGACCACGCGGCGGTCCAGTGTGCCGCCCAGGAGGGCGTCGACTCCGCTATCTCGAAGACGGTCAACGCACCCAACGACTCCACGCTCGAGGACGCTAAAGAGGTCTTCGAGTGGGTCTACGAGAACGGTGGCAAGGGTGTCACCTATTACCGCGATGGCACCCGCACGAAGCAGGTGCTGACCACGCGGGCGGACAACACCGAGTTCGCGGACGAGACCGAAGCCGCCGCGGCACTGGTCGAACAGATCGACGACATCTTCGGTGGTCTCGAGCAGTTCCTCGAACACGAGGACGTTCGCGAGGTCCTCGAGGCCGAGGAGCTCGATCTCGGCCTCGGCGAGGAGCACGAGCCGATCACCGTGGACTTCGCTGAAAAACGCGAACGGCCGGATGCACTGCAGGGAGTCAGTCAGCGCATCGACACCGGCTACGGCAAGGTCTACGTGACGATCAACGAGGATCCGGAGACTGGCCAGCCGTTCGAGCTGTTCGCGAACATCGGCCACTCGGGTGGGTTCACCAACTCCTTCACCGAGGCGCTCGCGAAGGTCATCTCGACCTCGCTTCGCTCGGGTGTCGACCCCGAAGAGGTCGTCGACGAATTGTGCGGGACCCGTAGCCCGAAGGTCGCTTGGGACAAGGGCGAACAGATTCAGTCGATTCCGGACGCCATCGGCACGGCCATGCGTCGGTACCTCGACAACGAGATCGACAAACCCTATCCCAAACAGCAGACGCTCGAGGAGTCAGCCGATGCCGAGGAGGCGGAGGCCCCCCCGCGAAACCACGAGACTGACGGCGGGGCAGCCACCATAGACGGCGAGGACGCGACCCAGGACCTGATCGACGCCGGGGAATCACCCGAATGTCCCTCCTGTGGCTCGCTCTCGCTTTACTTCTCGGAGGGCTGTAAGACGTGTGAGTCCTGTGGCTGGTCGGAGTGCTGACTGGCTGACTGGCTGACTGGCTGATGGGATTCGTTTCGACCGCAACCACTTACTCGCCCACGCGCTTACATGATACTGTGACCACCGAGCACGGCGACCAATCGGCGATGCCCCAGCGAGCGAGCGACGCTGGGCCGGCCTGTCCGTTCTGTGAGGCCCACCTGTTCAAGCGCCACTGCAAGTACGTGTGTCCCCAACACGGCGTCGTCTACGACTGTTCGGACCCGTTTCGATGACCGTTTTCTAAAACTGGCGGCACTCGACGACCAATACAGGGGGAGCCGGCCGCTCCTCGAGCATCGGTCCCTGTGGTGCGCCCCGATCGCTCGAGGTGACGGTCGCTCACTGAGTCTCGGACTTCGTCGCACATCAGGCATCACGTCAGTTAGCCGGAGCTCCGTCGGTCCGTATCCGGTGGTAGATGCGGGGCGTGATCAGCGCGATGGCACCGGCGGTGCCGAGGACGGCGAGGAGGAGGCCGTACTGTCCCAGGCCGTCGGCAGCGATCGTGTCCGCGGTCAGCGCAGCGGCCGAGGCTCCGAGGGCGACCCCGACGACCGTCCACGGGAGTTCGCCGACGACCGTGCCCCCGACCAGGTGTCGGAGGCGGACGCCACTGACGGCCGCCGCACACGTCGCGACGTCCGAGGGAACGGGAGCCAGCCGCGAGGCAATCACCCCTCGCATCGGTCCCGTTGTCTCGTAATACTTTGAAACGGCACGCCGGCTCCGTCTGAGCACGCCCCCACCGGGTAGCACTTGCTGTGTGGGCGACTCGACGGGCGTTTCCACCCCACTCGCCTCCTCGACGGTACGCGAGGCTGTGTCCGTGTCGCCGACGAGCCACAGGGTCACCAGATAGCTCGGGATCACGGTTAGCGCCACGCCCATGAGGGCGACGGGGATCCCGAGCGTGAGGCCGTATCCGTATCCTACGACCACCGCGAGGGGTGTCGTCGGCCAGGCGAAGAGTGGTCGGATGGCATAGAGACCGACGACGACGGCCGCGAACAGCGTCGGATCGCCGGCCACTGTCTCGAGGCGCTCGAGGGTCGCCCCGGGCGCGACGAGTGCGGAGGCCAGCAGGACCAGTCCGAGGATGGCCACGCCGAGGATGGCGCGAACGGTGAGCGAACGGGACATCGGCTGGCTCGGCGTTCGGACGCGGGGGTTGAAACCTTTGTGTCCTCCTTTGGGCCGTCGGGGATGGCCGCCGGGTCGTGTTGTGGCGAGGGACCGCTCGAGGGCGGCGGAACGCTTACCATCCTGGCGATGAGAGGAGCCGATGATGGATCCCGACGAGCGCGTCGACCTTGGGATCGCGTTGTTAGAGCGCCTCGAGCACGAGGAGCTCCCCTTGCCCGCCGTCGTCGACCGCCTCGAGACGATCACCACGAATCCCACGCTCACCCGGACGATTCTCGATGAGGCCGAACTCCGGGGCGTCATCGAACGTACAGACGGCGTCGTCCGCCTCACGAGTGGCGGCTACGTGCGGTTCCAGGAACAGGTCATCAGGCGGGAAGGCGAGTTCAGATGCGAGCGGTGTGGCTCCTCGCTGTCGACGGGCCACTTCGTTCGACTCGAGGCTGGGGAAATCGGACCGTTTGGCTCGTCGTGCGTGCGGAAGGTTCTGGGCCGCGAGTAATTGAGGTGGTGTTGCGAATAACGAAGTCGGCGTCGCGAGTGGCTTGAATCGCGACCTGCGTCGTCGAGTTGCAACGGATGTCACTCCCGCGGAACCGACTGGCCTTCCGTCGCCAGCAACAACCGCTATCGACCCCGACGCAGCTCCTCGATCAACTGCTCGATCGTCGACTGCTGGGCCTCTATCATCTCCCGCTGGGCATCGACCGCGGCCTCGAGTGACTCGATGCGCTCGAGCAGTGCCGGGTCTGCTTGGTGGTCGGTTGCTGGCGTGAACGGGCCGTCTTCGAACCCGTCGCGCTCCTCGCTTTGCCCACTGTGGTCTCCACTCGGGGACGTCAGGTCGTCGCCGGCGGCGGCTTCAGCGCTCGACCGGTCCGCCCCCGTCGCGGTGGTCGTCGCTTTCGCTCCGGTGGGCTCGCCACCCGCCTGGTGATCCAGGGAGGTCTCGTCGGTGGCGACGGGCCCGGTCTCGCCCGTTTGCGAGGAACTGGCTCGTGACGCCTGTGATTCATCCCCAGGGGTCGCCTCGGTCACGCCAGTCTCGGCCCCACCGAAGTCACCGTCGGCCTCGGCGTCTGCCGCTGGGGACGCACGTTCGTTGGCGACGATCGAATCCGGGCGTCTCGTCTCCGCATTGTCGGTCGAGTCCGCTTCATCCTCGGTCGCGCTGGCGGGTGCCCCCAGGGGATTGGTCTCGAGTGGATCGTCGGCCCCGCTTTCGACGTCCTCGTCGGGGGACGGTGGATTGGCGTCGAGTGGATCGACGCCGACGCCGAAGTCGACGGTCGATCCCGACGCCTCGTCTTCGGCCTCGTCAGGTCCGAGCAGGGCGTTGAGTTCCTCGAGGGAGTCGACGTCGTGATGGGCAAAGAGGGCCCGTTTCAGCCGTTCGGCGACCTCGTCGGCCCGGTCGTTTGGAGCTTTGACCCGCTGTTGGCGACCGTCAGTCTCGAGGACGACCTGTGTCGCAACGCTCCCGTCCTCGAACGAGAGGTTCGTGACGTCGTCGTAGTGGTACTGTTCGCAATCGGTGTCCCAGACGGCACTCCCGATGTGTTTGACAACCCGGTCGCTGGTGAGTATCAATGTGAGTTCGCTGAAGCGGAACGTCTGGACGACGGTCTCCCCTGGGTCGGTGATGCCGTTGCCGTTGAGGATCCCCGCGAGAACGGGATGGAGCGCCTCGTCGGTTCGACTGGCCGGGATGGTGAAGCTTCGTGTTCCCTCGAGTGGATACTCGAGGACGAATTTGGTCTTGCGGCGCCCTTCAGAGAGGGTGAGTCGGTCGGCATCGTGTGCAAATTCGTCGACGGATTCGTCACTGAGAAGGCCGCTTGCGCGGTAAATGAGCGTTCGCGAGGGGGTGATGAACAGTTCGTCGTCGTCGCCGAGGGAGACCCGGGTGGCGATCTCTTCGCCCTCGAGGGTCGACTGGACGATACCGGGTACGGTCATGCCGGCGTTTTCGCACACGCTGGCCATAAATCCGTGGGTACCGACCGCACGCCGGGGGCGAATGGGAAGGTTAAAGAACGCCAGCGCGTAAGCCGAAAGCGCAGGCGAGCCCGGGTGGCTTAGCTGGACATAGCGCCGCACTCATAGGGTTTAGAGATTCGGTGCGGTTTCGCCTTGGAAGCCTCCGTGTTCCATAGAGGACTGCCGAGCCTCGAACCTGGGACATGCGGAGATCGAGGGTTCGGAGCCCTCCCCGGGCATCTTCACTTCCTCACGAGCCACAGCAGCGTAAAGCCCGACCCCCCATCCGGATCGCTCCGAGCGCTTCGGACCACGCCGACGCTTGCCCAGGAGAATTCCAAATCCGTGATCGCTCTGGCCCTCGAAACGCTTCAGAGTCGGCGGTGACTGTCGTTGTACTGGTCTCGCGCTCGAACAGCCACCAGTGGTGCGCTCTTGACGGTCGATCGCCCCCACAACTATAACTGGGACGCGTCAATTGCCGGGCATGTCTGGATCCGGCAGGGAAGTCACCGATCCCAGTGCGTTCCGAGAGCGATCGCTCCTCAAGCAGGTACTGTTCACCGTCCTCACCCTCGGGCTGTACATCGTATACTGGTACTACATTACCTTCACACAGCTCGAGGCGGGGACCGACGCCGAGTATAGCCCGGTCCTCCGTTTCATTGGGCTGTTCGTTCCGATCGTGAACATCGTCATCATTTGGTGGTTCGCCCAGGACTGTGAGGCGGTCGTCGAGCAGGATGGGTTACTCATTTTCCTCGCCGAACTCGTCTTCCCACCCATCGTGTGGTACCTGGTCCAGTCGGGAATCAACGAGGCCGCGGCAGCGGCCAGCTGACACATTTCCGTCCCTGGATCGAGCACTGAACGCCGGTTTTTCCGCTTTGATCTGCGTCTCTGTCGACTGTTGGCAGCGTCCTCTCGGGTGGCCCCCGACCTTGGTGGTCACTCGAGGCTCGAACCGATGTCGGCCGATTTGGTGAGTGACCAACCGACGAGTTTCAGTGGTGGCTAAGTGAATACTTCTACCACAAACTCAACTTTATAGGTGGAAAAAAATACAGATGTTGCTGTTCTCGGATCGTCTTGAGAAATCTTGCGACAATAGGCTTATTTATTATCTATCCCTTCCAATGTGTTGCTGTCGACGGGTCCTCCCGGCGACGACGTACAGGCAACTGACCAACCCCGTGAGTGCTGGTGGCTGTGAACACCCGTTCACCACCGACGTGGCACATAATCCAGTGTCATGGTGGATCACTCATGCTCAACACGCCAGCCCCGACGCGGCTATTCGTGGCTGTGTAGCCGCGTCGTGGCCTTCTCACTGTCATCACCCTTCGAGTAGAGTGTGCCTCGGACGACGGCCTTGCTCTTCACCCCGGCTCCGGGCGGCAGGAACCGAACTCGAGGGGTGATCGATTTCGGTTCCACCGGTGGTCCGTGTGGTCCGCCGACGGTGACCGAACGGTCACTCGAGGATGCGCCCCAGCCGCCAGGATATTACATTCTCAACCATTTCGATTAAATTTAGCCCATCCGTCAGTCAGGTCGGGCACCCGGATGGTGTTGGTTAGCTGAATATAAGGTCAACAGTGGAGTCAAAGGTCGTTGACTGCTGGCGGTTTTCGAAATACAACCCACCGTCCATGTTCTTACGGTGCCTGCCAAAATCTGGCACAACGCCAGGTTTATATATGATTCCGGCTCTGGGGGTTAGATACAATGTCGACTCCAACCGACACCGGCTCTGAGACCCCTCAGGGCGGTCGAGTTCTTCCAGGGAACGTTAGACTCTACTGACGAAATCGCAACAGCACGCGTTTTCGACACGACCCTGCGCGATGGTGAACAGTCCCCAGGCACTTCGTTTTCCACCGAGGACAAGCGTGACATCGCGCGGATTCTGGACGAGATGGGTACTCACGTCATCGAGGCCGGGTTTCCCGTCAACTCCGAGGCGGAGTTCGAGGCAGTCTCCCAGATCGCATCGAATACGGCCACGACGACGTGTGGGTTGGCCCGCGTCGTCGACGGTGACATCGAGTCTGCGCTCGACTCCGGCGTCGAGATGGTCCACGTCTTCGTCTCGACGAGTGACGTCCAGATCGAGGATTCGATGCACTCGAGTCGTGAGGCCGTCGTGGAACGGTCGATCGAGGCCGTCGAACGCGTCAAGGAGGCGGGAGCGACCTGCATGTACTCCCCGATGGACGCTACGCGGACCGACGAGGGCTACCTGCTCGAGGTCATCGAGGCGGTCACCGAGGCTGGTACTGACTGGATCAACATCCCCGACACGTGTGGGGTGGCCACGCCACGCCGGTTCTACGACCTGATCGAAACCGTCGTGGACCACACCGACGCACGGATCGACGTCCACACGCACGACGACTTCGGGCTGGCGACGGCGAACGCACTCGCGGGTATCGAGGCCGGTGCCGAGCAGGCACAGGTTTCGGTCAACTCCATCGGTGAGCGGGCCGGCAACGCCGCCTACGAGGAGTATGTGATGGCCGTCGAGTCGGTCTACCAGGCCGATACGGACATCGACACCACGAGGATCACCGAACTCTCGCAAGCGGTTGCGGACCGAAGCGGTGTCACCACGCCGCCGAACAAACCCGTCGTCGGGGCGAACGCCTTCTCCCACGAGAGCGGGATCCACGCCGCCGGCGTCATCGAGAACGCCGACACGTTCGAGCCCGGCGTGATGACGCCCGAGATGGTCGGCGCGCGACGCCGACTGGTTCTGGGGAAACACACCGGCACCCACTCGGTACGGGAGCGCCTGGTCGACACCGGCTACGATCCGACCGAGAGCGAAGTACGCGCGATCACGAGGCGCGTCAAAGACTACGGGGCGGAAAAGCGACGCGTCACCGTCACCGACCTCGAGCGTTTCGCCGAGGACGAGGGCGTTGCCCGCCTGCCGGAGCGAGAGGAGGTGCGAGCGTAGGCATGGAGGCGGTGTTCGCGACCGGCCGCCAGCACCTGCTGGCTCACTCGCGAGTGGGTTCGCGCAAGCCTTGCCCCTCGCCGAAGGGTTATATCCCCCGAGGCCACTACGAGATAGGTAATGAGGACCAGCGCCAGTTCGACGCGCTCCGTCGACAGCGGTGTGTCCGTTTCGCTCATTATTGTAGGGGCCGCCTAGCCCCTCATTACTCCACCCCTCGTCCCGAGTTTGCACCGATCTTCGACCGACAGATGACGCCACCGGTGGCGTCAGCTCCACGACCCACACCAATGACAGCCAGGAACACGAACGCCAATCGGTTACGACACTGCACGCGACCCGCGAGTCGGGGGCGTGCGGGGGGACGACGATGAGCGAACGCGCATCACCCGTTCCACCGACGAAGACCGAATCGACCACAGAACAGTCCGCCGACACCACGCTCGAGGAGGACGAGAGCCACGAGATTCGCGAGACCCCGGAGCACAAACCGATTACCACGGGGGCCCAGGGCGTGGTCCGCGCCCTCGAGAACGCGGGCGCCGAGTACGCCTTCGGGGTGCAAGGTGGGGCGATCATGCCCGTCTACGACGCCCTCTACGACGCCGACATCCAGCACGTGACGATGGCCCACGAGCAGGGGGCCTCCCACGCTGCCGACGCCTACGGCATCGTCGCGGGCGAACCCGGTGTCTGTCTAGCCACGTCCGGCCCAGGCGCGACCAACCTCGTGACCGGCATCGCCGACGCCGATATGGACTCCGATCCGATGATCGCGCTGACCGGCCAGGTGCCGACGGAAATGGTCGGCAACGACGCCTTTCAGGAGACCGATACGACGGGCGTCACGAAACCGATCACGAAGGCCAATACGTTTGCCAGCGATCCGAATACGGTTGGCGACGACGTCAGTGAGGCGTTTGCTCTCGCGAACACCGGGCGACCCGGTCCGACGCTCGTCGATCTGCCCAAAGACGTGACGCTGGGTAACACCTCGAGTGCGCGCGAACCCGCGGAACCAACCACACCCGATACGTACGACATCCAGGAGTACGCGGACGACGAAATCGTCCAGCAGGCCGCCCGTCGAATCGAGACCTCGAGTCGCCCAACGATGTTGCTCGGCGGCGGCGTGATCAAGGGTGATGCCACCGCGGAGGCTCGAGCCTTCGCCATCGAACACGAGATTCCGGTCGTGACGACGATGCCCGGTCTCGGCGCGTTCCCTGAGGATCACGAACTCGCGATGGAGATGGCTGGCATGCACGGTACCGGTTACGCCAACATGGCGATCACCCACTGTGACACGCTGATCGCCGTTGGCACCCGATTCGACGATCGCCTGACTGGTGGCGTCGAGACCTTCGCGCCCGACGCCGAGGTTATTCACGTGGATATTGATCCAGCCGAGATCAGCAAGAACGTCCACGCCGAGTATCCGCTCGTCGGTGACGCGGCAACGGTGCTCGAGCAGTTGACGGATGCCGTTCACACCTCGCCGAAGGCGACCAAGTGGCGGGCCCAGTGCCAGCAGTGGAAGTCGGCGTACTCGATGGCGTACAAGACGCCCGACGACGAGCCCTTGAAACCGGAGTTCGTTGTCGAGGCGCTCGACGAAGCCACGAGCGACCGGGCCATCGTGACCACCGGCGTCGGCCAACATCAGATGTGGGCCTGCCAGTACTGGACCTACACCGAACCACGCACGTGGATCTCGAGTCATGGCCTGGGGACGATGGGTTATGGCCTGCCGGCGGCCATCGGTGCCCGCTTGGCGGCCGACGGTGACCAGGAGATCGTGGCCTTCGAGGGTGACGGCTCGTTCCTGATGACGATCCAGGAGCTGGCCGTGGCCGTTCGGGAGAACCTCGACATCACGGTCGTCGTTCTGAACAACGAGTACATCGGGATGGTTCGTCAGTGGCAAGACGCCTTCTTCGACGGGCGTCACTCCGCCTCGGAGTACAACTGGTGTCCCGAGTTCGATACCCTGGCGGAAGCCTTCGGGGCGAAGGGATTCCGCATCGACGACTACGACGAGGTTGCCGACACCGTCGAGGCGGCACTCGACTACGACGGTCCCTCGGTGATCGACGCCCACATCGATCCCCAGGCGAACGTCTATCCGATGGTGCCAAGTGGCGGCGACAACGGCCAGTTCGCCCTGACGGAGGACCAGCTATGACCGGCGGACTCGAAGGCCCACCGCCGTCGGAGCGTCCGACGCCCGAGGGGCGACGCAACGAACTGGGCATCCGTGTCGATCCGGCCGTTGAGGCCGCACAGACCCCCCGACGGACCGTGATTTCCGCGCTGGTCGAACACGAGCCTGGCGTCCTCTCGGACGTTTCGGGGCTGTTCTCGAGGCGGCAGTTCAATATCGAGAGCCTGACCGTCGGGCCCACGGAGAGCGACGACCGAGCGCGGATCACCCTCGTGGTCGAGGAGCCAGACCCGGGGATCGAGCAGATCAAAAAGCAACTCCGGAAGCTGATTCCAGTGATCGCCGTTCGAGAACTCGAACCAAACGCCATGCGGCGGGAACTGGCGCTGGTGAAAGTCAACTCGACTCGGCCCGATCAGGTCGCTGCCGTGGCAGACATGTACGGCGGGAAGACGGTCGACGCAAGTCCCGAGACGGCGACCGTCGAGATCACCGGTGCGCGCCAGAAGATCGACGCGGCCATCGAGGCCTTCAGCCAGTTCGGGATCCGCGAAATCTCCCGAACCGGCACCACGGCCCTCGCGAGGGGCACCGACGACACCGCCACCGCAGACGCACAGCCTGCCGACCAACCCGCTCGAAACACCGTTCCAGCAGACGATGACTGACACCAACTCCCCAGACGAATTTACGACGAACGTGTACTACGGCGACGACGCCGACGCTAGCTATATCGAAGACGAGACCGTGGCCGTCCTCGGCTACGGCAGCCAGGGCCACGCCCACGCGTTGAACCTCCACGACAGCGGGGTCGACGTGGTCGTCGGCCTTCGCGAGGACTCCACCTCGTGGCCACAGGCCGAGGCGGACGGCCTCCGCGTGACAACGCCAGACGATGCCACCGCCGAGGCGGACGTCGTCATGTTCCTCGTGCCCGATACCATCCAACCCGCCGTCTTCGAAGCGGTCGAGGATGGCCTCGAGGCTGGTAACACCGTCATGTTCGCCCACGGATTCAACATCCACTACAACCAGATCCAGCCGCCGGAGTACGTGGACGTGACGATGGCGGCCCCGAAAGGACCGGGACACATCGTCCGCCGTGATTTCGAAAACGGCGGCGGCACGCCGGCCCTCATTGCGGTCTACCAGGACTACACCGGCGATGCGAAGGCGGAAGCACTCGCCTACGCTCAGGCAATCGGCGGCACCCGCGCTGGCGTCATCGAGACGACGTTCAGAGAGGAAGTCGAGACCGACCTCTTCGGCGAGCAGGCCGTCCTCTGTGGCGGTGTCACCGCCCTGGTCAAACACGGCTACGAGACGCTCGTCGACGCGGGGTACTCCCCGGAGATGGCCTACTTCGAGTGTCTGAACGAACTCAAACTCATCGTCGACTTGATGTACGAGGACGGCATCGGCGGCATGTGGTACTCCGTGAGCGACACCGCGGAGTACGGCGGTCTGACCCGTGGCGACCGCATCATCGACGAGGGCGTCCGCGAGAACATGGAGGCGGTCCTCGAGGAAGTCCAGAACGGCGAGTTTGCCCGCGAGTGGGTCTCCGAGAACCAGGCGGGACGACCTGCCTACACCCAGCTGAAACGGCAGGACGAGGAACACGAAATCGAACAGGTGGGCGCACCACTCCGCGACCTGTTCGAGTGGGAAGAGGAATCGAGCGACAAAGACCCGGCCGAGGTGCCGGCAGACGACTGAGCCAATGACCCGAAACCGACAGCGACCAACACCGACCGACTCGAACCGACAGCGAATGAAAGACGTCGACCACCGAAACCCGTATACGGGCGAGAGTGCCGGCCACCTCTTCAGCCGCGGGCCGATCGTGGTCGCCGACGGTGGGGAAGCGAACGCGGTGGAGACAGCGCGCGACGATGACGACGAATCGTCCACTGACCCGATGAAAACGGTGAGCCACACCCCGCCAAAGGATGCCGACAGTGCGAACGCGGTGTTCGAGCGCGGTGGGTCCGAGGAGTCGACTGTAGACGAATGAGCGAGGGGACCCTCTATGACAAGGTCTGGGATCGCCACGCTGTCACGCGCCTGCCAACCGGACAGGACCAGCTGTTCGTGGGTCTCCACCTCATTCACGAGGTCACGAGTCCCCAGGCGTTCGGGATGCTCAGGGAACGTGACCTCGAGGTCGCCTACCCCGATCTGACCCACGCGACGGTCGATCACATCGTCCCGACCTCGAGCAAGGACCGTCCCTACCGGGACGACGCGGCCGAGGAAATGATGGCCGAACTCGAGGAGAACGTCCGCGAGTCGGGTATCGAGTTCTCCCACCCGGAGACGGGCGAGCAGGGTATCGTCCACGTCATCGGGCCGGAGCAGGGGCTCACCCAGCCGGGCACGACCATCGTCTGTGGGGACTCTCATACCTCCACACACGGGGCCTTCGGTGCCCTCGCGTTCGGGATCGGCACGAGCCAGATCCGGGACGTTCTCGCCACGGGCACCGTCGCGATGGAGAAACAGCAGGTTCGCAAGATCGAGGTCACGGGCGACCTCGGCGATGGCGTCGAAGCGAAGGACGTCATCCTCGAGATCATCCGCCGGCTGGGAACCGAAGGTGGCGTCGGCTACGTCTACGAGTACGCCGGCGAGGCCATCGAGAACATGGACATGGAGGGGCGGATGTCCATCTGCAACATGTCCATCGAGGGCGGCGCTCGCGCGGGTTACGTCAACCCCGACGAGACCACCTACGCGTGGCTCGAGGGCCGTGAAGAGGTTCCCGAAGACGGGGCCTTCGAGGAGCGGAAAGCGTACTGGGAGTCCATCCGCTCGGATCCGGACGCCGAGTACGACGACGTCGTCACGATCGACGGGGGCGCACTGGAGCCGGTCGTCACCTGGGGGACGACCCCCGGGCAGGGCGTCGGCGTCACCGAACCGATCCCCGAACCGGAGGCGCTCCCGGCCGAGAAGGTCGACACCGCCCGACGGGCACAAGAACACATGCGCGTCGAACCGGGTGACACGATGGAAGGCTACGAGGTCGACGTCGCCTTCCTCGGCTCCTGCACCAACGCCCGATTGCCGGATCTCAGACGCGCAGCACGGATCGTCAAGGGCCGCGAGGTCGACCCCGACGTGCGAGCGATGGTCGTCCCCGGCAGCCAGCAGGTCAAAGCCGCAGCCGAGGCCGAGGGCCTGGACGAGATTTTCACCGAGGCCGGCTTCGATTGGCGGGGTGCCGGCTGTTCGATGTGTCTTGGCATGAACGAGGATCAACTCGAGGGTGACGAGGCCTGTGCCTCCTCCTCGAATCGGAACTTCGTGGGCCGACAGGGCAGCAAGGACGGCCGCACGGTGTTGATGAACCCCCGGATGGTGGCCGCGGCGGCGATCAACGGGGAAGTGACTGACGTGCGGAAAATAAAGGAGGTGGCGCTCAATGAGTGACGAACTCGAGATTCCGACCGTCGAATCGGTGACCGGTTCCGGGGTCGCCATCCGCGGCAACGACATCGACACCGACCAGATCATCCCCGCACGGTTCATGAAGGTCGTCACCTTCGACGGCCTGGGTGAGTTCGCGTTCTTCGATCAGCGATTCGACGACGCGGACAATCAGAAGGACCATCCGCTGAACGAGCCAGCCCACCAGGACGCCTCGGTGATGGTGGTCAACGCCAACTTCGGCTGTGGCTCTTCCCGGGAGCACGCCCCACAGGCGCTCATGCGCTGGGGCATTGACGCCTTCATCGGCGAAAGTTTCGCCGAGATCTTCGCGGGGAACTGCCTCGCGCTCGGGATGCCGACGCTCGAGGCCGACGCCGAAACTGTCACGGCGATCCAGGAGTGGGTGGAGGTAAACCCCGACGGCGACCTCGAGATCGACGTCGCCGCGGAGACGGTGACCTACGGCGACACCACGGTGGAGGTCTCGGTGGACGACGCCCAGCGCAAGGCCCTGCTCGAGGGCGTCTGGGACACGACGGCGCTGATGAAGGCCAACGCGGAGACGGTTCGGGAGACGGCCGAAGCCTTACCATACGTGGAGAACGGCAAGCGCGTCTGAGTCGTCCCGTTTCTGCACCCGTTCGGTTTTGTCGAACTCGAGTCCTGACGAGCGGTGGCCCTCGGCGACGCACATCCTGGGTGGACGTGGGCGCTCGAGAGTTCGGTGCGTACGCCCTGTGTTAAGCGACGGTACCAGGTCGCCAACGGGACCGTGTCGTGCGTTCTCACGAAAATGTTCACGCCACAATCAGGTTAGTTCCTAAAAATTATAGTAAGAACTCTTTAAAAAATATGATAACAGTCGCGCTCCCAGGGAGTTGTATGTCCAACACGGACACCTCAACGATGGCTGAGTACCTGAAGAACCACCCACGCGCGATCGGCATGCTGTTTACGGCGATGCTGTTGCTGTCGCAGGCTGGGACGGTCGCTGCTGAGAATACTAGTACGACTGTCGGACCTTAATCGAGAATTTTGGCTTGGTCGTTCAGTAATTCTTCACTCCAGATTAGTTCATCATCCCACAAAACCGGAAAGCTGCTTTGGTTAAGAAACTGAAGTAACGCGTTTCCATCAACTTCTATTTGTTCAATCTCACTTGAGGATAAATACCGTTTTTCGACTCCTTTTATATTCGGCGTTATTAAGCATCCCATTCCTTTGTTACTTGTTGGGTAATTTCGAATCGTGATTGTGAACGTGTTTCCAGATGAGTTTCTAATATCGCAGACGTTAGGAGTGGTGTTTTCTTCAATTGTAACCTGGAAGTCGCCGTCTCCTATTACCATATATTGATTTCCAATAAGACGCTGATCTGTTGCGATATTTGTGGCTGCTCGCAATGTGAATCCGTCCGACAGCAATCTTGCAAAGGTCCCACCAATCTCTATAGCTGGCTCGTTCAACACCGGTGAAGCCGTCACCACGCCACCGATACAGCCACCTGAAACCAGCGCCTCTCCTTGAGCATACGACTGACACCCGTTCAAAATGAACGCGCCAACACCGTACTCCTCACCTTCTCGAGCGTCGAAGAACCCGTCTCCACACTCGAGGCCGCGGCCGTCGACGTGGCCGACGTAGTGGACGAAGTCC
>LKND01000023.1 GCA_001564275.1 Natrialbaceae archaeon Tc-Br11_E2g14 | reverse complement strand
GGGCGCTCGAAGCGGGGGAACGCAATTTCGAGGCCGGAGACGCTCGAGTGCTCCCAGATAACGACACCAATCGATGCACAAGGGGATCGTTGGCCACACCCATCCCGAAGCGCCCACACCGGGATCCCCGCTCGGCGGGAACCTGTGACAGGGCTCCCTATCAGGTCTGCCAGGGATCGCTCGTCGTCTCGCCGAACAGTTCACGCATGAGCATCACGATGCTCTCGGGCGGGTACTGACCGTGTTCGGTGACGATGGCATCGACGTGACGCGGCGGGGTGACGTCGAAGGCTGGATTCTCGACGACCAGCTCCGCATCCTCGCCCGGCTCGACGCCCGTTATCTCACGGTGGGCCGCCACGTCCAGCACCTCACGCTCGTCTCGCATCTCGATCTCGACCGTGTGGCCCGTCATCGTATCCGGATGGCACTTGATCGACTGGGCTGCCACCATCACGGGCACGCCTCGCTCGCGGGCATTGACCGCCAGCCCGCTCGTCCCGATCTTGTTGATGACGCTCCCGTCTGCCGCGATACTGTCGGCGCCCACGAGCACGTGATCCGCGTCGTCGAGGTACCGTCGGGCCGCGTTGTCGACGATCAGCGTGACGGGAACGCCCATCTCACGGAGGTCCCTCGCGGTGATGTGACCCTGCTGGCGCGGTCGCGTCTCCTTGACGATTGCCTCGACGTGCTTGCCATCCTCCACAGCGGCCGCCACGCAGGCCAGGGCGTCCGTCGAGTGGCAGTGGGTCATCACCACGTCGCCATCCCGGAGGCGATTGGCCCCCACCCGACCCAGGGTGTCCTGGGCGGCCTCGAGATCGCGTCGGAACGCCTCGGCGCGTCGGATCGTCGACCGGCGAAGGGTCGCGACGTCACCACCCTCCATCCCACGGAGAACGTACCGGAGGGCGTTAGGGAGGCTCACCGCCGTCGGCCGCGTCTCGTAGAGTTGGGAGGCGGCCGCGCGCAGTTCCGCCCGGAACGCCGCCGCCGAGTCCGCGCTCGAGGCGTCGGCCTGGGCGGCCAGCGCCGCGGCGGCCGCATCGGCGATGGCCGCGGCCCCGCGGATCTCCATCGAGGCGATGTCCCTCGCAGTATCCTCGACGGTGGGCGCGATCTCGACACCGCCGTCGGTCGGTCGGTCAGTGGTGGTCATGGCCGGGCGTTCGTCGCCGGCAGTAAAAAGCCCGCGGCCCGCCCGTCCCCAAGGTGGGTTCCGGGTAGGGATCCATATCGACAGCCTCGGGCCATCCTCGACCGACAATCCACGAAAGTCCACGACAGCCCAGCAAGCGACGACAGGGTCTGCGTTACGGGATCCAAACGGGAGCGATTAAGGGCCACGACTGACTCACTCGAGCCAATGGAACTCATCGCTGCCGCCACTGGCGCGCTCGTTCTTGGGACGGGCATCGGCCTCTGGCTCCGCCGTCGCTCACGCTCGAGTCCTGGCGAGCCGTGGACTCGCGCAGACGTGGACGCCTACCTGCGGGAATCGGACCTCTACGACCTCGAACAACTCGAGGAGCTGGGTGCCCTCGACGTGCTGCGGGACCTCGCGGAGGCGGGCGAGGTGTCCAACGAACAGGCGTTCGAGCGCCTCTGTGATGCCGCCGTCAGCGCTGGCGGCGACTGGGAGACAGCCGTCGATAACTTCGCCGAGGGCGACCTGGACGACATCTCGCGGTCCTGGACGGCTCACAACGAGGCCCGCGAGCGCGAGCCGCCGATCTCGCTCGGCGACGTCGTCGAACTCGGCATCCTCGAACTCGAGACCCACCACTCGGGGGAGTTGCGGGCGATGGGCAAGGTCGAGGGCTTCGTCGTCTTCGTCCACGACGCCCCCGCGGACCTCGAGGAAGGTGACGTCGTTCGGGCGAAGGCGATGTACTTCAACCGGGGGCGGACCTCAGCGTCGGCGAAATTCCTGGAAATTATCGGCTGAGCTCGCGTCGATGGCCACCGAGAGCGGTCCCGGAAACGGGAGCCTTTTGATCGCCCTCGCCTAAGCGTCGTTCATGGCCCAGGCTACCCAGGACTTCGGCGAGTGGCCGCTGCAACGGCTGATGACCGAAATCGTCGGTTCCGGTCCCAAATCCGCCGACGACATGAACCGCGCGCAGGCTCGGGAGGCGTTCCAGCGCATTCTCGCTGGCGAGCCAGATCACACCACGCTGGGGGCGTTCTGGTTGGCGAACCGCTGGAAGAAGAACACGCCCGAGGAACTGGCGGGGTTCGCCGACGTCATGCGCGAGGAGAGCGTCGTCACCGCTGCACCCGACTGCGATCCGGTCGATTGTGGGGCGAACTACGACGGCAAGCACACCTCGGCCGTCCTCGGGGTCGCCTCGGGGGCCGTCGCGGCCGCCGCCGGCACCCCCGTCGTCACGCACTCGGGCGACCGAGTGCCGACCCAGAAGGCGACGGCGTACAAGCACGTCCTCGACGAACTGGGCGTGCGGACGGAACTCGAGCCCGAGGAGTCGGCGGCGATGGTCGACGAGACCGGCTTTGGCTTCTACTACCAGCCCGCGTTCAACCCCGGTATTCAGGCCCTCTACGAGCGGCGTGATCAAATGGGCGTGCGGACCTTCGTCAACACCATCGAGACGGTCGCGAATCCGGCCAACGCCGACGTCCACCTGGGTTCGTTCTACCACCTCGCGTTCGCGAAGAAGATGTGCGATCTGGTCGCAGAAAGCGAGCAACTCTCGTTTTCCAGGGTCGTGATGTTCCAGGGGATGGAGGGCTACGACGACATCCGCCCCGGCTACACCAAGGTTGCCGACTGGCAAGAGGGGGCGTTCGACGACTTCGAAATCGAGACCGCCGATTACGGCATGGAGATGGAGGGGGAGGATCTCGCCGTCGACGACGTCGATACCGATTCCGCCGCGATCACCGAGACAGTCCTCGCTGGCGAGCGTGAGGATCACTTCGCCGACGCCGTCGCGCTGAACGGCGCGTTCCGGATGTACGCCCGGGACGACGTGGCGGACCTGGATGCGGGCCTCGAGCGCGCTCGCGAGGTCATCGCCGACGGCAGCGCGCTCGGCGTGCTCGAGGAACTGCGCGCGTTTTGAGGGACCCTCGGGAGCCAACCTTCGGGGCCCACTCCGCTCCCCATCACGGCGGTAACGGTACCAAAATATTCAATTGATTGTTCGGAGAACGAGTGCGCGTGACAGCGTACGAGACGGTCCTGTTCGACAGCGACGGCGTCCTCGTCGAGCCGCCAACACCGGAGGTTCAGGCCGCGGCCACGCGCGCCGCGTTTCGGGCCGTCGGGGTCGGCGAGGTTGACCAGCAGTCGATCGACGACGTCATAGCCGGCGTCACGGTCGACCGCCTGCACGACATTTGTGCGAGCTACGACCTCGACCCAGCGACGTTCTGGGCGGCCCGCGAAGCACACGACGAGCGATCCCAGTTCGAGCAGTTCGAGGCTGGCACTCGATCGCGTTACGACGACGTCACAGCCATCCTCGATCTCGAGTGCCCCTGTGGCGTCGTGAGCAACAACCACCACAGCACGATCGAGTTCGTGCTGGAGCGCTTCGACCTCGAGGCGACGTTCGACACCTACTACGGCCGGCCGAAAACCATCGAGAGCCTCTCACTGAAGAAACCCAACCCCCACTACCTCGAGCAGGCGCGTATCGATCTCGATGGCGACCCCGAATCCACGCTGTACGTCGGCGACAGCGAGAGTGACGTCGTCGCGGCCGAGCGCGCGGGGATGGACTCCGTCTTCGTTCGACGCTCGCACCGGTCTGCGGTTTCGCTGTCGGCCGATCCGACCCACGAGGTCGATACCCTCCACGGGGTGGTCGACGTGCTGACCGGGTGAGGTCGTTCGGGAGGTCACCAGTTCGACGCCGACGTCCTCGAGAGGGGGACCGATGTCGCTCCCCGAGAAACTCGAGAGGTGTGCATAGTTTTAACACCGAACTGGCCAAGCAAGAGGTATGCAACTCGAGGATCAAACGGTGATCATCACGGGAGCCGGATCGGGAATTGGTCGAGCGACGGCGAAACGCTGTGGGGCGGCGGGTGCGTTCGTGGTCGTCACGGACGTCAACACCCCCGCAGGTGAGGAGACCGTCGAGGCGATCGAGGCAAATGGGGGCGACGCGATCTTCCACGAACTCGACGTCACCGACGCGCCCGCCGTCCACGACGTGGTCGATGCCGTCGCCGCGGAACACGGCCTCGACGTGATGATCAACAACGCGGGCGTCGGTCACCCGCCATCGCGCGTGGAGGAGACCGACGAGTCGTTCCGGGACTCCGTCTTCGAGGTGAACATCAACGGCGTCTGGAACGGCTGTCACGCGGCCCTCCCACACCTCAAGGAACAGGGCTCGGGAGCCATCGTCAACGTGGGCTCGCTCGCGAGCATTCGGGGATTGCCAAAGCAGGCCGCCTACTCGATGAGCAAAGGGGCCGTGCTCAACTTCACGCGAGCCGTGGCCGCCGAGGCGGGACCGTACGGCGTCCGGGCGAACACGGTCTGTCCGGGCTTTACCGACACGAGCCTCGTCGAGGCGATGCTGGCGGGCTACGACGACCCAGCGGCTGCCCGCGAGCGGATGGAAAACGAGTATCCGCTGAAGCGCTTTGGCGACCCAGAGGAGGTCGCCGCCGCCATCGTCTTCCTCGCGAGCGAGGAGGCCTCGTTCATCAGCGGCCACGGGCTGGTCGTCGACGGCGGCTACGCGACGACCTGAGAGGGACTGCTGTGACACAGACCGGCGAGCACCGCCGCCGCTCGGTCGATACTCGCCGGAATGTGAACACATCACTCCACAAACGACCCCGAGGCGACCCCCAACCCGGTGGGCCATTCGTACGGTTTAGTGTCACTGTTTACCGGTGAGTGCCGAACCTGGGCTGGCACTCACCGGGAAGAGGCGACACTAATCCGTATCAGTAGGTGGAGCACCGGCCGCGGTGGCGCTGACCGTGGGATGCTACCACAGCGCGACGATGAGCAGCAAAATTAGCAGTGCGTGCCAGACGACTGCGACGGTGACCCGCTGGACGTCGCTCGCGGGGAGTGGCGGGTTCCGAAACATCGCGTCGTAGACGAAGGGGGTGGCGAGCGCAAATCCAGTGGCCATCCCGTACTCCATCGGCACCGGTGTCAGCATGCCCACGAGCCAGCCACCGATCAGGGCGACGGGAATAGCCAGCAGTATCCAGTCGTAGCGGTGCACGATCTCTCACCTCGTGCGAACCTACGGGAGCGAGAGACATAGAGGGACCACACGTTCCCACGCCCCGGGAGCCACCCCGATGTCTTACACCGGCGATCGGCCATTGATTACCTGCTGGTCCGTCACTCCGGTCAGGGGCGACCCGGCGACCTCGCGGGAAACTCGCCACTCCGAAGTCGTCAGAGCTCCTCGCGGATCATCGCCACGTTCGCCAACTGCGCGCCCGCCGTCGTCGTCGACTCCTTGCGAAGGGCGTAGAGAATCCCATCCCGGTCGGCGACGGCCTCCTGGACCGTCTCGTACGTCGTCGGATGGTACAGCGTCCCGAGGAAGTCGCCCTCGGCAACACGGTCACCACACTCGAGGTCGGGATTCGCCCGGAACAGTCCGGACGCTCGCGCCGTGACCCGGCCGAGATGGTTGCGGGCGACGACCTGCTCAGTCGGTTGAGACTCCCCCGGGAGCATCCCGAGGTGCCGACAGACGTCGAGGAGCCCCTCGACGCCGGTCTCGACGACGTCCTCGAGAATCTGCTTGTTATGGGCGAGTTCGGGCGTGATCGAGGGGATGCCGGCCTCCGTGGCCGCCACCCGGAGTTTTCCACCGAAGCCGCGACTGTGCCACTCCTCGCTCGCCTCGTCGTTGGCCGGTTCCGAGAGCGCGACGGGGGTGCCGAAGGCCCGGGCGAGCCCGCGGGAGGCCCGATCGCCCTCGAGGAAGACCACGTGGGGTAACATGTCCGGGCTTCCGGTGTGAAGGTCGACCAGCGCGTCCGCATCCTCGATCAATTCCCAGAGGGTGGCGGCCATGCGTTCGTGCAGGCTACCGTCGGCTCGGCCCGGCCAGACGCGGTTCATATTCGCGTTGGCGCTGTCGATCGATTCCGGCGTCGTGTAGGAGACGTGATCGAAGGTGAGCGGATCGGCTACGGGAACGGCAACGATCGTGCCGGCGAGGTCCGCAAGCGGAAGCCGCTCGTGAAATCGACGGAGGACCGCCGTTCCATTGACCTCCTGACCGTGCTGGGCGGCCTGCACGTAGAGGGTTGGGCCGTCCGCGCCACCCCGATAGGTGTGGACCGTCGTGGTTACTGGGCTCCCCGATGGCAGGGTTGTGAGGGTGCAGGTCTCACTCGAGTGCGTTCCGCCGGTCATGACCGCCCATTGGGCAGCGACCGATATGTAGGTCAGGATATCGGACGGTGCGTGGAGTCACCGATCGGCGAGCGACGTCCCGTCGCCACTCGAGAGACCACAGCCCCGGAGTTGCCGAAGCGAGAGACGCAACCGAACGTCAGTGCCTCGACTCAGTTGCTACCCTGGGGCCACGTCGAGACCAGCATTGTTTTCACCCCGCCGACCGACGCTCGAGGTATGGCGAATCCCACTGCCACGTTGCACACGAGCGAGGGCGACATCACCGTCGAACTGTTCGAGGAGCGTGCCCCGCGAACCGTCGGCAACTTCATCGGTCTCGCGACGGGCGACCGCGAGTGGACAGATCCGGAGACCGACGAGCGCGTCACCGACGAACCCCTGTACGACGACGTGGTCTTCCACCGGATCATCGAGGGCTTCATGATTCAGTGTGGGGACCCCACCGGCACCGGTCGCGGTGGCCCCGGCTACACCTTCGACGACGAGTTCCACGACGAGTTGACCCACGACAGCGCGGGCACCCTCTCGATGGCCAACGCGGGCCCGAACACCAACGGCTCGCAGTTCTTCATCACCCTGGACGCGACCCCACACCTGGACGGTCGCCACTCGGTCTTCGGTGAGGTGACCGACGGGATGGACGTCGTCGAGGAGATCGGAGCCGCGGACACCGACGCGAACGATCGACCGAAAACTGACATCGTTCTCGAGTCGGTTACGGTCGACCGCTAACGGTTTCGGTCGCCACGACCGAACGCCGCCTCGAGCTGCCAACTCACTTGGCCAGGCTCGAGACGGCCGAATCCACCGCTACCTGAGCTGGTTACCCGGAGATAGCCCTGTGAACCGCCTCGG
This sequence comes from Natrialbaceae archaeon Tc-Br11_E2g14, assembly GCA_001564275.1. Lineage (GTDB taxonomy): Archaea > Halobacteriota > Halobacteria > Halobacteriales > Natrialbaceae > Natronosalvus. The sequence continues at coordinate 29,423 of LKND01000023.1, read as the reverse complement.
GGTCAAGCCCCGAGGCACTCGGCCTGTCTTTCGGGTAGAATCCCGCAATCGAAAACCGGTTGACGAAGTCCTGGTGGTCAGTCCGGATGGGCCTATCGAAGAAACCGTTCGTCGGCTTGCGTTGATTGGATGGTCGACGCCGAGGCCGCGAGCCACCCGGTATCCGCATCAGATGGGACGTCGAAGTCCGGAACGAATGGCTTGATATCCAACAGGGGTGTCCCATCGACGACGTCGAGACCACTGACCGTCATCTCGCTGCCCGTAATGGACTCGACCTCGACAACCGAGAGGCCGATCGGGTTTGGACGCTGTGGGGCCCGCGTCGCAAAGACGCCTCGCGGTTCGTCATCGAGAAACGGTTCGACCTTGAGCGGTGCATCGTCACCGGACGCATGAAAGTGATACAGCAGGATACAGTGGGAGAATCCGTCGAGATCCGCCAGTCCATCCGCGTACGCTTCCTCGAGTTCGACGAGTCCGTCCACCGCCGCATCGCCGACTGGCTGGATCGGCATTCCGTCCGGTGAGTCGAACGGCGTTCGGATTACGCCGATTGACTCGTAGGTGAGTTGTGCGCCTTTCACAGCTGTATTTCGGACCTCTACTGTGAAAGCTGTTCGTGACCGAGACGCGCACTCCTGTCAGTGAGCGTCAGCGTCGTGTTATAGTAGCCACTGAAAGTCATTGCACACACCCTCACGATACCATGGCTCAGAACCGGTGAGAAACCGGTTCTGAGCCGATTCGCTGTGAGGGTGTGTACATCGTTTCAATTGTTACTATAGTTCCGAAGGAGTGTCCAGACCTGTGCCGAGTGGGTGTCGGCTACTGGTTCGTCGGTGTAGTCGCCGGTTACATCCCACGAGTCGAACGGCGACAGGCGCGCGAGCAACTCGAGTTCGCGGTAGGGCAGCAACGTCGCTCGGCCCTCGAAGGAAAACAGCAGGTCACCGTCCTCTGTGATGGCTTTCTTGGCAGAGACGTACTCCTGGGTGACCTCGTCGACCAGTCGCGAGCGCGTGTGGAATTCGACAGGGTCGTCCCGAAACTCGATCGTTCGCTGTTGCCACTCGCCCCACATTTCGGCGATGTACTCGAGGTCAGGCACGAACGTGTCGAAGACGAACATTCCGTCAGGGGCCAGCGCATCGTACGCCGACTCGAGGAGTGCCAACTGCTGTTCGATCGTCGTCAATTCCTGTACGGCGTTGAACGGACAGGTGATGAGCGAATACTCCCTGTCTACGTCGAACTCGGTCATATCTGCCTGCCGGACGCTCGGCTCGAGCCCCCGCTGGGCGGCGTTGTCCCGGAGCACAGCGAGTGAATCTGGCGACAGATCGATACCCTCGGCATCCACGCCGGCCTCGAGTAGTTCGAGATAGATCCGGCCAGTGCCACACCCCAACTCGAGTACCGGCCCGTCAACGGTCGCTGCGAGGTCGACGTAGTAGTCCACGTCGTCACGGGAGGCCGCTCTGTAGACGGTGTCCATGAATGCTGCCTGCAATCGGTCAGTGTCCATCCGTTGGCGTGATGAAAACTGGACTGTCAGTTAACGTTACTGATGGAGAGGTGTGTGCTACCATCTAACACTGCGTTTGCAACTGTATTCGGCGTGTACTGGCCCCGTCAGGTGCGGATACGCAGCACCTTCGTCCGCTCGGTGGACCACGCCGCGCTTGACAAAAACACCGTGGTCTGGCCGAGAGGGACAGCAGGAGGCGTTCTCGGGTATCAGGACTCGATCTGGAGCGAGTAGAGGCGCTTGCGGGCGTCCGAGAATGAAAACCGTGAGGCGATCACCTTCTCGTCCTCGAGCCGGCTGAGGGCGTACCGAACCGTACGCGCCGGAAGCAAGCTCTCCTGGGCGATCTCCTGTTGGGTCATGGTGTCGTTGTATTCGAGGACCTTCGCGACGAGTTTCGCACTGGGTGGCAGATCGCGGACGTCGTCCCACGTTCCCCGCTCGCCCTCTGGCTGTTGGAGCGATTCTGAGATGCTCATTGTACACCCACGTAGCCGATACAGGATAATAATATTTGCTGTTTCAAAATATACCCTTTAGTTATTATACCGACCCTAATCCGACCCGAAGCCTCTTATGACCGACTGCCCTACCAGCGAGTAATGAGCGATACTGTGGAAGACGTCGACGTCCCTTACGACGAGGACGGCACGTCCCAACAGGAAAAAATACGGACACTCGAGGAACGACTCGAGGTCCTCGAGTCCCAGAACGAGGAGATGCGGGACAAGCTCCTCGACGCGAACGCCGAGAACAACAAGTACCAGCAGAAACTCGAGCGCCTGACCCACGAGAACAAGAAACTCAAACAGTCCCCGCTGTTCGTCGCCACCGTCCAGGAGATGTCGGACGACGGCGTCATCATCAAACAGCACGGGAACAACCAGGAGGCGCTGACCGAGGTCACCGAAGAGATGCGAGCGGATCTCGAGCCGGACGACAGGGTGGCGGTCAACAATTCGCTGTCGATCGTCAAATCGCTCTCGAGTGAGACCGACGTCCGAGCACGCGTGATGGAGGTGACCCAGAGCCCCGAGGTGAGCTACGAGGACATCGGTGGGCTCGACGAGCAGCTCCAGGAGGTCCGCGAGACCGTCGAGATGCCCCTCAAGAGCCCCGAGATGTTCGAGGAGGTCGGCATCGATCCACCGAGTGGGGTCCTGCTGTATGGCCCACCGGGGACGGGCAAGACGATGCTTGCGAAGGCCGTCGCCAACCAGACCGACGCCACCTTTATCAAGATGGCCGGCTCGGAACTCGTCCACAAGTTCATCGGCGAGGGAGCGAAACTCGTCCGTGACCTCTTCGAGGTCGCCCGCGAGCACGAACCGGCCGTCCTGTTCATCGACGAGATCGACGCCATCGCGGCCAAGCGCACGGAGTCGAAGACCTCCGGCGACGCCGAGGTCCAGCGGACGATGATGCAACTGCTCAGCGAGATGGACGGCTTCGAGGAGCGCGGGGACATCCGCATCATCGCCGCGACCAACCGCTTCGACATGCTCGACCGGGCGATCCTCCGGCCGGGTCGGTTCGACCGCCTCATCGAGGTGCCAAAACCCGACGAGGCTGGCCGGGAACTGATCTTCCAGATCCACACCCGGAACATGAACGTCGACGACGACGTCGACTTCGCCGAACTCGCCGCCGAGACCGTCGAGGCCTCCGGGGCCGACGTCAAGGCGGTCTGTACCGAAGCCGGGATGTTCGCCATTCGCGACGACCGCACGGAGATCCGGATGGAGGACTTCGAGAACGCCTGGGCGAAGGTCCAGGCCGAATCCGACGAAGACGCCGACGTCTCGAAGACGTTCGCCTGAGCGGTCTCACGTTTGCTGCCGGTTTGTGTTCACGATCTCGAGTGACGACCGCGGCCGAGCGGACTGGACCCCGCTGACGGTGTGCCAGGATTCGGGCGTGGCCCGACTAGAGCGCCGAAAAGATCAACCAGGGAATCAGAAAGAGCGCAGCAGTCATCACGGCGAGGATCAGGAGGTAACCGACGCCAGTGCCGAGGGCCGTCCACCACGCGGGATGGTCGTACGCCGAGCGATCGAATGCCATACCGACATCTCCGTCGGCATCGGAATAAATGTACCGGGGCGGGAGGTCGGTGCGGATACGCGGACTCGAGAGACGAAGCCGGTCAGCCCGAAAACTCGAGATTCGCCAGTCGCACGCGCCCGTCTCGAGATGGGTTCCAATCGACGCCCTCGGCGACGCCGTAGAGGTCCTCGTACTGGAACAGGTAGAGCCAGCCGGCACGCTCGTGTGCTAACGTGTTTGCCTCCTCGAGGAGGCGTTCGTGACGACCCTCGTCTGGTTCGTCGAGGGCGCCGAGTACCACGTCCTCGATCTCGTCGTCACGGAAGTGCTGGAACGGAGACTCGGGGAGGAACCAGTTTTCCAGTGCACTCGTGCCACCGAGGGTCACGTCACCCCAGCCGATCAGGAAGGCGTCAGGTGAGTCGGCCATCTCGCCGCTCGATATGGTATCGACAAGGCGTGCAAAGTCCCAGAGCTCGAGCTCGGCGTTGACGTTGGCAAGCGTATCGATAGCCGTCACGACAGCTTCGGCAATTTCGACATCAGACGCGTATCGTCCTTGCGGTGTGACGACGGTGAGTTCGGCCCCGCTCTCGCCGCTTTCCTCGATCAGGGCCTCCGCTCGTGACGGGTCGTACCCGTATGGGGTGAGAGCGGGGTCGTGGCCGGGCGTCCCGGGAAGCGACGGCTGACTCGTTGGCGTGGCGAAGCCGTCCAGGATACCGTCGACGATCGCCTCGACGTCGACGGCGTAGTTCAGCGCCTGGCGAACGGCTTGACTGGCGAGTGGCCCTTCGTCGTTCGGCAGGGCGATAAAGAGTTGTGTTGGACTCGGAATCGTCTCGAGACGGAGCTCATCGTTGCCCTGGATGCTCGGAACGCTTTCCGGAGAGAGGTCAGTGACGATGTCGCTCTCCCCCGATTCGAGAGCGGTGCGTCGCTGGTCCTCCTCGGACGCACCCGTGATTCGTGCCTCTTGAGGTGTCGGTTCGTCACCCCAGTAGTCTCCGAAGCGACGGTACTCGACGAGGTGGTCCGCCTCGAAGTGCTCGAGTTCGAACGGTCCTGTGCCGTTCATTTCGGCCTCCAGCGCGTCGACGCCAGTGCTCTCGATCCAGTCCCGGTTCAGGATACGACAGTACGCAGCGAGTGAGTACAGGGCGGTTGGGGCGGCGTCGGTCAACCCGACCTCGACAGTGAATTCGCCGATGGCCTGGGCCTCCTCGATGGTATCGAGATCGAACGCCACATCGCTCTGGGTCGAATCGATTGCCAGGTTGATACTGAAGGCCACGTCATCGGCCGTCATCGGACTGCCATCGTGGAAGACGACGTCCTCGCGAATGTCGAACGCGATCACCCTGTCGCTCGGACGGCTCCAGTCGGTTGCCAGGTGGGCCACGAGTTCTGACCCGTCCACGGCCAGCAACGGTTCGTAGGCCTGTTCGACTACGGTCTGGGTGTTCACGTCAACCGCCTCGAGTGGATTGACCGCTCGTGGCGACTGCCCGACCGTGAGCCAGGCTTCCTCGCGTTCGCTCGTGGAACCGAGCGTGAGCCGCAAGCGATTCTCGCCATCGTCGAGCGTCAGTTCGTCCGTACCGTGCTCGTCGTCGACGTCCGCGACGACCGTGACCGCACCCGGGCTGAGGTCCTCGAAGCGGGCGTCACCATCATCGGTGGTTTCCGCGAGTGTCTGCTCACCGTCGTCGACGATCACATCGACGCCATCGACCGGTTCGTCGTCTTGGTACACCTCGACGACCAGTGAGGCGTCGTCACCACCCTCCGTCTCATCGTCGGTGTCAGTATCATCATCGTCGATATCGTCGACGTCGTCTTCCGCTGTGGCGGACTCCGTTTCCGCATCCTCCGCCGCCTCGTCCTGGCTCGCGCCATCGCCGTCTGCGGGTTCGTCAGTGGAGCCAGCATCGTCGCCACTCGAGTCGTCCTCGGATGGTTCGTCACCATCGGCTTCCTCGAGCGTCAGTGATTCGTCGTCCGAGCAACCCGCGAGCGCTGCCGTCACTGACGTCGTCCCGACGGCTGCTAGAACCGATCGACGCGATACCCCCTTGTCCGGATCCGTCATTGATCCTTATGTTGATAGCGCAGTAATAATTTCATCGATAGCGGAGACGGGTTCTCGCTGACGGGAAACAACCGTAAACGAGTGATTCGGACCGTTTTTATCGCTCGAGTGGGTACCAGGTGTCAATGACGACAATCGCCGTGGTGGACAATCACGGACAGTTCACCCATCTCGAACAACGTGCGTTGCGCGATCTCGGCGTCGACTGTAAATTGATCGATAACCAGACCCCACCCGATGACGTCGACGCTGACGGCATCGTCCTCTCCGGTGGCCCGGACATGGACCGCATCGGCGAAAGCCCCGCTTACCTCGAGGATGGGCGGCCCGTGCTGGGCATCTGCCTGGGAATGCAGCTCATGGCCGTCGAACTCGGTGGCTCGGTCGGATCGGGTGACTACGGCGGCTACGCCGACGTCACCGTGGAGATTCTCGAGGCGGAGGATCCACTGATTGGCTCGCTGGCCCCCGAAACCCGGGTCTGGGAGAGCCACGCCGACGAGGTGAAGACCCTGCCCGAGGGCTTCACGCTGACAGCCAGCAGCGATGTCTGTAGCGTCGAGGCAATGAGCGACACCGAGCGCGACCTGTACGGCGTCCAGTGGCACCCAGAGGTGGCCCACACGGCCGAAGGCGAGGCGGTGTTCGAGAACTTCCTCGAGATCTGTCGCTCGCGGGCCGAGGCGACCCACTGATCGGGACTGGGGCACTGCTCTGGCCGAGACAATCAAGCTTTTTGCTCGCCCGGCGTCGACGGTCGGTATGCGCCTCGCTATCCAGCTCTACTCGCTTCGCTCGCTCGAGCGCTCGCTACCCGACCTGCTCGCGCTGGTCGCCGACAGCCCCTTCGAGGGCGTCGAGTTCGCGGGTCTCGATTCCGGCCTGGGCACCGGTGTGGTGGCGGATCAGCTCGCGGCCACCGGCCTCGAACCCGTCGCCGCCCACGTCCCGATCGAGGACCTCGAGGACGACCCTACCGCCGTCGCGGAGCAGTATCGCGACCTCGACTGTGATCACCTCGTCGTCCCGTGGCTCGAACCGGCAGTCTTCGAGGAGCGCGAACGGCTTTCGACAGCGATCGACCGACTCAGGTCAGTTGCGGGTGAATTGGAGGGGACTGACACCAGGCTGGCCTATCACAATCACGACCAGGAGTTCACGACGCTTCCGGCGGCCGGGGACCGGGAACCGACCGACGCCTTCGAGCCGTTCGTGGCAGGACTCGCCGAAGCCGGCATCGGGCTCGAACTGGACGTCGGCTGGGCCGTCGCCGCAGACCGCGATCCGATCGCCATCCTCGAGCGCCACGGCGATCTGATCGACCTCGTTCACCTCAAGGACGTCGACGGCGACCGACCGTGTGCGCTCGGCGCGGGCGACGTGCCGCTCGAGGCGACGGTCGAAGCGGCCCGCGAGGCCGAGGTGTCGTGGCTGGTGTACGAACACGACGATCCCAACGACCCGGCGATGGCCCTCGAGCGTGACGGCGAACGAGCGACGACGCTGCTGGCGGGTGCAGGCGATAAGTAAAAAACCCACCGACGCGAGGGGTAGAGGCTCGGCAATCGACAATTCAGTTAGGATGCATGTATATACGAGGCGATGTCCTCTAGGTGCATATGAACGTACTCGTTGCTGGCGGCACGGGCTTTATCGGGACAAACCTCTGTACAGAGCTGGCCGATCGAGGCCACGACGTGACGGCGTTGTCGCGGAATCCGAACCCTGACTCGTCGCCGACAGGCGTCGACACTGCCGTGGGAGACGTCGGTGCATACGACTCCATCGCCGATACCGTCGCCGATCACGATGCCGTGGTCAATCTCGTGGCGCTGTCCCCACTGTTCGATCCGCCCTCGGGGGTCAGTCACGAGCGCGTCCACCTCGAGGGGACCCGAAACCTCGTCGAGGCGGCAAAAGCGGGCGACGTTGATCGATTCGTCCAGATGAGCGCCCTCGGGGCCGATCCGGAGGGTTCTACCGAGTACATCCGCGCGAAGGGGGAAGCCGAAGCAGTGGTCACGGATTCCGACCTGGCGTGGACCATCTTCTGTCCGTCCGTGGTCTTCGGTGACGGCGGGGAGTTCGTCTCGTTCACCAAGCAACTCACGACGCCCTACCTCACGGGGCTGCCGGGCGGCGGTAAGACACCGTTTCAGCCGATCTGGGTCGGCGACCTCGTCCCGATGATTGCCGACAGTCTCGCGGACGAGACCCACGTCGGCCAGCGCTACGAGATCGGTGGACCCCACGTCCACACCCTCAAGGAGGTCACCGAACTGGCATACAGGGCCGAAGGACGGTCCGTGACCGTCCTCCCGGTACCGATGGCGCTGGCGAAGCTGGGGCTCACGATGGCCGGGCCCGTTCCGTTCGTTCCCTTCGGTCCCGATCAGGCGCGTTCGCTCGAGCTCGATAACCGGGTCGCGACGAACGACGTGACGGCGTTCGGTGTCGAGGAGACGGACCTGCGCAGCCTCGAGGAGTATCTGGGGCTCGTCTAGCGAACTGAGACGAGTCGCCCCACGGTTTGTGTCCAAGGCGGGCTGCGGGTTGGCGATTGGATCTGCGCGCCCACGAGCGTCCTCCCGATGGCGATCCCATCCCCAGCAATCGTGTAGTCCCAACCGAGCGGCGTCGAGAACGAACCCCGGTGATCCGGGGGAGCTAGCGATTTATATCCTTCAATTAACCTATGAATAGGTTCGATTCGAGACGGCGTTCGAACCGTCGAAAAGGCATCACGTCTTGTGGTTTTTGCCGACATACTTGTGCACCTGAAATTCAGGTCATCACAAAGTTTATATCCCTCATCGAACTGGTAACGAGTCAACGGAGCCCCCAGACCAACAATGAAGCTGGCGATGATCGGATTCGGACAGGCCGGTGGGAAGGTCGTCGATCGATTCCTCGATTACGACGACCGCACCAACAGCGGAATCGTCCGTGCGGCGATCGCTGTCAACACCGCGAAAGCGGATCTCATCGGGCTCGACAATATCCCCCAGGAGAATCGTGTACTCATCGGCCAGGCCCGCGTGAAGGGCCACGGCGTGGGTGCAGACAACGAACTCGGCGCGGAAATCGCCGAGGAAGACATCGACGAGGTTCAGAACGCCGTCGACGCCATCCCGACCCACGAGGTCGACGCATTCATCGTGGTCGCCGGGATGGGCGGCGGAACCGGATCCGGTGGCGCGCCAGTGCTCGCCAAGCACCTCAAGCGGATCTACACCATCCCGGTCTACGGGCTGGGCATCCTGCCCGGCACCGACGAAGGGGGCATCTACACCCTCAATGCGGCCCGCTCGTTCCAGACGTTCGTCCGCGAGGTCGACAACCTGCTCGTCTTCGACAACGACTCCTGGCGACAGACCGGCGAGTCCGTCGAGGGTGGGTACGCCCAGATCAACGAGGAGATCGTCCGGCGCTTCGGCGTGCTCTTCGGTGCTGGCGAGGTCGGCGAGGGCCAGGAGGTGGCCGAGAGTGTCGTCGACTCCTCGGAGATTATCAACACCCTCTCGGGTGGTGGCGTCTCCACGGTCGGCTACGCCTCCGAAGATGTCGAACTCAACACCGGTGGCGGCTTGCTGTCGCGGTTCACCGGCGGCGGTGGCGGCAACGACGGACTCGACGCCGCGAACACGACCAACCGCATCACGAGCCTCGTTCGCAAGGCGGCCCTCGGCCGCCTCACGCTCCCCTGTGAGATCGAGGGGACCGAACGCGCGCTGCTCGTCCTCTCCGGCCCCAGCGAGTACCTGAACCGGAAAGGGATCGAGCGCGGGCGAAAGTGGCTCGAGGAGGAAACGGGCTCGATGGAGGTCCGCGGCGGGGACTTCCCGCGGAACGTCCCCGAGGTCTCGGCGGCCATCCTCCTCTCGGGCGTGACGAACGTCCCCCGGATCAAGCGCCTCCAGCAGGTGGCGATCGAGGCCCAGGACAACATGGAGGACATCGAGTCCCAGAGCAGCGAGAACCTCGAGACCCTCGTCGAGGACGACGAGGACGAACTCGAGCCCCTCTTTTAGGGTCGGCGCTCGAGGGTCGACGCGTTTTTCTCGCCCGCCCGAGTAGCCGCGAGCGATGCCAAAGCGTGTCGTCGTCCCGTTTGCGGGCGAGGAGCCCAAGTCCCGCCTCGAGCCGGCGCTTCGAGACGAGGAGCGACGTCGACTGGCGTACGCGATGCTGGCTGACGTCTGTGAAGCGATTCGGGCAGCAGGTCACGAACCCGGGGTGTTGGCGACGGGGGCACTGTCGCCGCCTGCCGGGCTGATGGGTGTGCGGGCGCTCACGGAGGCGGTCGTGACGGTGGACGACCGACCGCTGTCCGTAGCGGTCAACGCCGTCCTCGAGCGGGCCCTGCCGTCGACTGGCGTGAACACCGGCCACGAAGGCGTCGCCATCGTCATGGCCGACCTCGCGCTGGCGACCCCCGACGCCCTGGCAGACCTGTTCGGGACCCCGGGCGAGGTCGCCGTCGCCCCCGGCCGCGGCGGCGGGACGAACGCCCTGGTCGTCAGGGAGCCGGCGTTTCGGGTCGATTACCACGGAGCATCGTATCTGGACCATCGACAGGTTGCCGCCGACTGCGAGGCGTCGTGGTCAGTCGTGGACTCGTTTCGACTCGCCACCGACATCGACGAACCGGCGGACCTCGTGGAGTGTTGGCTCCACGGCGGCGAGCGCTCGCGGGCAGCCCTCGAGTCCTTCGGGTTCGGGCTGGAGACGACCGACGGTCGGGTTCGCCTGGAGCGGTGAGTTCGAGCGAGGATCGAACCCTCGAGGGCGTACCGCTGGCTGGTGATTGCACCCCACCTGGAGTTCGATAGTTCAGTTCTCGAAGTGGTACACTTCATGACCTGTAGTCGGGTCCGAGAATTCGGGCGTGGTGGTCTATCGACTCGGGTGACTATCTCGGGTCGTTGCAGTCCTCCAGATCTTGTGTCGGCCCAACGTCGAGGACGTCGAGGACGGCCGGAAGCCGGTCGATCGTCACCATCGGTTTCGCTCCCGTGTCGGCCCCGTAGCCCACCGGAACCATCCCGGCATCGGCCGCACCCACGATGTCGTGATCGTACCGATCGCCAATCATGAGCGCCCGCTCTGGATCGTCCCGGAGGCCCGCCGCCTCGAGTGCCGTCTCGAACATGGCAGGGTGGGGTTTCGTGTGTCCGACGGCCTCCGAGGTGGTGATCGAGTCGAATGCATCCCGGATGCCAAAGCGCTCGAGGATCAGCCGGCACTCCGCGTCGTCGACGTCGCTGAGGATACCGACATGGAGGTCGCGGGTGACGAGTTCGTGAACGGTCTCGACGGCCCCCGGGTTCGGCTCGATCGCCCAGCAGGTAGCCGCCTCGAGCAGCGGTTGCCACGCCTCCCTGTCGGGGTGGTTCGGTGACGCTGGCCGTGACGATGAGTTCGCAGCTTCGATGACCGCCGCCACTCCCGCTGCGTAGGCCGCCCGAGCGGGGTAGTAGGTATCGGGCTCACGGGACCGAAAGGCGTCACCCACGGCGGTTCGCCAGACCTCGAGGGCGCGGTCTCGTTGGATGGACAGCTCGTGGCGGTCACAGAGGAGATCGACGAAGAGCGCGTGAGCGTGCTCGACGGACTCGAGGTCGAGGATGACGCCGCCGATGTCCCAAAAGACCGCCGCAATCGGTTCTTCGAGGAGCTCCCCGTGGCCGAAGGCCCGACCATGGACACGCCCGCTATCGTCGCTCGAAACTGGCGGCATACGTCTCCGAGTGGGTTCGGCAGCGACAAAAACGGTGCGTGCCACGTACAGTGGAAGCCCTCACCGCGTGCGCAGGGACAGCCGAAACCGAGTCTGGTCCAATCGCCGAAAGAGCGAGACGACGAAGTACCTCGAGCACCGAGTTGGGATATGCACCGATCGGTACCCCCCTCAGGGGGACCGCCAACAGTCACCGTCGAGGCGTCGTGGCTGAGCGAATCAACGCTCCTCGAGTCCTCCTCGGAGATCGGCTCGGGCAGCGTCGATTGGCACCTGGCGCTCCTCATCGCCCTCTCGGCGGTGGGCGCAATCGTCGTCTTCGTGCTGTCGGCGAGTGCCTATCGTCGTCGTCGATCGCTCCCCTACCTGCTCATCACGGCGGCACTCGCGGCACTGGTCGCCAGACCCATCGTCGGTGCCGGCACCGTCCTCGGTTACGTTCCGATGCAGACCCACCACACCATCGAACACCTCCTCGACGTCGTGATCGCGGCGTTCCTGATCGCCGCGATCGTTTCCGTGGGTCGGCTCGATCCCAGCGACGGAACGAATCTCGAGGGATCCGAACCGACTGATGGCGGTGATCGGCAATGACCGACGCGGGTGAGAATTCGACCCGGTGTACGATCCACGACGCGATCGCGAGCGATCCCGGGATCCACTTCAACGCGCTGGTCCGGGACTGCTCGCTCGCACCGGGCCAGGTACAGTATCACGTGCGGCGGCTGATCAGGGACGGCTCGGTGACCCGCCACGAGCGCTTCGGTCGCACCCATTACTTCGCGCCGGCAACCGCCTACGAAGAGTGGGAGCGAGACGCCATGGCCCTGTTGCGTCGGGAGACTACCGGTGCCATCGTCACCGCCCTCTACGCTCGCGAGCGGGCCCGGCCGGGCGACCTCGTCGAGGCCCTCGAGATTCCCCGCAGCACGCTCGAGCACCACCTGGATCATCTACTCGAGTGCGACCTGATCGAGCGCCACCATCCGCGGGGTAACCGCGTAGTGCTGTCGCTTTCGCGACCAGCCGAGACCGCGGCGTTGCTCGAGACGGTCGACCCACACCCGGGCTCGCGGCTGGTCGATCGATTCGAGCGCCTCGTCGATTCACTGCTCGATTCGTAGCGCCCACCGGCAGTTCTTTGCGTCTCGGATTGGTAATTTGTCGCATGGACGACGACGTACTCTCAACGTCCACCCGCGAGGAAATCCTGAGCGCGTGTCGAACGAGCGTTGGCGACGAACTGCGCAGTATCACGTACTTCACCGAGGACGATGTCCAGCAGGTCTACCTGCGTTCGGATCTGGATCGGACGGCCGACCTCATGGGATTCGCCGAGCACGAGCGCCTCGGGTTCCACTCCCAGGGAGCCTACCGAAACAGCCAACTCGGAAGGTACGTCGCCACGGTCCGGATGTTCGAGCGCGGGTACCTGACCCGCGTCATCGGCGAGGACAACGGCGTCTGGGTGACGACGGACTCGATGTCGATGGAGCGATTCGAGGAACTGGCGTCGGCCCTCGAGCCGATACTGGAAGAGATCGACGTGCAGCGGTGAGGACCACCGGGGGTGCCGAACGCACCCATCAGTGCCCGCTTACTCCAACCCAGCCACCGGTGGCCGACTATCACAACCCAGCCACCAGTGCTCGCCTACCACAACCCAACAACCATTACCTCCCTCGGATAACCAACCCGTCAGTACCCGCTGCTTACAGATCATGCCTGGCAAAGCCGATCCCACGATACTCTGTGAACACGTGTTCACCCGAACTGGTGCCACCGACGACGCCGTGACCCTCGGGCCAGCACTGGGTGAGGACGCCGCGGCCATCGACTGGCCGGGTGGCTCACTCGTCGTGAGTTCCGACCCTATCTCGCTGGCCGCCTCCCGGGTGGGGACACTCGGCGTCCACGTCGCGTGCAACGACGTCGCCGCCTCCGGGGCCGATCCGCGCTGGCTGACGGTCGTCATCCTGCTGCCCGACGGCGACGCCGACCTCGAGGCGATCACCGACGACGTCGACGCAGCCGCCCGATCCCTCGGTGTGGCCGTCGTCGGCGGCCACACCGAAACCGTCGACGCCCTCGAGCGCCCGCTACTCTCGCTGACGGCGATGGGAGCAACCGAACAGGTCGTGCCGACTGGCGGGGCCAGCCCCGGCGACCGCGTGGTGCTCGCTGGCGCAGCCGGGGTGGAGGGGACGGCCATCCTCGCGGCCGATTTCGGCGATCAACTCGGCGTTGACGACGACATCCGGACAGAGGCACTGACGCTTTTCGACGACATCAGCGTCGTCCCCGCGGCTCGCGCGCTCCGAGACCACGCCACCGCGATGCACGACCCGACGGAGGGCGGGATCGCCGCCGCGGCCCTCGAGGTTGCCCAGGCGGGAGCGTGCACGGTCGAGATCGATCGCGAGGCGGTGGCGATCCGCGAGGAAACCCGAGCGCTGTGTGCCGCCGCCGGGGTCGATCCGCTCCGTATCTTCGGATCCGGAGCGCTCATAGCGACCGTCCCACCGGCCCGCCTCGAGGCGGCGCTGGCCGCTCTCGAGACGGCGGGCATCGAGGGAACCGACATCGGTGCGGTCAGCGACCTCGAGGCGGAGAATAGGGCTGGCGCTGGGCCGGAGCCGGCGGCGCTCATCGACGGCGAGCGTATCGAGGACCCGGTGACCGACGACCTCTACCCGCTCTGGGCAGCCGCGGACGCCGAGTGACGTCGGACGCGGTGATACCGATCACCCATCGACGAGGAGCGTGTTGATCGCGTCCGGCACCACGAGCACGTCCTCGGCACCCCCGAGTGCATCCTCGGCGCGGGGGGCGTGGCTGCAGAGTCGCGACTCGAGAACGTCGGGAACCGCGTTGTCGGTGACCCACACGTCGTACTCTCGAAGGACGCGAGCGAGGACGAACGCCCGCTGGGCACCGGGTTCGTATCCACCGCGCATCTCGTCGTACAGCGACGCCGCACTCGTCGCGGCGCGGAGGCGCTCACCGAACCGGCGTTCGCCGGTACCAGACCCGACGCCCTCGGGTAGTTCGGCAGGAACGACCAGTCGACCCCCCACAGCGAGGGGGTTGTGCGCTCCCAGCGCGACGTAGGTCGCCGCCCGGGTCGCCTGGTAGAGATTCGCATCTTTCGGCGCACCGACGCCACAGACGACCGCATCGAACGCTCGAGTGGGCTCGAGGGGGGCGGCCAGGGCAGCCCGTGCGGTGCTCGCGAGGTCGGCGACGACGGCTCTTGGGTCGCCGGCACTGACGTCGAGCACGCCCGCCGGACCGTGCGTGAGGTTACAACAGAACTCGATATCGGCGAGGTCGCCCGCTCGATCGAGTGTCGCCCGAAACGGGTTGTCCTCGATTCGGCCCAACCGCACACCGTCTCGAGCGAGCATCCCGGGACCGTGGGTGTAGCCGATGAGCGACTCGCTCCCCGCACCGATGACGACCGTCTTCGCACCCCCGGAGAAGCCGGCGTACTGGTGGGGTTCGACGACACCCGTCGAGCAGACCACGTCAGCCTCGGCTACCGGCCGGCCGATCTCGACCGGACAGCCGTCGACCGTCCCGACCGTAACCACGTCCGTGGGATCATGGTTGATCGCCAACTCGGCGTGCGGGCCGAGCATGTCCCCGATCTCGGCATCGGTCATCGGGCGGTGGAGCCCCAGCCCGATCACCACGCTAACCTGTGATCGGTCGACACCCGCTCGGCCCAGGGTCGTGAGCAACACCTCGAGCAGGACGTCGTCCGGTACGTCCCGGGTGGCGTCGGTGATGACGATCGCCACCGAATCGTCGGGATCGACACGATCAGTGAGTGCCGGGCCGTGGGGATTCGAGACCGCCTGCGCGGCCGCGCCACGAACGTCCACGGGGGTCCCACCGGGAGGCCTAGCGACCGTGGCCGACTCGATCTCGAGGGGACGCTCGTCGGTTCCGAGCGGTATCGAAATCGTCATGTTCGTCGTACGTTGGGTCCCCTCATACGGTTTGCTGTCCCGTTCACCGCTGGTCGTCCGTACCGAGTCGACGCTCCTGTGTCCGGGCGAGGGATCTATCGATCGGAAACATAGATACAGAGACAAATATTGGGGGCAGTGAGCGGGACGGGCACGGAAACGCGTCGAAATACGGGGGTTTGGAAGAGGACACCCGTCTGACAGACCTCACGGATTGGCGATACGTTTTTGTCCACACGGGACAAGCGTGTGATGATACGTCCCATGGTTCGCGACCGTCTTGATCGCTATCAAGATCGCATCAGACGTGCGTTGCTGGCCGCGTTCCGGGAGCAACACACACCTCACGAGGTCGCGATCAGTTTCGCCATCGGCATTTTCGTAACGGCCATGCCCACTGGTGGCCTGGGAATCGGGCTGTTCTTCCTGCTTGCCTACTGGTTTTCGTGGGTGAGCAAACCCGCCATGTTCGCCTCCATCGCGGTCATGAACCCGCTGATCAAACCCGCGGTCTACGTCGCGAGTTACCAGCTGGGGGCGGTGATCTTCGGCACACAGCCACTCGTCGAGCCGTCGGCCATCTCCCTCGCGACGCTCGTCACCGTCGGGCACCTGCTCCTCGTCGGCAACCTCGTCATCGCTACCGGCCTCGCCATCCTGGGTTACGTGATCGTCTACTACCTGACGGTCGCCCACCGACGCCGAGGGAACGGGGAGGGGGCCGTGTCGTCGGTCTCCGCCGGTGCGTCGATCTGGTCCTGGCGGCGAAAGTGATCCAGCCCCGTCGAGACCGCCATCCTGCGCGTGAACCAGTACCGACTTGCTCGAGCGACTCACATGAACGGATATGACTGGAGTCACCGGGCTACGGGTGGTCTGCATCGTTGGCCCGAGCGATTCGGGAAAGACGACACTCGTGGAGGGACTGCTCGCGGCCCTGGGCGAGGAGTGGCGCGTCGGGACGATCAAGTCGATCCACCACGACATCGAGGTGGACGATCCCGGAACCGACACCGACCGCCACCGGCAAGCAGGGGCGACCAGTGTCGTCGGGATCACCCCGACGGCCACGTTCGAAATCACCCCCGGCGGCAAACGCGCGCCGCCGGCCGAACAGGCGGCGCCCAGGCTCTTCGAGACCGGAGCCGACCCCGAACTGTGTGCACTCGAGAGCGTGCTTCAGCGCCACGCCCACCGAGGGTACGACGTCGTGCTGGTCGAGGGCTATCGGGAGGCGCCGCTACCGTCGGTCGTCGTCGGCGAGGAGTCCCGCCCGGTTGCCGGGGCCGTGGTGGGCTCCGATGAGGACGACCTGGAGACGTTGGTGGCGACGATTCTCGAACTCGAGCCCCTCGAGTGCTCCCCGGGAGCCTGACTCGAGGACATGATCGAGCTACCCGATGTATCACGGCAAGACGTGGAGTCCCGTGAATCCTTGTCCCACACAGCCGTCGGGTTCATTGACACCGGTCTCCTCGAGTGACCCATGGACGTGCTTCTCGCGGTCGACACGGTTCACACGGCGGCCGCCGTCTGCGATTATGTGCAGGAACGCGGGGGCGAACTCGACGCGATCACCGCCGTTGCTGTTGCCAGTCCCGACAGCCCCGACGCACGGATGGACGCCGAGGAGGCCCTGAACGTGGTCCGCGTCCGACTCGCGGGATTCGAGGGCGTCGAGACGGTCGTCGTCGAGGCCGACCACCCGTCGAGCGCTATCCTCGAGTGTGCCGAGAGAGACGACGCGGACGAACTCGTGGTGGGCGTCCGTGGCGGCCGACCCGACGCGACCGAGGCGGTTGGATCGACGACCACGGCAATTCTGGCGGAGACGGTCCGACCAGTCGCCGTCGTGGCACTCGAGTGGTGACTTCTCGTACGGGCTATTCGAGGCTCTCGAGGAACCGATCGAACGCCCCACTCTCGGGGTGAACGTGGGCGTAGGTCCCGAGTGAGTCGTACGCCACGAGGCCATCTCGGTCGCCAGTGATTCCCTTCCCGCGAACGGTCTCGAACGCGAACCGAGCGTCAGGCGCCCGGTCGACGTCGGCACTCGAGTAGTGAAACTCGTGGCCTCGAATCCGCTCGCCGGCGCGGGCGGTGAGCGTCCCCTCGAGCGCCTCGAGTTCGACGTGATCGAGCGCCTGGTACCGGTCGTGCATGGTCACGTCGGCCGGGAGAATACCGCCCATCTCGTGGGTGTCCCCCTCGGCCGTCGTGAGCGTCTGGCCCATCGCCATCAACCCGCCACACTCCCCGAGGACTGCCAGCCCTTCGCTGGCTCGGTTGCCGAGTTCGGCGAGCGTCCCGCTCGTCTCGAGTGTCGAGGCGTGAAGTTCTGGGTAGCCGCCAGGTAAATAGACCGCGTCGCACTCGGGGACCGGATCGCCGGCGACGGGCGAAAAGGTCACCAGGTCGGCACGCTCGCGGAAGCGTTCGATGGTGGCGGGGTAGCGGAAGCAGAAGGCGGCGTCATCGGCGACGGCGACGGTGGCCTCGACCGGCTTGCTACGACCGCCAGCGGTCTCCATCGCCCCTGGGCCGTCGAGTCCCGGTGGCACCCGCGCGATCGCGGCCAGCGCCGCCACGTCGAGCGTCTCGGTAGCTTCGGCGAGCGCCTCGCGTGGCAGCCCCGCCTCCGAACCCATCTCGAGGCCGAGGTGTCGGTCCGGGATCTCGAGATCGCTCGAGGGCGGGATTCGGCCGAAGTACGTGAGGTCGTCGGGAAGGGCATCCCGGATGCCTTGCTCGTGAACGCCGCCGTGAGCGCGCTGGGCGACGATCCCCGCCACCTCGACGTCCCGATCGATCGTCGCGGCGTAGCGTTGAAAGCCGTATGCCGTGGCTGCGACACTCTCCATGCCCGCACTGGCGTCGACGACGAGAACGACGGGGAGCTCGAGCGCTTCGGCCACCATCGCCGTGCTCGAGCCGTCACCGTCGTAGAGGCCCATGGCACCCTCGACGAGACACATATCGCCCTCGCCACGGGCGTAGTTACGACGAACGCCGTCGGCACCACAGAGCCACAGGTCGAGCGTTCGCGAGGGACACTCGAGCAGGGCTGTGTGATGGCTCGGATCGATGAAGTCCGGCCCAGCCTTCGCCGGCTGGACTCGGTACCCGGCGTCGTCGAGCGCGTGGCTGATCGCGAGGGTGGCGACGGTTTTCCCGACGCCGGAGCTCACACCGCCAATCACGAACCCAGGCGGTGCCCCCTGGCCCAACTGAGCCGGGCTCACCATCGATCACCCGCCAGAGGGGCTGTACGGGCCAATCGGGTCGAGATTCGTGACGCCTCGAGGCCAGGGACGATGCGGGTCGGCCAGGGCAAGACGCGGTTCGAGGGTCGTGGCATATGCGTACTGGCGAGCCAGCGCATGTGAAAGCTGTCGGTTTCGATACCTCGAATCTCGTCCCCCAGACGTCGTGATCGACCAGGCAGGTGTGCGTACTCGAGCACCGTGTTGGCGAGGTGAGCCCTGCGGTTGTCTGTGGGGAGGTGACAAGCGAGACCGCGACGCAGTCGTCGGAAAGGGTAACGGACTTAACCATCCACCTCGAATCGGCGTATGCGAGCGTGGTTGGTCTAGCGGCTATGACCTCAGCCTTCCAAGCTGATGACCCGGGTTCAAATCCCGGACCGCGCATCCTGTCGCGAGCAATCCCGCGAGCGACGGCGATCGGAAGACGGGTTTGAATCACGCGAGCCCGAACGAGACGAGAGCTCGCCATCGGGTTCAAATCCCGGACCGCGCATCCTGTCGCGAGCAATCCTGCGAGCGACGGCACGCACGCGTGATGAAGGCGACGCTCTCGCACCCCTGGCATCGACCAGCAGCGCCACCCAGGGGCCTCCGCTCGAGACCGAACACACCGCGCCAGGAACCGCCTCACCGACTCGTCTCGTTGACCGGCTGTAACTCGGCGTCCACGAGGGTTCCGTAGGCCCGCCGCAACCGCTCGGAGAGCGCCTGGTGGGAGATGTCCAGTTCCGTCGCCAGTTCCTCCATCGTGATCTGTCGCGGGATCTGGAAATACCCTCGCTCGAGGGCTGCAACCAGTGCCTCGTGCTGTTCTGGTGTCAGCCGTGTCCCACTGCCGAGGGCCGAGGAGATATCGGTCACCCGGACAAGATCGACGGTCATCTCCCGGTCGGCCAGACACTCGTGGGTCTCGACGAGGTGGTCACGGGATCGAAATCGCATCTTGAACTGCCACCAGCCGTCCGTTCCTGACCCCTCGAGGAGGGAGCCATCGGCTGCAAGCAGGTGGTCGTAGAGCCGCTGAGCGGCCGGCGAGTCGACGTCGTAGAGTATGCGGTCGTCGGTTTCGGCGATCATGACAAAGTCGTCGACAGTCGGATCGGCCCGGAACGCGCCCTCGAGGGTGGCGCGCTCGACCCCACTCGCCCAGAGCGACGGCAGGGAATTCGAAACCGACGACTCGAGCTCGATCGTGAGGGCTGGCACCGCCTCGAACGTACGCCCCATCGTCGTATCCGCGGCGGGAATGCGAAATTCCGCGATCGTCGACATCATCCCTCCTACACCGCTTAGCCCTAAAACTGCTACTCCAGATATAACGACATTCGCCACAGTAAGACCGTCACAATGCAAAAGTCGTCTATTACGACGTGTCGTTCGAACCGCCATCCGGGGACCGAAGCGTCGCCTCGAGTTCGACCACCCCCGGTTTTTCGAGGCGGTCCGCCGCAGCGACGAGTCTGACCGGTTGCTCCCCGAGGGGGACGAACTCGAGGCCGAGGTACTCGGCCGTCGAGCGAAGGCCGAGAGCGGCGTCTGCGTCGCCGGCGGCGACGGTCCGGGGCGGGCTCTCGTGCGCCCGCAGACCGATGTCGAAGCCCTCGATTGCACGGGTGATGTCGTGTCGATCGACCCCCCGCTCGTTCGCGAGGGCGGCAACCGTGTTTCCGAGGCTCGTCCGGAGGCCGGAGTCTGTCGTGCGGTTGACGAACGCGAGATCCCGATCCACGAGAGCCGCGAGCCCCTCGACGTCGGCCGGGTTGCCCGCCGGGACGACCAGCCCCCACTCGCGACGCCAGCCGCCGATGTCGACGCCGGGAATCTCGCGTTCGATCGGACCTGCGACGACCGCGACGTCGGGGACACCATCGCGAAGACGACGGAGTCCCGGCCGGGTGCCGATGGGGAGAAAACGCGGGTGCTCGAGGCGGTCGAGGAGCCGATTGAGCGTCGGGTCGTCCTCGCCGACGGCGAACAGCGTCGGCGGGCTGGTGTCGGGCGAAAACAGTGTCACCTCGAGTTCGGTTCCCGCTTCGAGGTAGTCGGTATCGGCATCGATCTCGATCAGGCCGTCGGCGTCGGCGAGACTCGTAGTGGCCCCGCTACCCTTGTCGACGGGATAGACGAGCGTCTCGCCGTCGCCGTCGGTCGTCAGCCCGACCGGGGCGAGTCGGTGGCGGCCCTGATCGGAGCGCTCCTCTCGGGCGAGCCGGCCCGTGACGGTCGCCGTCTCGGGTTCGGGAAGCCCCGCTGCCTGTCGGATCACCGGGGCGACGAAGGTGCGAAACACCATCATCGCGGAGACTGGGTAGCCGGGGAGGCCGACGTACGCCGAGGGGGCGGACCCGGCCTCGTCAGCCTGGCTGGCATCCTGGCCCGCCTCGGGCGTCATCCCCTCGAGGCGACCCACGAGCATCGGCTTTCCGGGCTTGATGCTCACTCCATGGAGCAGGAGGTCGCCCTGTTCCTCGATGACGCGGTAGATCACGTCGACGGCACTGGCACTCGTGGACCCGGAGGAGAGCACCAGATCGCACTCGGCCGCAGCCTCCCGAAGCACGCGTTCCATCGCCGCCTCCTCGTCACCCGCATGTGGATACAGGACGGCCTCGCCGCCGGCCTCCTCGACCCCGGCGGCGATCGTGTAGCTGTTGACGTCGTAGATCTCACCGCGGCGGTGATCGACCGCACCGCCCGGACGAACGAGTTCGTCACCCGTGGAGATGATGCCAACTCGCGGGTGCGAGCGAACCGGGACCTCGTCGATGCCCAGGGCCGACAGCAGCCCGATGTCGCGGGCTGTCAGGCGAGTTCCCGGCCCCAGCGCTCGCTCGCCCGCGGCGACGTCGGCACCGGCGAACATGACGTTGTCACCGGGGGCGACGCTCGTGCGGATCAAAACCGTCGGCTGCTGGTCGTCAGCCCCATCCGCCGATTCGAGGTCAGTTCGCTCGACGGGGACCATCGCGTCCGCTCCCTCTGGCATCACTGCTCCCGTGGAAATCTCGACGGCTTCGCCCGCCGCGACTGCGACGTCGGGTTCCTCGCCCGCGTGTACCGCGTCGACGACCGTGAGGCGGGCCGGATCGGCCTCGTCGACCCCGAACGTGTCTCGGGCCCGCAGCGCGTAGCCGTCCATGCTCGAGCGATCGAACCCGGGGACGTCCAGTTCGGCGTCGAGTCGACTCACGAGCACACGACCGCGGGCCTCACGGAGCGGGACCCGGTCGATGCCACCCTCGAGCGGAAGCGACGCGATGGCCTCTCGGGCAGCCTCGGGCGAGACGAGGTCGCGAAATTCCTTGCGTTCCATGCCCAGGGGTTGGGGAGCGGAGGGCAAAAAGCCTCGAGTGGGGGCGTTCGATCGGCATAGACGGACCGGTATAAACCATGGCCGGACCAGGGCGGTCGTGCGCTGACCGCGATCCCGGGCCACACTGCCTTCGGGCGACACGATGGTCCGGGGCCGAGAGCGAGTGTCGCCTGGAAGCTCCAGCACGGCCAAACAGACGTCGCCCGACCGCCGCGTCGGGGGTTGAACGCTGGAGTATAGTAGCCACTGAAGGTCATTGTACACACCCTCACGAGACCATGGCTCAGAGCCGGTTTGTCACCGGTTCTGAGTCGACTCACTGTGGAGGGTGTGTAAATCGTTTCAATTGTTACTATAGCCGACGGGCAATCACCCCTCCCGTCAGCGCCGCGCCCCTCCGCGGTCAGGCAAGGGCGGCTGTCACGCGTCCCACAACTCGACGGTGACCGATTCCCTTGCAGGGATGCCTTCTCGCGACTCGGGAACCACGACCCAGCCGTCGGCGAGGGCGACACTGGAGAGGACGCCGGAACCGCTCGCCCTGGTCGGGGTGGCAACCCAGTCGCCCACCTCGGACGGGGCCGCCGCGTCAGCCGTACTGTCCCCCGAAGCCTCGAGGCTCACCCTCGCGAACGTGCGCGTACCGGGTTCGGATGGAATCTTCCGCTCGAGGGTCGCCTCGACCGACGGCTGTGGGCTCGGCTCCGTCCCCTCGAGCCACGCCAACACCGGGCGCACGAACTGGACGGCATTGATGATGCAGGCGACGGGATAGCCAGGGAGGGCGAGCACGGGCGTCCCCTCGACGATGCCGAGACAGACTGGGTGACCCGGTTTCAGCGCCACACCGTGGACCAACACCTCGCCGAGGTCGTCGATCACCTCTGGAAGGAGGTCCCGCTCGCCGACGGAGGAGCCCCCGGTCGTCACCACGACGTCCTTCGTGAGATCGCGCTGAATAGCCACCCGGAGACTCTCGGGGGCGTCAGTCACCACCTCGCGGTGGGTCGCGCGACCACCCCAGCGCTCGACCAGCCGCGAGACGGTCAGCCCATTGGTCTCGATCACCTCACCGGGGCCCGGATCCGACTGGACCACCTCCTCACCCGTCGGGACCACGCCGACGGTCGGTCGCGTAGCAACCAGCGGTTGCCTCGTCCCGACAGACCGAAGCAGCCCGAGGTCCGAGGGACGGAGTCGATGTCCAGGCTCGTACAGGTGCTGGTCCGCCTCCACATCCTCGCCCACGGGCGCGACGTTCTCGCCCTCGGCGACCCCCTCGAGGATCTCGACCTCTTGGGTGCCCGCGAGCTCCTCGACGCGTTCGATCATCACGACAGCATCGGCCTCGGGCGGCATCGCGCTCCCCGTGTGGACCCGCCTGGCGCTGTCGGGCTGGAGTGTCGAGTCGTGGTCCGGCTCGGCCTCCCCCTGGAGGACCGCGGGCGAGCGCTCGGTCGCCCCGAACGTGTCTGCCGCTCGCACGGCGTAGCCGTCCATCGCCGCCCGTTCGTAGTGGGGAACGTCGACGGCCGCCGTGACCGACTCCGCGAGCACGTGGCCGTCGGCTCGCTCGAGCGGTATCCGTTCGTCCGCACACCGAATATCGCGTGCCTCGAGGGCCTCACGGAGGATGGACTGGGCCTCGGCCACCCTGGTCCGTACCCTGAAGCCGGATTCGGTTCTGTCGCTGTCGGCTCCCTTCATGTGAGACTGGCGGCGGGCGATGGCCAAAAGCGTGCGGGTGCGATGTGCCCAGTCGGCCCAAATCACATCACTTTTCTAGTAGATTTGTCTATCTCGGACCATGTCGGAACTGGTCCTGGTGGGAGCCGCCATCGGCGCACTTGCCGCCACCGCCACGCTCGGGTACGGAATCAGGGAGTGTACGCTGGCGGTCCGACTCTATCGAAACGAGCCCGATAGCGTGCTTACGGCGTCCGAGGGCGGTGCAGTCGAACTCTCCGGTAGCGTCTCTCCCGCCGAGGACGTGCTCGAGTCGCCGTTCACGGAAACCGACTGCGTCGCCCTCGAGTACGTCGTCGAGGAGCGACGACGCAAGCGCTCGAGCAACAGTGGCTCCCGCACCAAGTGGGTCGACATCGACAGCCAGTCCGGCGGCGTCCCGTTCTATCTCGAGGACGACTCGGGGAGCGTCCTCGTCGATCCGACGGGGGCTGACTTCCGGCTCTCCGATGATGCCCGCATTCGCGTCGACGGCGGCGAGGAACCCCCGGCTCCGATCGCCGAATTCATCGCCGCCGACGAGGACATCTCCGACGAGAACACGGGTTTCGCACTCGGCCCCGTCGAACTTTCCACGGGGCGCGACCGGCGCTACATCGAGCGACGGCTTGATGTCGGGGGGACGGCACACCTGCTCGGAACGGCCCGGTACGATACGACCATTTCGAAAGAAGCAGGGCAGGTGAACGCGATCGTCGAGTCGGCAGCCCCGACCGATGCCGGGTTGGTGACCCGGCTCCGCCATCGGCTGACCGGACCCCGGTTTCTGTTATTCGACGTACCCGAGGGGCAGGCCGCGCGCCGGGTGGCCTACCGGGGAATTTTCTGGATCCTCGTTGCCATCCTGATCGGCGTCCTGGTGGCCCTGTTTGGCGGACCAGCAGTCGAGACGACACTCGCCTGAGTAGTTCGTCAAGCCCGAACGTGTGAGTCGAACCGATGGGAGGTGTCCGGTTCGACTCGCACGTCGACGCTTGACGGAGTACTGAGGCTGAAGGGGAGCGCGATCGGTGCGGTCCCCGAAACCGGCCGCGACCGCGGGCTTTTTCGTATCGGCGTTCAAAGCCACAAGTATGTCAGCCCTTCGTGACGCCCTGCGTGACCTCTCGGACGCCGTCTTTTTCGACTTACTCGAGAGTGAAGATGCCTATCGGCTGGTGATCGACGTCCCGGGCGTCTCTGCCGAGACCGTCGACGTCACCGTCGAGGAGCGCCGTATCACGATCGAGGCGCGTCGCGAGAAGGACCTCCCCGGAGAGTTTCAGTACATCGAGGAAAACCGATCGCTGTTTCTGGACGCCGATCTACCCCTGCCCCCCGATGCGAGCGAGGACGAGGCCGACGCCACCGTCGACCGCGGTGTGCTCGAGTTGACGTTGGCGAAGGCCGACGCCGACGAGACACACATCGAGGTCGTCGAAGACGAGCCAGCCGACGAGGACGAGGAGAGGTCGACGAATGACGCCTAACACGAGGTGACCGAGGCTGGCCATCCTTCGCGCATATCGGCGGTTCGTCGTCGTCGCGTGGCACTTCCTGCCGCTGCTGTGGGCCTATGCCCGCGACCGAAAGCGCTGGCTCCTCTTCGGTCGCTCGAGGCGGGTCGACCCCCAAACCCATCGGCGTCGAGCAGAGGTGCTCCTCGAGTCGTTGCTCACCCTCGGGCCGACGTTCATCAAGCTGGGACAGTTGCTCTCGACGCGACCCGACATCCTGCCACCGGCGTACATCGAGGTACTATCTGCCCTGCAAGACGAGGTGCCACCGGCCGAGTGGGCCGACGCGAAACAGGTCATCCAGGCCGACCTCGGGGACGTCGACACCCAATTCGATGACTTCGAGACGGACGCGATCAGTGGGGCGAGTCTCGGGCAGGTGTACCGCGCAGCAGTCGACGGCGAGCCGGTCGCGGTCAAAGTCCGCCGACCGAACATCGAGGAACTCGTCGAAGCCGACCTCAGGGTGGTCCGATGGTCGCTCCCGATCCTGATGCGTTTCGTCGACCAATCGCGGTCGTTCTCCCTCGAGAACCTGGCTGACGAGTTCGCGAAGACGATCCGCGAGGAGATGGATTACGGTCGCGAGGCCGCGATGCTCAAGGAGATCAGGGCGAACTTCGACGGCGACGATCGGTTCGTCATCCCGTCGGTGTACGACAGCCACTCGACGGACAGGATTCTGACGATGGAGTACATCGGCGGGACGAAGATCAACCGAATCGAAGAGCTAGACGACCGAGAGATCGATCGGGAGACCATCGCCGAGAACCTCCAGCGGTCGTACCTCCAAATGATCATCGACGACGGGGTATTCCACGCCGATCCCCATCCGGGAAACCTGGCAGTGACCGACGAGGGCCAGATCATCTTCTATGACTTCGGGATGAGCGGCCGCGTCGATGCGTTCATCCAGGACAAGATCGTCGAGTTCTACATCGCCGTTGCCAACCAGAACATCGACGCCATTCTCGATTCGCTGATCGAGATCGGCACGCTCAGTCCGGAGGCCGACCGCGCGGTAATGGCCGACGTGATGGAACTCGCCATCGCGGACGCTCGCGGCGAGGACATCGAGCAGTATCGCGTCAACCAGATCATCGGCCAGATCGAGGACTCTATCTACGAATTCCCGTTTCGCCTGCCGAAGAACCTCGCGCTCGTCCTCCGGGTGGCGACGGTCGTCGAGGGTGTCTGCGTAACTCTCGATGAGGACTTCGACTTCATCGCCACCGCAACGGACTACCTGACAGAACAGGGCTACCGCGAGGAGTCGATCCAGCGCGTCCTCGAGGAGTCGGCGGGCCAGTTCCGGGATGCCGGGGAGTCGATAGTGCGTGTGCCACCGAAACTCGAGCGGACTCTGGATCGCCTCGAGCGAGACGACCAGTTCGTCCGTATCGGCGTCGAGGATTCGAACCAGGTGTTCGCCGACCTCGCAAAACGACTGATATACGGACTGTTGTTGACGATGTCGCTGTTCTCGATGGGCGTCCTCTACGCGCTGGAGGCCCCCGAGGCGTCGATCGTGGCGGCACTGCTGTCGGGGATCCTCCTGTGGCTGCTCTACCGGTCGTTCCGGGGGCCCCGATCGATTCGGGCGAAGCCACAGTTCACCAGACAGAGCATGCGCGAACGCCGAGAGGAGTAAGACGGGGCCAGTCGTCCCGTCCCGGCGACTCCGACCCAACTGGGCAATCACCGAGACACCGCGATAGGGGACCGTACGAACCTGAGCTGTGGAGGCCAGTTGGGTCTCAAACGCCTGACCCGCTTGACATCCTCCCCGCCCTGAAGGGCGCGGGGTTTTGTGCCTGCTCATTCCATAAAAGGGGCCGACGTCCGGCAACGGACCTCGAGCAGTCACCGCTCGATCGGCGGGACCGCCGGTCCACCCCGAGGGGTCAGCCTCTCGAATCGCACACCTCGTGGGCTTCATACGGTTTACTGTAGTCTCTTACCGGTGATTGCCCATACCGGGTCGGCAATCACCGGTAAAAAGTTACAGCAATCCGTATCAGGGGAGGGAATCGGCATCGTCCAGCGGACTGCCCTGTGGAAGCCACCGACCCTCGCACACCCGCTCAGGATACCGTGGCTCGCGAAACAGCCTGTCCCACCAACGACTTTCACAGTTGCGGTCCTCGAGGGAGCATGGACGAGTTGCTTTCCCTGGACCTCGACATCGTCGACACCTCGCATCGCCAACTCGAGCGCGAGACCTCGAGTGAGTTTACCCGGAAGACGACCGAGATCGCGCTCCACGGCCCCGCGAGCAATGGTGCAGAGAGCGAGCCGAACGCGCTGGTTGGCCGCGGCGAGGACGTCATCTACGACGCCGATCATCACGAGACCCTCGACCGCACCGGCCTGCCGGAGGGGATCACGGGCACGTACACCCTCAGGTCCTTTTCAGCACACCTCGAGGATCTCGACTTGTTTCCTTCCGACACCCCCTCGCGACCGGATTTTGCCGAGTACCGCCAGTGGGCGTTCGAGAGTGCGGCCCTCGACCTGGCGCTCCAGCAGGCCGGGACGAGCCTCGGCGAGGTGATCGGTCGCGAGCGAAGCCCCCTTCGGTTCGTCGCGAGCACGCGACTGGGTGAGCCCCCGACGACCGAACGCGTCGAGGCGTTTCGGGCAATCGACGCCGACCTCGAGTACAAGCTCGATCCGACCCCAGCCTGGTCCACCGAACTGATCGAGGACCTGGCGTCGATGGACGTCGTTCGCATCCTCGACCTGAAGGGGCAGTACGAGGGGACCGACGTTGACGTTCCCGGGGACCCGGCCCGCTACCGGCAACTGGTCGAAGCGTTCCCCGACGCCGTTCTCGAGGACCCGGAGGTGAGGGAGGCGACCAGACCGGTGCTCGAGGCCGAGGACGTCCGTTCACGACTCTCCTGGGACGCCATCATCCACGGGGTCGCGGACGTCGAGGCCCTGCCCTGGGAGCCCGAGTGGCTCAACATCAAACCCTCCCGATTCGGATCGATCGAATCGCTCCTCGAAACCATCGCCCACTGTGAACGCGAGGGCATCACGTGTTATGGCGGCGGACAGTTCGAACTCGGGGTTGGCCGCGGGCAGATCCAACTCCTGGCCTCGCTGTACTATCCTGCGGCACCGAACGACGTTGCGCCCGGCGCCTACAACGATCCCGAAATTGGAGCTGACCTGCCGTCGAGCCCGCTCGAGCCGCCAGCCGCGAGTCCCGGATTTCGCTGGACGTGAATCCCGGCGGGAGTGTGCCAGGCCCGAAACGCACTCGTGACCAGGCGTCCAGGAGGAACACATGACGGACGCTTCGGAGACCCGTGGAGACGACGGATCGGAATCGGACGGGGTGCAGTGCTGGCTGGTCGAACGGACGTTCGACGATCGGAACCTCGTCACCATCGTGTACGCGACACCGGCGGGCAACCGCTACCACCAGCGAGAGCGTTCAGCACAGGCGTTACGAACCGGGAGCGCCGTCACCGCCGGCGTGACACTCGATCCGGAGAGCCTCGAGCCGGTGGGCGATGGGGAAACCCGTGAGTGGTACGCGGCCGAGGCGAAACGAGTGGCCGCAACTCACGAGCCGGGGGACCCGATCTGAGGGGTTCGGAGCTTGCGTCCGCGGCCAGGGCTAATGAGCGGAGTCGACCAGCGACTCGCGGTGATGCGCACCCGTACAGCTGTCAGTCGCTACTGTAGGCACCCCGTACCCGGAGCTATCGGGCCCGTACTTACCCCGTGGGTCGATGACGGTGGGGTCGACCATGGTGCCAACCCCCGAGGCGGCGGCTACATCCGTCAGCGACGGCGAGGCGGCTGGGGCTCCCGACGCTGGCAGGCAGGGACCGGGTCAGGAAGAGGGCAGGGCAGCGATTTGGGGGGCGACTCCCGTTCAACACGGTACCCTGGCAATGGCCCTCGAGGCGACCCGGCAGGGACATGCGGCGACGATCCGATGGCGGACCTGGTGGCGACACGGACGCCACGCCGCAGCGCCAATCGATCCCCTCACCGTGCTCGAGGTGGCTCCGGATTCGATCCGCCGAGCGGCTCGGCGAGCGGTCGAGGGCGAGTCGCCACACGTGCCCGGCGTCGTCGGTGGGGATTGGGATCGCGAGACGGTGGCCGTGCCGGCGACACGCAGGGTTCGGCGGGTTCGGGAATATCTGCGGGAAACGGCAGGTGTGCAAGCGTCCTCGGGACCTGGGGCGGGTTCGAG
>LKND01000094.1 GCA_001564275.1 Natrialbaceae archaeon Tc-Br11_E2g14 | reverse complement strand
ACGTCCACCGCGAGCAGGGGTACGTCGACCTGCTGCCGCCGGTCCCGGTGACCAGCACCTCGATGGAGGGGACTGGCCAACTGCCGAAGTTCGCCGACGACGCCTATCGTATCGGCGCCAGCAACGACGAGCCCTACGACGAGGAGGACCTCTGGCTCTGTCCGACCGCGGAGGTACCCGTCACCAACATGTACGCCGACGAGATCCTCCTGGCGGATGACCTGCCCCTAAAACACCAGGCCTACACGCCGAACTTCCGACGCGAGGCCGGCGAGCACGGCACCGAGACGCGGGGCATCGTCAGGGTCCACCAGTTCAACAAGGTGGAGTTAGTGAATTTCGTCGAGCCCGAGACGAGCTTCGAGCGCCTCGAAGCCCTCCTCGAGGAGGCCGAGGCGGTCCTCAAACGCCTGGGCCTCCCCTACCGCATCCTCGAGCTCTGCACCGGCGATCTGACGTTCGCCAGTGCGAAGACCTACGACATCGAGGTCTGGGCCCCCGCCGACGATATGGCTGAGGGTCCGGCCCAGGGCGGCCGATGGCTCGAGGTCTCGAGCGCCTCCAACTTCAAGGCGTTCCAGGCCCGCCGTGCGGGGCTCCGATACCGGCCTGAGCGCCACGAGTCGGCCGACTACCTCCACACGCTGAACGCCTCGGGGCTCGCCCTGCCGCGGGTCGTCGTGGCCATCCTCGAGTACTACCAGAATCCCGATGGGACGGTGACGATTCCCGAGGCCCTCCGGCCGTACATGGGTGGCCAGGAGCTGATCGAAGGCCACGAGAAGGTCGGCGAGAGTGCGCTCGGCGCGGGCGATCGCGAGTAGCGCAAACTGAAACGCGCGTTTCAGGCTGCTGAATGCTTTTATCCACCTGGATATGTGGTGTCCGTATGCACAGACGTGCCCTCCTCGCAGCCGCCTCGAGTGCGGCGGCGATCTTCGCTGGCTGTCTGGCCGACGACGACACACCGGCCGGAGAGTCGACTGATGCGGACGGCTCGAGCGAAACTGACGACGACGGAACCGATACAGACGACACGGACGATGTCACCGGGAGCGACGATCACTCCGATGCGGATCGACAGCACCCACCGTACGACGAGTGCGATCGGGCGATCATCTGGTACTCGGGGTTGCCCGAACCCGTCGCTGCCGAGGTCGACGAGGCATTCGCCGACGGGCGCTACGAGACCACTGAGAACCTGTACTACGAGCAGGCCGTCGCCGTCGATGACACCTGGCTCCAACGGGACGACGAGTACTACCGGGCCACGGTCGAACTCTCGGATGAGGACGAGACGACACAGGTGCTCTCGTTCGAGCCCGATACCCCGATGAAGTCCTCGGACGAAGAACTCGGGGTGGTGAATCAGACCGACGAGGTTCTCGAGCTCTCGGTTACCGTCGTCGACGCCGCAAACGAGACACTCCTCGAGGAGTCACTCACGGAGTTCGAACCTAATCACGAAGAATGGTTTCCGGTCACGCGAGCGTACGGCGACTACGAGGTAACTGTCGAGTACGATGACGGCACTCGTCACAGCGACGACTGGCGGATCCAGTACACGCAGTTCGATGCCATGGCCCTGGTCGAGGCGGAGGGGCTCGAGGTACAGCCCGGAAGCGTGATGGATCCGCCGCCGTGTCCCTGGTCCTGAACTGGCCGTGTATCAGGGCCTCGGCGGTGAACGTGTCGAAAAACCAGTTTGATTAATCGATCCGGGATATATCAGAAAATATATTGTTTTTAGGGGTTAGCCTGTCCATGTTTTATGGATACTATCGTAGCCACTGAACGTCATTGCACACACCCTCACGAGACCATGGCTCAGAACCGGTGACAAACCGGTTCTGAGCCGACTCACTGTGAGGGTGTGTAACTCGTTTCAATTGTTACTATAGATGACTGGTGTCATCGGGGACGAGACATCACGCTTGAGATAGAATTCCGTCATTATTTTTGGTAAATCACTGCAAGGTGTTCTAAAATCATCTTCATTTATTCTCGAGAATCACAATATATATACAACATTAATTAGTTTATCCTTCTGGTTGTCAATGACTGCCAATGTAAATGTAAGCGAAGATAAGTACGTACTCGGGTCACTGCTTATCCTTCTAATCATGTTGGGTACCATGATTGTCGGGGGCACAACCGGAGAAATAGTCTTCTCGTTCGCCACGGTGCTATTTTTTGCCCTGTACATATTGATCGGCACACAATCGTCGGCACAGCAACATTCGCCGAAGCCGTTCGTCGGGCTTGCAGCCGGGCTCGTCGCCATTCTGGGGGCGGGTTTCGCGCTCCTGTGGTATTTTCACCTTCAAAACCCGAGCTATACGGATCCAACCTACTGGCTTGGGTTCCCCCGTGCAACAGCGGTCGTCATCTATCTCATCTGGATGCCGCCGGCGTTGTACCTGATGTTCTCGTATCCGTACCTGTTCGAAAAGTACATTTGGAACGAAGAGAAGGCAGAGCAATTCAGGGAGATGAATACGCGACCTGCGAAGGCGGTGGCAGACGGTGGAGACTCGGAGGGCGATGAATAATGTTCGACATCCCTCTGCAGACCGATCCACAGGAGTCGATGAACCTGATCATCGTCAGCATCGTGGTTCTCTATCTCCTCGGTATCGCAGTCATCGGCGTCTGGGCTGCCCGCCAGACGGAGAGTACTGAAGATTTCCTCGTGACCGGCAAACGGTTCGGAATCTGGGCAGTTGCATTTGCGGCATTCGCCTCGATCATGAGCGGGTTCGGGTTCATTGGCGGCCCCGGGTTGTTCTACGATGGCGGTTACGGCTTCATTTGGATCGCCATCGCGGCGCCACTCGCCTTCCCAATCTCGTGGTTCGTACTCGGGAAAAAGATGCGCCTGATGGCCGAAGTTCGGGACATTTTGACGATCCCTGACGCTGCCTATGCACGCTATGAGAGCGAGACGGTCCGTCTGCTCGTTGCCGTGTCCGTTTTATTGGGGGTGATCTCCTACCTCGGTGTCCAGTTCCTCGCGATTGCATTTATCCTCGAGACGGTCCTCGGCGTGAGCGAGATCGTCGCCCTGCTCATTGGATTGTCTGTAATCGGCATTTATACGGTCGGTGGTGGGATGATCGCGGGCGTCTACACCGATCTGATTCAGGGGGGAATCATGGTCGCCGGCAGCATCGCTGTGTTCTTCATCGCCCTCAACGCAGCCGACGGGTTCACGCAGATGAGTCAGGACGTTGCACAGGCGAGCCCCGAATACGCAGGGGCTTTCGGAGCATTCCCTATTCTACTTGGCCTATCCTGGTTCTTCCTGTTCGTTGTCGGCAACTCTGGCCAGCCACATATGGCGCACAAGCTGTACATGATTCGGGACACGAAACTTCTGAAGTGGGGAGCCCCAATCGCGGCACTCTCGTACTTCGCTGCGTCGCTGATGATGCTTGCACTCGGTATCGGCATGCGAGCGTTCGTCGAAACTGGCCGATTCGACGCGCTCGAGAATCCGGACCTGGCTGCACCGATATTCCTCGTCGAGTTCACGCCGGCCGTTCTTGCGGGGATCGTTCTCGCGGCCGCCGTCGGCGCCGTGATGAGTACCAGCGACGCGTTCATCAATATCGGGGCCGCGAACCTGGCCCGAGACATCCCCGAAAGTCTCGGATACGAGTACGACAGTGACACGACCGAGCTCAGGGCCCACCGTCTCGCCAACGTCCTCATTATCGTGGGTTCTGTGTTGCTCGTCTACTATCTCGAGATTCTGGTCGGCCTGCTCGGCGTCGTCGGATGGGGGCTGTTCGCAGCCGCGCTGGTTCCGCTGCTGGGGGTCGGTCTCAACTGGAGCGGTGCAACGAAAGAGGGTGCGATCGCAGCCGCTGCGGTCGCACTCATCGGAAACCTCGGGCTCGCAATCGCCGTCACCTTCTACGATTACTCGCTCTCGACGGGTGCCGCCGTCGAGGCACTGACGCTGATCGTTGCAACGATCGTGTTGATCGTGGTGAGTCTCCTGACGAACGGCAACGCCAGAGACGAAATCGCCGACGACATCAAGAGCGTCATCGACGCCTGAGAACTCGACGACGAATCGGTACTCGACTATCAACAAATCGCAAAATCCGCGTTACTCCATTTTTTCTCCGTCGATCGTTACGGTGACCGAGGGATAGTGCTCGACGAGTTGTTCGCCAAGTGACGTCGGATCGTGCCGTCGCGAGAAGTGATAGAACGTCCGGTCTCGATCGTTATCGACCGTTTGGATCGTCAGTTCAGGCTTTCGAAGGAGCGAACCGCTGGATAGCTCGATCGCGTCTATGTCGGGCAACTGCGTGGCCTCGTGACGGTCATCCGCGAGAAGTTCTGTTGCGGACCGATCACGGTACTGGGCACCGAGTTCTTCGGCTCGCTGTTCCCGTCCGTCCTGACGGAGTAAGATCGATTTGTAGGATTCCCCGGCAAAGGCGTAGATGATCCGTTCTGGATCGAAGAACAGTTCGACGTGAACGAACGATCGTGGGGTGATTCGATACCACTGGCTGGCCCAGATCCGATCGCCAGGTGCTCCGTCCGAATCGTCGTCCCCGTCGATAGCCTGGTTGGTCATACCCCCTCTTTCTTACGGGGTCATCCTATAGCTCACGCTCTCGCGAGGCGATACCGTGTCGCGCTGTTGGCGTCGAGGTCCCGAGGGTCAGTTACTCCAGCGGCGGTAACGTCGTCTCGAGGACGATCGCGGCGTAGGTTTTTCCCTGGGTGTCGTACCTGAGACTCGCCTGGCCCCCGCCGTCGAGCGCTTCGGTAGCGACGAAGTTGAAGCCGAGAATATTCGCCAATGGGTAGCGAGTGACCTCCCCCGCGACCAGCCCGTCCAGCCGCTGGGCGACGACGTCGGCAGTGAGGTGCGTTTCGAGCCGCCGGTAGGCTAGTGCGTCGTCGGCGATCACGCCGACATTGAGGCAGTCGGCCTTATCGCCCGACCGCGCACGAGCGATGTCGACGACTCGGGTCGACTCGCTCGCATCGGGCCGGCTCGTGGGATCTTCACTCATAGAGCGTTACCTCCGGGTCGACGGCGTCTCGAGGGACGAGCGTCGGCCAGGCGTCGACGATCGGTTTCGGTCGCGGTCGACCCTGGTCGGTCAATCCGGCGACACTCGGTGGACCAGTCAGAGAAAGTGGCGCAAACTCCATCCCCAGTCGACGCAGGGCATCGCGATCGGTTCCACGGGCCGCGAACCGAAGCATCACCTCGTTGTGGTCCGTTTTATCGGAGGCGGCCGGTCCGTGAGCGGCGTCGTGTCCGATGAACTCCACCCGAGTGTCGGCGACCGACAGGTCGAGTTCCTGGATGCGTTCCTCGAGGATGTCCGCTCCCTGCTTGGCCTTTTCGAGCGCATTCGGTGCGGAGTAAAGCAAATTGCCGGCGAGTTTGTACCCGGCTCGATAATGAACGCTCACCTTGTACTGGTCGGGTGGCTGGGTTCCCCGAACTCCGCTGACGGTTACGGCGTTTCGGTCGGTCGCCTCGAGGGTTGGTGTGGTGAAGTCGGCGCTGACGTCGGGGGTCAGGTACGCCGACGGGTCGCCGATTTCGTAGACGAGCTGTTCGGAAACGGTGGCCACCGAGACCGTCCCGCCAGTATCGGGTGGCTTGGTCACGGTAATCGTTCCCGTCGAGTCGACCTCGGCGATTGGGTAGCCCATGTTCGCGAAGTCCACCTCACGCCAGCCCTTCGAGAGATTACCGCCGGTCACCTGTGTGCCACACTCGATGAGGTGACCGGCAACGATACCTGCGGCGAGTCGGTCGTACTGCTCACGTTCCCAGCCGTGTTCGGCGATCAGCGGGCCAAGAACCAGTGCGGGATCGACGACTCGCCCGGTTATGACCACGTCCGCACCGGTCTCGATTGCCTCCGCTACCGGGAACGCGCCGAGGTAGGCTGCGGCGACGACGACGTCTTCTCGAACGGTGTCGTAGGGCTCATCGGTGTCGAGGTGACACAATCCACCCCTGGTGCGGTCGTGTATCTCGTCCAGTCTGGCTGTCAAATCGTCACCGGTAACGGTCGCAATTTCCACGTCGAGGTTTTGAGCCGCGGCCTCTTCACGCACCGCAGCGGCACAGGCTGCTGGATCGAGTCCGCCGGCGTTGGTGACGATGGTTACGTCTTCCGCCAGGGCCATCTCGAGGGAGTCTTCGACGACGAACCTGACGAAATCCGTCGCGTAGCCGTCTCGGTCGCTTCTGCGAAGTCGATCGAGCAATCCCATCGTCACCTCGGCGAGATACTCGAGCGCGAGGTAGTCGAGACCCCCTCCCTCGAGCAATTGGCCGGCGGCGTCGGGTCGATCACCCCAGAAGCCGGCCCCACAACCGATTCGGGTTCCGTCGTCGGTATCGCTCATGTATATTCGTCGATGAGCTCTTCGGCTCGATCCTGCCGGACAGCCTCCTCGGCGACGAGCTGGGCGGCAATCTCGTCGACGAGATGTTCGGGTGCGCCCGCCTGTGTCGCGATGTTCTTGGCGTGTAGGCTCATGTGTCCCGCCTGAATGCCCTCGCTGACCAGCGCGCGCAGCCCGCCGAGATTCTGGGCGAGCCCGACCGCAGCGAAGATGCCTGCGAGTTCATCAGCGGATTCGACGTCCAGAATGTCCATCGCCGCCTGTGCGACGGGGTGGAGTCGCGTTGCTCCACCGACCGTTCCCACCTGAATGGGTAGCTCGATCGTACAGGCGAGATTCTCGTCAGCGTCGACCTCGTAACTCGTCAGTGGCCCGTAACCATCTCGAGCCGCGTACGCGTGCGCCCCCGCCTCGATGGCACGCCAGTCGTTGAACGTCGCCGTTGCGACCGCATCGATGCCGTTCATAATTCCCTTATTGTGCGTCGCGGCACGGTACGGGTCGCCCGCGGCGAACGCCCAGGCGTCGACGATTCGATCACGAACGGCCGCGCCGGAGAGTGACGTCTCGTCGGATTCGAGTGCCGCCGGTGGAATAGTACACGTCGCCCGGGCGAGTCGTCGATCGGCGAGATTGGAGAGTATGCGGAGGCTGACGTCGCCGCGGGTAAGCCGTTCGATCTCCGGTGCCAACGCCTCGGCCATCGTGTTCACCGCGTTACCCCCCATCGCGTCCCGAACGTCCACGATTAGGTGAACGACGAGCATCGCCCCTCGAGGCGTCTCCACGACACGGACCTCGATCTCCTCACAACCTCCACCGTGTTCGACCAGCACGGGATCCTGCTCGTTCGCCAGGTCGATGAGGTCGTCCGATTCGCGTAAGATCTTCACTTTTGCCGATTCGGGGGCGGAAACGCCCGTCGCCTGAATTTGTGCGATCATCTTCGGACCACTCACATGTGTCTCGAAGCCACCCGTCTCACGGGCCATCCGGGCCGCATACGATGCGGCGGCGACGACGCTCGTCTCTTCGATGGCCATCGGAATCAAGCGATCACTGCCGTCGATCCGAAAATTTGTCGCGATCCCGAGGGGATACTCGAGCGTCCCGATCACGTTTTCGCTGACATCCGACGCACTTTCGAGGTCGAGACCGGTATTCTGCAGCTGATCGACCGCCGCCGCGGAGAGGCCCGCACGGTCAGCGACCGCTGACAGACGCTCCCTCGGCTCGAGCTTGTAGAAGCCCTCGATACGGGAATCCATACCGGTCAGTTGGTGATGGCGTCATCAAAACCGTTGGGTATGGGGCAGGACTCCGCGTGTACGCCTAGCCGGCAATTTTGGGGTAGGGAGAGCGGTTGTGACTTCGACCTACAAACTACAGACTGGTAGGTAATATACCGAAATCCAACTCCCACGGCCCACTTGAGGTGGCTCTCTCACCCGAGCGATGAAGCCTTTCAAGAGCTACTGGGGGTGGTCGTTACACTGCCCTGTATCGAGTCGTACATCGGACAGCTACCCGAACGTCCGAGAGCGCAACGGGGCGATCGTCGAGCGATACAGTGCCTCGAGGTTTGCCAACCAGGTTCCGTTGTCGACCAGTGCGAAATGCCTCGGCGATCCCGGGGCTCACCGGTCTCGAGCGTCCCCTCGACGTCACTCGAGGCGTCGTGTCGACTCACACCGCTAACCCAGGTGCCACCAACGGGGCGTCCGCTCAGCCTCGTTTTCGTGATGGTGCGGACGATTTTGATCGCACTCATTTCCTCCGATCGAACCGCTTGCACATGTGCAGGACGTCAAAAGGGGCCCCCTCGAGTTCACGCACCCGCGTCGGTTCGTATCCTCGGTGGCGGTACATCTCGGGCAGGAAGGGATGGCCGTCGAACGTTCGCAGTCGCAATCGGTCGTGGCCCGCACGCTTGGCGACCGATTCGACGTGGTGGATGAGGCTGTCGGCGTGGCCCCGGCCGCGAGCACGCGGGGGGACCGCGAGGCGACCGAACTCGGGCGCGTCGGGGTCGTATTTCCCTTCGTCGCGGTAGCGGATCGCCCCGACCAGTTTGCCGCCGTCGCTGGCGACGAACAGCCGGGCCTCTCGAATCCACCCCTCGAGGTCAGCGCTGGTGGCCTCGACGGCCCTGGAGGGGAATCCGAGATCGACGTTCATCGCGTAGGCCTCGCGGTAGAGCCGTGCCAGCGTGGGGGCGTCCGCCACCGTTGCCGGACGAATCGAGACGTCGGTCACGTTCGGAGTACTCCCTGCTGAAAAGTTGAGTGTACCGACACCGGCGAACCATCCATCACTCACTGGGGGACGCGTCGGCGCCCCCCAAGACGGCCCGTCGTTCCACCGGCGACCTCGGTCACTCGAGCAACGACTCCCCACTCATCTCCGGAGGCGGGGTCAGCCCGATACACTCGAGCAGCGTCGGGGCAATGTCCGCGAGGGTGCCACCCGCTCGGACCGCCTTTGCGTCCCCGTCGGCCACCGACGACCCCGACCCCGTTGGCGGAACGTACAGAAACGGCACCTCGTTGTACGTGTGTGCCGTGTGCGGCTCGTCTTCGGTCCCCATGTCGTCAGCGTTGCCGTGATCGGCCGTCACGAACACGTGGGCGCCGTGGGCCTCGAGGGCCTCGAGCAGTCGACTCAACTGCGCGTCGACGGCCTCGACCGCCTCGATGGCGGCCTCGTAGTCGCCGGTGTGGCCCACCATGTCGGGGTTGGCGTAGTTCAGCACGAGGACGTCGGGATCGTCGCCGTCGATAATCCGAATCGCCGCATCGGTCACTCCCGGGGCACTCATTTCGGGTTGCAGATCGTACGTCGGTACGTCGGGACTCTCGACAATTTCCCGGATTTCGCCGTCGAACTCGATCTCGCGACCGCCGTTGAGGAAGTAGGTGACGTGAGCGTACTTTTCGGATTCGGCGATCCGGAGCTGGGTCTTGCCGGCATCGGCGAGCACCTCGCCGAGGACCTGTTTGGGCTGGTGTGGCGGGAACGCAATCGGGAGATCGAACGTCTTGTCGTACTGGGTGAGCATCACGACCTCGGCGTCTGGCGGGTCGGTCTCGAACTCCCACTCGGGGCGGATGTCCGCCAGCATGCGGGTGAGTTGGCGCGCCCGATCCGAGCGGAAGTTGAACCAGACCACCGAATCGCCGTCCTCGAGAGCCGGGCCCCCCTCGATCACCGTCGGATCGACGAACTCGTCGGTGTCCCCGCGTTCGTATGAATCCCTGACTGCCTCGACGGCCGAGGATGCCTCGTACGCTGCCTCGCGGTTGACGATGGCGTCGTAGGCCCGTTTCGTTCGGTCCCAGTTCTGGTCACGGTCCATGGCGTCGTATCGGCCACAGACGGTGGCGACGTGGCCCGTGCCAGCCTCCTCGATCACCGCCTCGAGCGTCTCGAGGTAGTGTTCGCCCCCGTGCGGGGAGGTGTCCCGTCCGTCGGTGAACGCGTGGGTGATGGCGTCGACCCCCCGGTCGGCGGCCATCCCGATCAGCGCGTGGAGGTGTTCGTGGTCGGCGTGGACCCCGCCGTCGCTGACGAGGCCGAGGAAGTGAACCCGACCGTCGTTTGCGAGGGCGTACTCGAAGGCCCGATTGATCGCGTCGTTCTCGCGAAAGCTGCCGTCGGCGACGGCGTCCGAAATCCGCGTGTACTCCTGCATGACGACCCGGCCGGCCCCGATATTGAGGTGGCCGACCTCGCTGTTGCCCATCTGTCCCATGGGAAGTCCAACGCGCCTACCGGCCACCTCGAGGCGGCCCGTTGGCCCGTCTCGCGTCAGTCGATCGACGACGGGCGTGTCGGCGGCCTCGACCGCGTTGCGCCCGCCGTCGTCGCTGCCGAGTCCCCAGCCGTCGAGAATAACGAGTGCCGCGTCCATGGTGGGGGCAAGCCCCTCCGTCGGTAATTAGCTATCGTTCGGTGGAAATCGTTGCCGTCCCGGAAGAGTCTCTCACAGGACCGTCAGAGGGCTCGGGCGGAACCCGGTCGATGCGCTCCAGGGCCCCTGATCCGTCGGCGGGAGTCTCGCGCAATCGTGATCATTGGCGACGACGCCAGTATCACGCCGAAGCGAACGCGACGGCTTCCCGTTTGAGGACTTCCCCGAACAACCAGTCGGCGTGGTCGAGGGCGTACTCCCGATGGGCCTCCTCGAGACAGCCGATGCAGTCCTCGACCAGCAGCGGGCGGTAGTCCCTGAGCCCCGCGCTACCGGCTGTGTGGAGGACACAGACGTTTGCGAGGGTGCCACAGATGACCAGGTCGTCGACGTTGCGGGCGTCGAGCCACCCCTCGAGTTGGGTCTCGTGGAAGGCGTCGTAGGTGTGTTTCTCGACGACGAGGTCCGCCTCTCGGACGTCCAGCGTCTCGAGAAGTTCGGCGTCCCAGGTCCCCTCGAGGACGTGTTCACCCCACCGGTCGAACTCGTCGTAGTAGTGGGTGTCCGCGAACTGTTCGGGTGGGTGCACGTCACGCGTGTAGACGATACTGGCCCCTGCCTCGCGGGCGCGCTCAACCAGCGAGGTGACAGACCCGACGACCGCCTCGCTTCCAGGTGCGTACAGGGACCCCTCCGGATGACAGAAGCCGTTTTGCATGTCCACGACGACCACTGCGGTTCGATCTGGCTCGAGGCTGGCGCTCATGGTCGAACGGTGGCTCCGATGGTCAATAAAGCTCGGGTCCGGGCGGTCGATTCCGGCGACCGCAGGGCGAAAACGAGCCTGCGTGCGTTACTCGAGGTCGAAGCGGTCGAGGGTCATGACCTTGTGCCAGGCGTCGACGAAGTCCTCGACGAGTGCTTCCTCACCGTCACTCGCCGCGTAGACGGTCGACAGCGCACGGAGGCGGGAGTTCGATCCGAAAATGAGATCGACACCGGTGCCTTCCCACTCGACCTCGCCCGTTTCGCGGTCGCGGAGTTCGTACTGGTTCGTCGTCTCCGCTGGTTCCCACTCGTAGTCCATCGAGAGGACCGTCTGGAAGAAGTCGTTGTTCAGCGTCTCCGGTTCGTCGGTGAAGACGCCGAGTTCGGAGTCGTCGTAGTTCGCGCCGATCGTTCGCAGGCCGCCGAGAAGCGCGGTCATCTCCGGTGCATCAAGGTCGAGGAGATCGGCCTTATCGACGAGCATCTCCTCGGGCCCCATATAAGCATCCTCGGTGTAGTAGTTTCGGAACCCGTCAGCATCGGGTTTGAGCGCCTGGAACGATCCGACGTCCGTCTGTTCCTGGGAGGCGTCGGTTCGGCCTGGTTCGAACGGCACCTCGACGTCGTAGCCAGCGTTTGCCGCGGCCTGTTCGACCGCTGCGTTCCCACCGAGTACGATCAGGTCGGCAAGCGAAACCTGGGTCCTGTCGGACTGAGCGTCGTTGAACTCCGCCTGGATCTCCTCGAGGACGGCGAGGACGGTTTGTAACTGGTCTGGGTCGTTGACCTCCCAGTTCCTGTGTGGCTCGAGCCGAATGCGAGCGCCGTTGACGCCGCCACGTTTGTCACTGTCACGGTAGGTCGAGGCGGCTGCCCAGGCCGTCTTGACCAGCTCCGAGACGGATAGGTCGGTCGCCAGGATTTCCTCTTTGAGCTGGGCCGCCTGTTCGTCGTCGATGAGCTCGTGGTCGACTTCCGGGATCGGGTCCTGCCAGAGCATATCGTCGTCGGGGACTTCCGGCCCGAGCAAGCGGGACGTTGGGCCCATGTCACGGTGGATTAGCTTGTACCACGCTTTCGCAAAGCTGATTCCGAACTCCATCGGGTTCTCGTGGAATCGTTCGACAATCTCACGGTAATCTGGGTCTCGCTTCAGGGCGACGTCCGTCGTGAGCATCATCGGGGTTGCGCTCTCGATGTCGTCGTGGGCAGGTTCTGCAGCACCGTGCAGTTCCTCGTCTTTCGGTCGCCACTGCCACGCACCGCCTGGACCCTTGTGTGGCTCCCACTCGTACTCGAGGAGGTT
>LKND01000022.1 GCA_001564275.1 Natrialbaceae archaeon Tc-Br11_E2g14 | reverse complement strand
TTCGCCGACCGGGAGGGAAGCGACCTCACGCTCATCGCCGTAGAGGCCCTCGAGACCGTCGAACGCGAGTACGGTATCGCCCTCGAGCCCGGCGTCCACCGACGAAACGTCACCACCGAAGGCGTGTCACTTGCCCCGCTCGTCGGCGAACGATTTCGGGTCGGCGAGGCGGTCTGTCTCGGCACCGAACGCTGTACACCCTGTGCGTATCTGGAGGCCCACCTCGAACAGCGCGGAGTCAGAGAGGCGCTGGTCGGCCGGGGTGGATTGCGCTGTCGAATCCTCGAGGGCGGATCGATCAGTGTGGGTGACCTCGTCGAAGCGTCGGTGACCAGAACCGAGGAATAAATACTGCTCGCGGCCCTAGCATACCCGATGACCAAACCCATCGTCGGCAACCTCGTGCCCCAGTCCACGGTCGAGGAGCGGGTTGCCTCCGGGGCGGCTCCCGAGTGGGTCGGCGCCCACTGGG
This sequence comes from Natrialbaceae archaeon Tc-Br11_E2g14, assembly GCA_001564275.1. GTDB lineage: Archaea > Halobacteriota > Halobacteria > Halobacteriales > Natrialbaceae > Natronosalvus. The sequence goes on along the minus strand of LKND01000022.1, from coordinate 36,666 downwards.
AGACCTTCCGCGACGGGCTCCTCGGCGAGCGCAACGACACGCCGTTTCCCTGCTTCTTCGGAGCAGAGTCGGTCGCAAACGGGGACCCACTCTACACCGCCGTTCCCTCGATGAGCGAGACGGACGCCCTGCTCGACCTCGGCCGGACCATCCTCGAGTATCTCGAGGTCTTCGAGGACCACAGCGAACGGGCGTCGCTGGTGACGTTCTTCGAGCCGCCCGCAACGGCGATGGCGGAGGCCGAATACCACGACGCCCTCTGGCACATCCTGCAGTTCCTGCACGTCCACGACCCCGAGCCCTGGCCCGCGGACATTCCCACCGATCCCGACGACCCCTACTGGGAGTTCTCCTTCGGTGGCGAGCCGATGTTCCCCACTTGCCGGGCTCCCTTCTACGACGAGCGGATGAGTCGATACTGTCCGATCGGTCTCGAGATCACGTTCCAACCCCGCCGGCTGTTCGAGAACATGAACGTGACCGCCGACACCGAGGCGGGCCAGCACGCCCGCGAGGTGATCCAGAATCGCCTCGAGGGCTACGACGGCGTGTGTCCCCACGCGGATCTGGGCGACTGGGGCGTCGAGGGCGACCGCGAGTGGCCCCAGTACATGCTCTCGGCGGACGACGAGCAAGCGCCCGACGCCTGTCCGATCAACGTCACCCGCGAGCATCCGAAGTCGAAGGCCCTGCTTGACGGCCACGGCCACGACACCGATCACGACCACGATACCCGTCGACAGTCGGCGTCGATGGAGCGGTACCCATGAGCGACACCGATCTCCCCGTGCTCTGCCTGATCGACTTCCAGGTCGGGTTCGACGATCCTGCGTGGGGGAGGCGCAACAATCCCAACGCGGAGACCCACGCCGCCCACCTGCTCGAGGCCTGGCGAGCGGCCGACGCTCCGATCGCCCACGTTCGCCACGATTCGACGGAACCGGACTCGCCGTTGCGCGGTGATGGGCCGGGGTTTCAGTTCAAGCCCGGCCTGGCTCCCCAGGGAGACGAACCCGAGTTCGTCAAGCGCGTCAACGGGGCGTTTCTGGACACCGGCCTCGAGGACTGGCTCGAGGCCGGGGGCCACGAGCACCTGGTGCTGTGTGGCCTGACGACCGACCACTGCGTCTCGACGACGGCTCGAATGGCCGAAAACCGGGGCTACGCGGTGACGGTCGTCGAGGACGCGACGGCGACCCACGAGCGATCGCTCGGCGTGGAGACGTTCGATCCCGACACCGTCCATCGAACGGCCCTCGCCCATCTCGAAGGGGAGTTCGCGACCGTTGTGACCGGCGAGGCGGTACTCGAGGGAGTGGCGCTCGAGCGGTGAGTCGGTCGGTTGCGGGTGCGGCTGGCGGCCAGCTCACCACTACGGAAACCAAAGTCACTTTGAAAACTATATTCTTGGCTGATCGAGCTTCCCTCCCTGTTCCGTGGAGAAACGACGCCTTCGCGATGGTGGGTCTCGGGGGTTGCCCAACTCACTCCAGCAAGTACGCGTCACGCTCGAACGGTTCGTCCTCGCCCTCGACCGCCAGAACGTCGAGCGCCTCTACTTCGGCTGCGGTCCCGACGAGTCCCGCGAGACTGGGCTCCGTGCGCCCACCGTCGCCGCTGATGAGTTCCTTGATGTAGAGGCCGCCCTCGCCGTGGACCTCGACCTCGGCGTGGGTGGGATCCTCGAGGTGGCCGTCGATCTCGTAGACGGTTCGCTCGCGGGTGAGGTTCGCCCGTCGGTGATCGACACGTTCGGGGGTGTACTGCTCGAGGGTCGCGCCGTCGAGGGTCTCGAGGGCCTCCCGGAACGTCGCCTCGTCGATTGGGTTCCCGAAAGTGACCTGGGCCAGATATCGTTTACTCGCGTCGTGTTCTTTCACCCGTTCGACCATCTCGTGGGTCGCGAGTTTGAGCCCCTCAACCTCGACTGCCCCGTCAGCTTCCTCGTTGATTTCGGCCTCGAGAGCCTCGACGTCCGGCCGCCGGTACCGGGGGCGTTTCACCTCGAGGACGAACGGGCGGCCCGACCCGACCATCAGGGCGTCGACGTCCTCGCGACCGGCCCCGTGGAAGGTCCCCTCGTCGCCGTCCATCGCCTCGACGACGTGCGGGCGGACGACCTGCTCGACGCTGGTGTCGTAGAGGTATCCCGAGCCGCCGCAGTGATCACAGGGCTCCTCGCCGTGTTCACCCAACTGGACGCCGCTCGCGCCACACTCCCGGCAGGGCCACTCGGTCTGGGGAATGTCCCGCTCGAGTTTGCGATACCGGCCGTAGACGAACGCGGGGTTGATCTGGCAGTCGACGGCGTGGCTGGTGACGCTCACCTCGGTGGTGGCTGATTCGTCCGCGCTCGTGGAGTCGTCCCTCGATTCTTCGGCCGCTCCCTCGAGGTCAAGGTCGTAGGGGTCGAACGCCTCGAGATCGATCACCACCAGCACGTCCGGACGCTCGAGGTCGAACTCGGCTCCGGTGCGGGCTCCAACGCGGCGACCCACCTCCCGGTTGACCTCCCGCTTGAGCGGTTCCCCGGCGTCTTCGGCAAGCCCCGCGTCCTCCCGGAGGAGGCGATCGTTCTCCTCGACCAGTGGTGGGACGCGAGTGCCCACCTGGTAGGTCGCGAAGTCGATCCCCTCGAGGGCCTCGACGACGGTCGTCGCGATGGCGTCGAACGCCCCGCAGTACCCCTCACACACCCAACACTCACTCGGGGCAACGGGCTCGAAGTCCTCGTCGTCGGTGAGCGCGAGCGTGACCCGGAGCGCCCGTCCCCGTTCGTCGTTCGTCAGCCCGAAACTGCGGTCGGCGACCGGCCGACCCAGACAGGCGTCACAGACCGGCCCCGCCTCGAGCAGGCGACGAGCGGTTGCCGTGAGATCCATACCACGGTGTGGGGAGGCCGGGGCTAACACGCTTTCCATTTTCCGGACCGCGTCGGCGGCTGTGAGTCGCCCGAGGCTGCGCCATCGTTCCTGGCCAGTGCTCGAGACTCGGGCTCTCCTGGCGGTCCAACCGGCCTGCGTAGGGGACTGCGCCACCCCGCTCGAACCGGTCCTCGCCGACACGCGTTGGGATGAGGTTTACAATCTTCGGGCCCTACCCCTCGAGCATGACCGATTCACGACTGGGCCGTCGCCGGTTCCTGTCGCTCGCCGGCGCGGCCGGCCTGGCCACCGTCGCGGGCTGTGCCCAACCCGGGGCGAGCACGGTCCAGTTCAATCAGAGCGACACCGCATCGGCCGGGGCTAATCCCGAAAACACCGCCGATGGTACCGCCTACACCGAGGTCTACGACGCCATCAACGACGCCGTCACGCTCGTTCGCGTCGAGGGCGACGGCGGCTTCGGTGGGCCCGCCCAGGGCGAGGGATCGGGCTTTCTGTTCCAGGATGGCCATCTGGTGACGAACGACCACGTCGTCTTCAGCGACGAGGACGCAGATGTGGAGGTGCAGTACCCCACCGGCGAGTGGACGGGCGGCGAGGTCGTCGGCACCGATTTCTACAGCGATCTGGCGGTCATCGAGGTCGACGCCGTCCCCGAGGAGGCGCCCACGCTCGCCTTCGCGGAGGAACAGCCGGTCGTCGGCCAGGAAGTGCTGGCACTCGGGAACCCCGTCGGTCTCGAGGGCTCGCTTTCGAAAGGGATCGTCAGCGGCGTCAACCGGGCCGTCTCCCCGGGGTGGCACGACTTTTCCTATCCGAACGTGGTCCAGACCGACGCCGCCGTGAACCCCGGCAACAGCGGCGGCCCGCTCGTCGACATGGACGGCGAGGTCGTCGGCGTCGTCCACGCGACCCAGGGCGAAAACATCGGGTTCGCCATCTCCGCGGCGATGAGTCGACGGGTCGTGCCTGCCCTCCTCGAGGCCGGGGAGTTCCGCCACTCGTTTATGGGCATCAGCCAGGTTCCCGTCGACCCCACCATCGCCGAGGCCAACGACCTCGAGGAGCCGACGGGCATCCTCGTCGTCGACGTCGGCGGTCCAGCCGAGGGCGTCCTCGAGCCCAGCGAGTCGACGGGCCAGGGGATTCCCGTTGGTGGGGACGTGATCCGGGCGCTCGACGACGAACCGATCCCCGACAACCACGCGATGTCGACGTATCTCGCCCTCGAGACCGACCCCGGTGACACCATCGCGATCACCGTGGGGCGCGAGGGCGAGGAAGTCACGGTCGACCTCACGCTCGGTGAGCGCCCGGACCCGGGCACCGATCCGTTTTGAGTGACGCGCTGGTTTTGATGACTCTCACCCGGAACGGTATGGACGCCATTATTGGTCGCCGCTCGTGATCGTCACGAGATTCGACGTGGGGTCACGAGCACAACGAGTAGTCACCGCCGACCCTGGGCTGGATCGCAGTAGTCCTCGAATAACAATGGGGCGGGTCCGCGTCTGACCGACCGTCACAGGTATGCCCTCCCACTGCTGGCAGGCCGATCGTCGTTCGTCCGCACACCGCCGAGTAAGGGGATCGTATCCGGGGCTCGGGGGCTCCGACAGTGTCCCGGCACCCACCACCTCGAGAGGTCCGTAAATGTCGCTCGGACAGCCCATCACCGCCATCGGTTTTTGGCTCGCCACCCTGTTGCCGTTCGTCTACGTGCCGGTGTTTCTGACCGGGATGGATTCGGCGACCAGACTCGGCCTCTTTTTCGTGCTGGTCGCGATCAACGTGGTGGCCTTTGTCATCGGGCACGACTATCCGGGGGCCGATTCGAACTGATTCACGCCCGGCTGCGGTGACTCTCAGCTTCGGTTCGTGTTCGCTCCACTGGAATTCGCCCCGGTTCGCGTTCGCTGCACTCGAGAGTCCCATCACTCCGTAGCGGTCCCGGGACCGTCCTCATCGACTGGACGGTCGTCGTGATCGTCGACCGACAGCGCCGCGATGTCGTCGGTCGTCGGCCCGTCCGGCAGGGCCGCGATACAAGGATAACAGAGCAGGTGCGTCGATCCGTCCTGGAGTTCGAGCGTCATCGCGGACCCCTCGCTCCCGTCGCGGTCGCCGAACGTCCAGAGGTTGGCTGCGCTGCCGGCCGCCGAAACGGGGCTGTCACAGCCATCGCACGTGGTCCGGGCCATACCGATTCTCGGTTCTCGAGGCTGAAAATCGTTGTCGTGGCGTAATTTCTGGATGAATCGTCACCGAGGGGTGGCCCGAGTGCAGCGCTGCCGCAGCTCCCGAATACAGCGGCTCCACCCTCCCTGACCGGCCCGTGATTCAAGCACCTGTGCCCCGTATTGGGATCGATGAAAGTCCACTGTCAGGGCTGTGCCGGGTGTTGTCTCGACTGGCGACCGCTCCTGGCGTCGTCGACCACGGTCGCGGGGGTCGACGGGGACTCGAGTGACGCTCGCGGTAACGACCCCGGCGATGACGACGCCAGCACGGCGTCACCAGGTGGAACCGACGCCGTTCCCAGCGCCGACCAGGGCCCCACTACAGCGGCCCGACGAACCCGCCGAACGGCCATCGACGACGTGTACAATCTCGTGCCCCTCACCCGAGACGATGTCCGGACGTTCCTCGAGGCGGGGCTGGGCGACGTCCTCGTCCCTCGACTGTGGGAGGCCGACGCCGACGACGACGCGATCACCATCGACGGTTACGAGATCGCGGCTATCGCCGGCCGTCCCGTCTTTTTTGTCGGCCTGAGAAAGGTGCCCAAACCGGTCGCCCCGTTCGGTCGCTCGGCCCGGACATGGCTGCCCGCCTGTGTCTTTCTCGACCCCGGCACGCTCCAGTGTCGCGTTCACGACGAGGACTGCTATCCCGAGGAGTGTGAAGCCTATCCCGGTCACAACGTCGCCCTCGAGGCCGAAACCGAGTGCGATCGGGTCGAGGGGACGCGAATACGCCGCGACGACGACGCGCCACCGGGACCCGGTCCGGCGATCGAGGTCGACACCGACCCCGACGGGTCGCTCCTGCTGGGGCCCCAGGCTGTCGGCCAGAAGGTCTTCGTCCATCCCGATCCCGACGACCTCGAGGGTCGACTCGAGGGACTCGCGGCGGACGCACTCAGCGCCGAGGATCGGGCAGCGTTCGTCGCCGTAGCGGCCGCCTCAGCGCCGGGGACGCTCTCGATTTCCGAACCCCATCGCGAACGTGCCCACCAGCAAGTCCTCGAGGCAGCGTCGTGGGCTGGCGGTGCAGCCGACGAATGGACACAGCGTGCCCCACCAGGAACGGAGTGGGGCGATCCACTCGAGTCACTCGATTCGGCGACCCTGGCTCGTGAGGTCGAACGCGAGCGTGGCGCCCCCGAGACACCAGGGTGGGAGTAGCCGTCACTCGAGACGGCATGGTCCCGTCATCGATTCCGGTAGCTCGTCGAAGAAGCAGTCAGTTGGATTTGATTTCCCGGAACTGATCGAGCAGATCGTCTGCGGACTCGCCGGAATCGTACTCGATCGTGCCGTGATGGATCGTCCGCTCGTCGTCGAAGTCGGTGTCGACTTTGGACGCCTGGCGTTCGCGGCGCTCGTGTTCGTCTTCGTCATAGGCACCCATTGACATGGCAAGTACCGACATCGTAGGCTCCTGTCGCATATGAATGTAACGGTCGTTCATACACTCGGGGCTGAAAGAAAGGATAGACGTATGCCCACCGACCGCCAATCCACCAGCGTGGCCCGGCCCCTTCGCTTTCGATACTCGCCCCAGACGTGGACCGACGATCGTGTCCACCGAGAGATCTTCACGCCCCTCGATAGCAACCTCGGGGCCACCGATGCCGGGCCGTGGTACGCCATTTCTGGCACCTGGAAGACCCATCGTTTCGAGATGGCGAACGGCGACGTCGCCCTGTTCGCCCGCTCGAGCGACGACGCCTACTGGATGGGCAACACCGAAACGCCCTCCTCGCTCTGGCGGACCGACAAGGTTCCCTGGGAGGCGGTCCCGTACCCCGTTTCCCGGTGGGCCCAGCGCGAACTTCTCGCGACCCTGCACGACCGAGAGCCCTGGCTCGCGGATTATCCCTACCTCTCGTGGTTTTTCCTCCCCGTGTTCATGTCCAAAGACGGCCGGGAATCCACCCGCGCGTTCTTTCGCGAACACGCCGCCGGCTTCCCCGACGCCTCCCGCCGGGAAACGACGGCCTTCATCGAGGGGATCCTCGAGACCGGTGCTCTGGACGACTACCGGGACGTGATGGCCGGCAAACTCGGCACCAGTTCCCACGTCGATCGCGTGCGCATGAGTGCCGCCATGGCCGAGTTCATCGCCGCCAAGATTCTCGTCGACGCGGGCTACGACGTGACGCCCGAAATCGAGGTGACGACCGGGCATTCGCTGGATTACCGGGCCCGCAACGGCGATACGAACGTCCTCGTCGAGGTGACCCGCCCCCAGCCTCCTGCCAACCGTGCCGCCCCCGGGCCCGTCGCCGCCGTTCGGGACACCGCCGAAACGAAGACGAGCGGGCAACTCGCCGAGCACGGCGGCGGCGCGACCCTCTTCGTCGACTGCTCGAGTTTCCCCGACGACGCCTGGCGGATGGTTCGCGGGGAGCAACCCGACGTCCGCCACCGACCGGCCGTCGTCTATCGCGCCCGACCCGACGGTCGTGTGGAAGGGTATCGGAAGGGGTCGGTTCCCCTGGAACTCGAGGCGGCGATATCGTTCGTCTGATACGGTTTCCTGTACGTTTGACAGGTAGTGTCGACCCGGGCGAGTACGCTCCGGGAAGCGGTGAGGTAGCCCTAGAGTCCCACGAGGATTCCCCCTCGCTCGAGCCGGCCAGTGCACCGTCGAGGCCATGTTCGAGACTTGGGGTTCCGGTCAGCGACTGCCCACCGGCTCCGAACGCGAGTGTAACCAGTCGCCAGTGACCCGTGACATGCCGTCTGTCGCGCGGTCCGCTGGTGTCCCGAGTCGTTGGCAGTTCACCCCCGGCCCCGTCCTCGTCACTGTCACTTGGTGTCTATCCGTCCGGTGTCCCCGGGTTCAGTACGCCCCATCCTGTCGGGTCAACGATCCAGTTGCCGTAACACGACCGATTATTATCCGGGAAATCTTGTATGAATCCGTGAGCAACACACGGGATGCAGTCCAGCTCTCGCTCGTCCAACTGGACAACTACGGGCCGTGGACGGTGACCCCGTCACCCCGTCGGGAGACGGATCTGCAAGCGCTACAGGCTCGGCTATACGCAACGCTCGCCGATTTCGTGGGGGGCCACGACGGCTACGCCTTCCTCGATCGGATCGACAACATGATCGCCGTCACCGACGGGATGACCGTCGCGGACCACGAACGACTTCAGGAACGGATCAGGAACCAGTATCCGGTGACGATAAGCATCGGAGTTGGCGTCGGCGAGACGCCGACGGCGGCGCTCGAAACTGCCTCACGAGTGCTCCAGGCGGAAGGAAGCGCACAGGACGCCGAGCGAACCGCACGTCTCGCGACGGCCGGGCCAGTGGGGGAGACCAGCGGCTCGCTCACCGTCGCCCACTTCGACGTGATCGACGTCACGGGCGAGTTCACCGATCAAAAAGGCGCTGGGGAGACCTCGCTTGCGATCCAGCGGGCGACCGTGTCACTTGCGTCCTATCTCCGCGAAGAACACGAGGGTATGGCTCGATTTGTCGGGGGCGACAACATCATTGCGCTCTGTCCATCACTCGAGGAGGAAGCGTTCGAGGCTGCCACAGCGCACGTACAGGCGACGACTGGCATTCCGCTCCAGGTGGGAGTCGGCGAGGGCGAAACCCCACACGAGGCCGGATACCGGGCGAAACTGGCGCTCGAGGAGTGTCGAGAAACGGGTCGGCGGATCGATCGGTTCGGCCCACAGGCGACCATCGATCGATGAGCCCGAAAGCGCTGTACTTCACCGGCGAACGGACCGTCGAAACCCGACCGATCGCGGTCGAGGATCCGGGGCCTGGGGAACTGCTGATAGAGACCGAATTTTCGGCGGTGAGTGCGGGCACCGAGATGCTCGTCTACCGTGACGAGATGCCGTCGGCAATGGCCGTCGACGAGACGATCGCGAGCCTCGACGGTGCCTTCTCGTACCCGTTGCAGTACGGCTACGCTGCCGTCGGCACGGTGGTCGCTGTCGGGTGTGACGTCGGGAGCGATCGGATCGGGACGCGCGTCTTTGCGTTCAGCCCACACCAGACGCGATTCACTGCCCGCCTGGACGACGTCATCGAGGTCCCCGAGACCCTCTCGGCCAAACACGCGACGTTACTGCCGACCGTCGAGACGGCGGCGAACCTGACGCTCGACACCGAACCCCGCCTGGGTGAGGAACTCGTCGTCTTCGGTGCCGGAGTCGTCGGTCTGTGTACAGCGCGACTGCTGTCCGAGTTTCCGCTCGATCGACTCGTCGTCGTCGACCCGATCGAGAACCGCCGGACGCTCGCCGCGGAGCTTGGAGCCGATGCGGTCTGTCATCCGGACCGACTCGACGAACATGCAAGCGAGGTCGACGCCGTCGTCGAGCTATCGGGACAGCCAGCCGTGCTCGACGACGCCATCGAGATCGTCGGCTACGATGGCCGGGTTATCGTCGGCTCCTGGTACGGGACCAAACGAGCACCGATCGATCTCGGTGGGCGGTTCCACCGTAACCGGATCGACCTCGTCTCCAGTCAGGTCAGTACCATCGCCCCCGAACTCCGTGGCAGGTGGGATACCGACCGACGCTTGGGTACGGCACTGAAGTGGCTCGAGCGGATCGAGACGGCGGCGCTCATCAGCCACGGAATCCCCTTCGAGGAGGCCGAGCGAGCCTACGAACTGCTCGACGATCGCGTCGAATCGGTGCTGCAGGTCGTGTTCACCTACTGATGCGGTCTGTTATGGGATGAGCAGGCGCAAACCCCCCGCCCTTCGGGGCGGAGATACGCGCCGTCACTGGATGACGCTATCCACCGATGACTGCACGGCAGGATATTCAACGCAGCAATCCAAACCGTTACGGCACTTTCGCGTGGCTCGCGCCCGTCCCTCGGGGGACGTGAGAACGTCGACCCCGCTCGAGTGCCGCTATGCAAACACATTTATGACAGTACGAAAACACACAGTCGATGAGTTCCACGGACCGCGTCCTCGCCCTCGGTTCACTGACCCCGCTGCACTGGGTCGGAATCGCGATGGCCCTCGTGAGTGCGCTCGTCCACCTCGTGCTCGGCATCGGGTTCTTTCCGCACTATATGGGCGTGCTCTTTTTGCTCGCGACGGGCGGCTTCGTCGGTGCTGTCGTGCTTGTGCTGATCGATTACCGACGCACGCTCGTCTACCTCGCCGGGATCCCGTTCACCCTCGTACAGATCGGTGGCTGGTACGTGGTCAACCAGCCCGACAGTCTCTCAGCACTCGGTACCGCGGAGATTGCCGACAAAGTCGCACAGGTCGTCCTGATCATCGTGTTAGTGCTGCTCTATCGACGCGAGTCGTGAGCCACGAACCGATCTCACGGTTCAGGCGGCTTCGTGGGCGGAGCGTCGTCGCGATTCGACGTGGCGTGGCGAACCCGGTGAGCCGGCGGATCCCGCTTTCGTTGCTGAGACGGTGGCATCGCCTCCGGCGACGGCTCTGGCCCCGCCGGTACACTGACGCCGACCCACTCGCCCTGCGCGAGATCGACCCGTGCCGGATCAACCGGAGCCTGCTGGAGGCCGCGCCGGGGCGACCGCAGTGGGGGCGTGTCGTCGGCGGCGCGTGGGAGCAGGCGTGGGAACCGTTCGACGACCGGCGAGTCCCTCGAGGCCTCGAACAGCGATTCCTCGCGGACATCCCGTGGGCGGAGACCGCCCTCTACGACGCGTACGTCGACCAGTTGAAGCGGTTTGGCAACGCCTGGGAGTACACTTCGATCGACGACTTCGAGCGGCGGTGTCGGGAGATCGAACGACTCTACCGGTCGATCGAACGGGACGGCTACCGGGAGCAAGCCGAACTGCGCGACTGTGGGGCGACGCTCGGGGCTCGAGCGGACGAGATCAACGTCGATATCGGCCACAACGGGACGATCTACTGGCGGACCTACGGCCAACACCGGCTCGCTATCGCGAAGTTGCTCGACCTCGAGGCGGTACCCGTGGTCGTCCAGCGTCGCCATCGCGAGTGGCAGCGCGTCCGCGACCGGGTGCGGGACGGGGGCCTGACTGCCGTTGATGCTGCGTATCGCGAGCATCCTGACCTGTACGATCTCGTCGGGGTGGGTGCGGAATGACGATTGAGCAAGCATCAGCGATGACGGGACACCGCCACCACTGGGTGGTTGCGACGGGAGTAACGGCACTCCTCGTCGTCATCGGTGGAAGCGGACTCGCGTTCGCGTGGGAGAGCGGTCCGACCGACCCGTACCTCCTCGGAACACTCGCGGGATTCGCCGTCGTGTCGGCGACGACATGGCGGACGTTTCAACTCGCGCTGGCCGAAGTCGGCCCGGAACGGATCACGGTTGCGACCTGGGTAACGATCGCCAGAGGGGGTGCACTGGTGTTGCTCATGGGATTTCTGGTGGTTCCGAAACCCGACGGCGCGATCGCGTGGGCACCCGGTGTCCTGTTCGCGCTCGCGGCTGCGGTGGACGCCGCCGATGGGGCGATCGCCCGCAGGCTGGATTGTGAATCGAAACGGGGCGAGCGCCTCGACGTAGAAGTCGACGCCCTTACGGTCTTCGTGGGGGCCCTCCTCGCCGTTCGGTACGGCGTCGCCCCCGCGGTCTTCGTACTCGTCGGACTCGCCCGGTACCTCTTCGTCGCGGGCATCAAGTACCGCCGCCGTCGCGGCAGCGACGTGTACGAACTCGATCCGAGTGATCTCCGGCGGGCACTCGGTGGGGCCGCGATGGTCGTCATCTGGCTCGCGCTGTTGCCCGTTCCGGGTGCGTCGCTGTCTCGATTGCTCGCCTGGCTGGTACTGGTGCCGTTCCTCCTCAATTTCACGCGGGACTGGCTCGTCGTCTCCGGACGACTCGACGGGTCGACATAACGGCGTCGCGACTCGGCCCGGTCGATCGACCCCATCGGAGCCACAGACGGACGGTGGCCCCGACAGCCACACAGGGGATCCACTTAATAACACGCAGTCAAAGAAAAAAACATGTATGCGGTCTCGGTTACTCGGTCGTTCGTCGCACAGCACTGGCTGACGGTTCCTGACCCGGGGCCGGAGGGGACGGTACACTCCCATCACTTCACCGTCGAAGTGACCTTCGAGGGTCCTGAGTTGAACCAGTACGGCTATCTCGTCGATATCGACGCCGTTCTCGAAGCCCTAGAGACGACAGTCGCGGCGTTCCGGGACGAGACGCTCAACGAGTTGCCGGCGTTCGAGGGACGGAACCCGAGCGCCGAACACTTCGCCCGAATCTTCGGTGACAGCCTCCTGACGCGGCTCCAACCCGAGGCGGCGACGCGATTGCGGGTGGAACTGCAGGAAGACGACGTCGCGAGCGTCACCCACGAACGGACGCTCTGAGCACGAGCGTGAGCGAGAATACGGCGATGCACGTTGGGGTGGTGATCTACGGCGATTTGGATGCGACGTCCGGCGGCTTTCGATACGATCGGAAGCTCGTCTCGCATCTCCGCGAGTGTGGCGACACCGTCGAGGTGATCTCGCTCCCGTGGCGTTCGTACCCGCGAGCGCTCGTCGATGGCGTTTCCCCGTCGATCCGATCGAGGCTAGAACGGCCCGTCGACGTGCTCGTGCAGGACGGGCTCTGTCATCCGTCGCTGTGGCGACAGAACCACGGCCTGTCCGCGCCGGGAACGACCGTCGCACTCGTCCATCACCTCCGGTCTGACGACCCGAGCGAACGGTTTTCGTCCGTCGTCCACCCGTTCGAGCGGCGGTTTCTCGAATCGGTCGACGCCACGATCAGTACCAGCCAGTTCACCGAACGCCGTGCACGCGAGCGAGCGCCTCGGACGAGCGGGACGCCCAGCCTCGTCGCGCCCCCGGCTGGCCGGACCGAAGGCAGCGGGGTACCGCCGGCGCACGTCAGGGAGCGAGCCAAGCGGGAGCCGCTCCGGATCGTGTACATCGGGAACCTGATTCCGCGAAAGGACCCGAAGACGCTCCTGCGCGCGTTCGCCCGAAGAGGACCGAAGCGGGACTGGGAACTAACGGTCGTCGGCAGTCACGATGCCGATCCCGAGTACGCGGCGTCGGTCGTCACAGCGGCCACGGCACGTGGGCTTGCCGATCGGGTAACGTTCACCGGGGAGATAGAGACACCCGAACTGGAGACCATCCTCGAGCGGAGCCACGTCTGCTGTGTCCCCTCACAGTACGAGGCGTTCGGAATGGTCTATCTCGAGGCGATGGAGTACGGTGTCGTGCCGATCGCCGGAACCGTCGGTGGCGCAACCGAGTTCGTCGAGCACGGCCACAACGGATTCGTCGTCGAGCCGGGAGATGACCGGGAGATCGCCACCCACCTTCGGTCCCTCGACGACGACCGGGCCCGACTGGCTCGACTGGGCCAGAACGCGCTCGTGACGGCCGACGCACAGCCGACGTGGGCGGAGACGATGAGCGAGGTCCGATCGTTCCTCGAGCGGTGTTCAGACGGTCAGCAGCACGTCTAGCTGGTGGGCGATGTAGACGAGCTCGTTGCGATCGATCTGTTCGTGGCGGTGGTCCCCCCAGCTCTTCAGCCGATCGTCGTCGACCATGGGGCTCTCCGCGAGCGCCGACGTCACTGTCCCGACGAGGTGATGCAGGAAGTCAGCTTCGTCGGCCCGGTAGCCCCCGTCATTGGGGGCGACGACCCAGTCCGATGCGCCTGCGGCGAGCAGCGTGTGATCGTTCGCCGCGCGTGCGAGCAGGTGCCGCCCCGCGTGTGGATCGCCAGGATTCTCGCGGCGGTGCATGTTCTCGTGATACCGATCGACGACGTGCTCGTCGAACGCCGGGAAGACAGCCGGCTGGAACGTCGTCCCGCCATCGAACGTGATCGGGAAGTAGCAGTGACAGCCCTCGGGCAGGTGCGCGAACAGTTCGTCGACCTCGACCGGCGTCAGCAAGTCGAGAAACGCTGAGCCGATGACCAGATCCGGCGTCGCCGTGGCAAGATGGGTGGTCGCGTCCATCACCGCGGTCTCGATGCGGACCGCCTGGCCCTCACGGCGCAGGGTGATCGCGCCGTCCTCCTGGACGGTGTAGCCCGCCGAGGCAGCCCACGAGGGCAGACGCTCCCGTGCGCTCTCGATTGCGTCTCCATCGACGTCGACCAGTGTGTACGTCAGCCGGTCTGGGAGTAACTCCCACTCGAGCAGGCGCTGGACCATCGTGCCGATCCCGGCACCGATCTCGACGATTTCAGTCGAATCGGCGAGTATCGGTGCCAACTCGTCGATGACAGTCCGGTTCAGCGATCGGTCGTCGACCGTCCGTTTCGCCTCGAGATAGCGCTCCTGGGAAATCGTTCGAGTCACTCATACAGTACCCACAGTCGCACCGATATACCCTTTTGTTCTCCGGCGAACGTCTCGCTTTATCGGGCCAACTGAGTGGCATCGATATCTTCAGGCCCGCCGAGGGTCGATCCCGTGGGTGTGCAATCGTCGGCCGCTCTCAGGCGAACACACCGGTCGGCTGTGTGTACTCGGTCAGCCGTAGCACTCGTTTCTGCCGGCAACGCCCGCGCGGAGCATCCCCACACTCGCCTCGAAAGCGCCTGGGTACGTGGTGGCCGCCACCGCTGTCGTGCGCGAGCCTGCACGCTCGACGCCCGGCATCGATGCGGCCGCCACAGCGTGGTTCGTCGCCGACCAGTCGGCCTCGATCCGGGTCGGCTCCGTCGGGGACATCGCCCGGAGGGCACCCGAAGCCACACGCTCGAGGGCACGCATCGCTCCCTCGCGAATCGCCTCCCTTGTGACCGCCGGCGGGCGACAGTCCGCGCTGAATCGGTCGATGCCGCGTTTGACGGCGACCGTGGGCGTCGACGCCCCGAGTTCCGCGCTCGCCTCGGCTACAGTCGCGTCGTCGCCGGTGACCAGTCCGACCGGCACCCCTTCGGCCCCTGCGAGACGGGCGTTCCACCCCAGCTCGCCCACCTCGGCCCCGTTCACGCGGAGTCGAAGCAGTTCGTGGCCGACGAACGTGTGGTTCAACACCGCCTCGGCGGTGCCGGCCATGGCGTGGTAGCCGACGAACAGCGCCACGTCGTGGTCCGGGTCGAGCCCCTGCATCATCGATCGCGGTTTGGTGTTGCCCCGGATTAGCCCCGCCCCCTCGTGAAGTTCTCCCCGTGGAATGTTCGTCATCGTCGAGTGAGCGTCATTGACGAGGACGGTGTCGGCACCGCCGGCACGTGCGCCCTCGACCGCTGCGTTCACGTCGCCGACCAGCAACTCCCGCCCACGAGGATACTCCTCCTCGCCGCTGACGACGTCTTCGGGTGTCGCGATACCGGTGACCCCCTCCATGTCCGCCGAAATGAATACTCGCATAGCTCACGTCGCGGACGCAATCGACAAAAGCGTGTGCACGCCCTTCGACAACGTGTCACCTCGTGGGCACTGTCGAGCTGTCAGACAAGTCCGGTGTCACTGCCGTCGCCTTGCTGGGGCCCAGTTTACGTTGCCCGCTCGAGTGTCTCGAGACTGTCGGTCATGTCACGACGTTCGTCACAGGAAGCCTAGGCCGGGATTTGAACCCGGGCTCTCGTCCTTACCAAGGACGCGCTTTACCGCTAAGCTACCCAGGCAGGCATTCATCAGTTGACCGGAGCCGTCTTTATGGGTTTCGATTCGCCAGCATGCGTTCGGTCGCCTGTCATCGCGCTGTAGCTACCATCATACGCCGTCACCACTCCTGATCATTGCACATCTGACCACCAGCCGTGTCGGCGCCCGCCGTGTAACTCGCTGCAGTTGGTCCTGTGAAGTCAGGGATCCCCAGCCGAGGTCGCCCGATCGGTCGACACCTCTGCCGGTGGTCGTTCCGGTGATCGCTCCCCGGTATCGCCCTCGAGTTCCAGTTCCGCGTCCACGTCAACCCCAAGATCGGCCACGGCCTCGAGCGCGACTCCCTCGGCGTCGCCAGCGAGTGCGGGCAGACACTCCGCAACCGGCGGAAAGCCGCCGGCGGTGCCGATTGCCGCCTCGTCGGCGACGTCGCTCGCGACGCCGAGGAGCGCGGCAGGACTGTGGGCATCGACCGCTGTCGCGCCAGTGTGAACCGCGAGAACGAGGACGTCACGCTCGAGGTTGTCGTCGAGCGTGGCCTGGGACTCGGGATCGATCCCCTCGGCGGCACGGAGCGTCTGATCGCGACCGAACCGACGGACGGTGCGGACGGCGCTCTCGGCGGCCTCGGTGCGCGCCAGGAGGTAGAACCCCCGGGCGACCATGATATCGGCGGCCAGGATCTCGAGGTCGGCGCGCCCGTCGCCGGCGGTGGAGGCCCAGGGCTCTTCGTGGGCGAGGGTGCGGGTGAGTCTGAGCCCCTCGTAGATGAGCTGGACGCCGGCGGCGTGGTGGGCGATGGCGTCGAGATCGAACTGGGTCTCGGGTTGCCTGTCGGTATCGGCCTGGGGGTCGGTGTCAGTATCGTCAGCGATCCGACGATCGGTGGGTATGCCGTCGCCGTCGCCGTTTCTGGAGTTCGTCCCGTCGCCGTCACCGCTCCCGTTCGAGCGCCCGTTCTGAGCGCTGACTCGAGCCGCATCGAGGGCGGCCGCACAGGCGAGGGTGAAGACCCCCGGGGCCATCGACGCGGCCTCGAGCCGGTCGGTAATGAGGTCGTGGAGTGCCGTCGGTTCGACGTCTGCGACGGCGTCCCGGGCGGCGGTTCGACAGGTGTCGACCCGATACATCATGCCGTGATTACGGCGGAGTAGGCAAAGACCTTTGGAAAGCCGTCACCGACGCCTGTCATGATCGCGACTCGCTCGACAACCCACTTGAAATTCGCATCGAGGGGTGGGCAATCACCGCTCGTCGGGGGTGCCTGATGATCGAACGAACCCGAACCGGTGACGTAGTGACGATCCGGCTCGATCGGCCGGCTGCTCGCAACGCGCTGACAACGGAGGGCCTCGAGGCGCTCGGGCGCGCGGCTCGAACGCTCGAGAGCGCTCGAGTCGGCGAGGAGTGTCGGTTCGAGGCGCCATCGGCCGATAGGGCGGGGGAATTCGATCTCGAGCGCTCGGAACCACCTACCGACCACACACCCCCTACCGTCTGCTACCTCGAGGGTGCCGGGTCGGCGTTTTGCGCCGGCGCCGATCTCGACGTTGTCGCCGCTCTCGATCGAGAGGGGGCCGAGGCGTTCGCCCGCCTGGGTCAGCGGGTCGCCAACGCCCTCGCGGAAACGCCGCTGGTCACCGTCGCCGGAATCGACGGGCCAGCTCGGGGTGGCGGCCTCGAGTTGGCGCTGGCGTGTGATCTGCGGGTGGCGACCCCGGACGCCACGTTCGGTGAACCGGGAGTCACGTTCGGGCTGTTCGGTGCCTGGGGTGGCACCCACCGGTTGCCCCGCATCGTCGGCGAGGGAAACGCCCTCGATCTTGCCTGCACCGGTCGCGTCGTCGACGCCGAGACGGCACGACGGATGGGACTCGTCTCGCGGCTCGAGTCGGATCCCCGGGCGGTGGCCGAGACGGTCGCCGAACGGCCACGGGACGCCCTCTCGGTGTTGAAAACGCGGCTGCGGGATACCGACGGGCGGGGCGCTCAGGAACGCCGCGAGGCGACGGCGTTCGGGCGACTGCTCGAGGCCCACGCGGCCGATATCGAGGCGCTTCGGCGACGGGAGTGATTTCGAGGGGTGCTGGTTCGGCCAGTCATCGCGACGGGGAGTGCTCACCCGCTGGATAGCCAACGTGACTCCGTTGTAGCCCACCTGAGACCCGCCGAAACGGGATTATGGTGCCGCTGAGGGTCGCCGCCTCGGGTTGGTGACCCAGCACGCAACCATCGGAGGTGCCGGTGCCAATACCATGGTGACAACAACCCATACGGTCAGCCCTCTTTGGTAAACGACGGCCTCTCTCGTACGGTTCCCTCTACTTCTCACCGGTGAGTGCCGATCCGACACGGGCACTCACCGGGAAGCGACGACCCGAAAGCGTATCAGACGTCGAACACGCGCTCGAGTTCGGCCTCGATGGCTTCGACGTGGGCCTCGAGGACTGTTTCAAAACGGTCACGGTCGACCGCCACGCCGGTCAATCGCTCGTAGGGGTCCGCCGGGAGCTCGACCCAGAATCCCGTTTCTTCGTCGTAGAACGGTTCGCTCTCGTTGAGTACCTGCTGGTCGATGCCGTGGACCAGGGTGGAGTCGTAGCGCTCGTTGATCCGGGTGAACGCGTTCTTGTAGGCTTGCTGTAACTCGGGAAAGTAGTTGGCGTACTTGTCCTCGAACTGCTCGGGATCGAACTCGGTCATGGTGGTGGATTGGCCTCGGCGAGTAAAAATCGGCCGATCGGTGTGCTTTCGCTCGTGACTGTTCAGCACGATGAACCGGTATGGTGTCCCTAATGGGGTGGCTGCAGGTGCAAGGTCAACGGTGTTATCCGCGAGCGGCCACCCCGTAACCATGCAGGCCGATCAGCACCCGATTCCACCAGAATCGCTTCCACCTGGCTGGGGTCTGGCTGATGTCGACGCCGACCGACTGGTGTACCGACGCCGCTCACCCGCCCTCGAACTCCTCGGAGAACAGACCGGGCACGATCAGGCCCACCCCGGGTTGGGTATCGGTCGCTGCTGGGCTGTCAAGTATCGCCTCCAGGTCGGCGAACTCCCGGTCTGTGAAACCGTCGATCACGTCCCGACGCGTCGGGCGGCCGTCCGTGGCCTGCTCGCGTGCATGCATCACATTCACGAATGCGTCGAGGATGCCTCGGATCCACTGGGCGTACAGGCCGCGCTCGAGGACCTCGATCTCGTCGGGTGTCTCCCCGAGCTATCTTGATTCAGCGAGAGAATCCCGCCCTTCCCGTGAGTGACGAGTGTTCCGACGCTCAGTCGGAACCGAGGAGCGAACAGGGCGGGAGTGAATCGCGTAAGCTCTGTGCAACAAACGACTCGGTTTCTCCCTGCTGAATACCTCACGTCACAAGAGTTATTTGACTTGGGTGTCTCGTATCTGGTAAGGCCAAATGGAATATCATCTGCAAACCGGGTCGCACACAGTTTACGCGCTTCAGTATCACTTCGTGACCGTCACGAAGTACCGTGCTGATATTCTCACGGATGAGCGGCTGGAGCGTGTCGCTGAAATCGCCCACAACATTGCAGATGACTTCGAGGCCGACATCAAGAACGTGGATGGCGGAACTGACCACGTTCACATCCTGTTTCGGACCAAACCAACCACAGACCTCACGAAGTTCATCAACTCGCTCAAAGGCGTCACGTCCCGCCGGATTCGGTCGGAGTATCCCGAAGTAACACAAACGCTCGAAGATGCGTTCTGGCAACCGGGGTACTTCCTCGCCACGACCGGCCAAGTGAGTATTGACGTGCTGATGGACTACGTGGACGACCAGTAGCATGACCGCAACAGCCACGAAAACGCTGGAAGCCACGCTCGCCCCGCCGACAGCACACAAAGAGCAGAAACTGTGTGACCTGCTCGAAACCTACCGTGAGGGGCTTCACGAAGCGTTCGAAGCCGGGTGTGACACGATGAGCGCAACCAGCGACGTAGTGACGCCCTACGACCTCCCGTATCAGGCGAAAGCGGCTTTGTGCAACTACGTTCCACAACTTCACGACATCTACAACGCACAGGAGTTGGACGACGACCACCCGGTTCGGCTCACCAACCAAGCCGCCGAGTTTGACCACTCGGCGGCGCGTGACTACGAGTTTACATGGTGGGCACCGCAACCCGGTCGCGGGACGAATTTCTGGATACCGCTTCGTATCAACCCCGAACAAGACGGTCTGTGGCACGACCTCGTACACGGTGACGCTTCGGCGGGACAACTCCGACTGCAACGCCACCGCACGTCGTGGACACTCCACGTCACCGTCGAGTTTCCGGTCGAACAACCGGACTACGAACCGACAGACGACGATGTAACACCAGTCGGCTTCGACATTGGCGAAGCACACCTGCTCGCGGGCTGTGCCTGCGAGCAGGGCACTCCGAGTGACCCACTGCTCATCAATGGTGGTCGCGCTCGTCACCTTCGCAAAGGGATGTTCACGACGCTCAAGCGACTGCAAGAGCGTGACGCCTCACAGTGGCGGATAGACGAGCGATTCGATCACTACCAGAACGCACTCACAGACATCATCGAGAAGGCGTCTCGACGTGCTGTCGAGTATGCTTGTCGATTCGAGAAGCCAGTGCTTGTGCTGGAAGATCTTTCGGACATCCGTGAAGACCTCGATTACGGTGAGTGGATGAACCGACGGCTCCACGCATGGGCGTTCGCTCGGCTTCAACAGCGCATCGATGACAAGGCACGAGAGACAGGGCTTCCGGTCGAATACGTCCGACCAGAGTACACGAGTCAGACGTGTCACGAGTGCGATCACGTCGGGCACCGGAACGGTGACGTGTTCCGGTGCCAGAACGACGAGTGTTGGGTATCGGAGTACCACGCAGACATCAACGCGGCGGTCAACATCGCTGGCCGCCATGACCCGTGGGGTGAGAGCCTGCCGCTGAAACCGGCGGACGATGACATCTCACGGGATGGGAGCGCCTGTGACAGCGCCACGACCCACCGAGAGACGAGCGAGGAACCCTCGCAGATGACTCTCTCGACTTTCCACGGGTCGGAACCCTCTGCCAGCAACAGCGAAACTTAGCTGGTATTCCCATGCCGGGAAGCCGCGCCGTTCACGGCGCGGAGGATGTCACCGAAGTAAGACGACCGCACCAACGCTTGCGCCGACGGCGATCAGCGCAAGATTCCAGAGCAACACGGGCCGAACGAGTTCCCGGGAGATCGCCGCCGCGAACAGGGTCTTCACGAGGATGCTCGCTGCGGTGCCGGCGATGACCCCCGCCACTGCGGTCTCGGTCGTGATCTGGTCCGTACTCGCCAGGGTGACGGCCGTCGTGGTGGCCGACCCGCTCGAGACCAGCCCCGCGAAGAACGCCGTCGCGAGAAAGCCGGTCGTCCCGAAGGTCTGTTCGGCTCCGACGGACACGACGAGCACGATCAGGAACAGCCCACCGAAGGTCAGGGCGTTTCGCAGGCTGAACGGCGAGGTCAGGTCGGCCTCGAAGTTCGTGCGCCAGTCGCTTCGCCAGACGGCGGCAGCGATGCCCGCCACCGTGATCGCCCCGAGTGGCGCACCGATCACGAGGGCGGCTTCGGGCACGAAAACGATGACCAGGACGGCATTTCTGAAGGCCATCGCGGCGTTCGCGAGCAGGATTGCCCCGATTGCGAGGCCGAGCATCCCCTGCTGGGTCGTGGCCCGCTTGCCCATCTCTGCGACGACGGCCGTGGAGTTGACGAGGCCGCCGAAGAACCCGGTGACGGCGATGCCCCGGCCCTGGTACTGCTTCACGAGCACGTAGTTCACGAAGCCGATGGCGCTGATGGCGATCACCAGCGACCAGATGAGTCTGGGCGGAATCGCCCCCCACGGGTCGATCGTCCCTTCGGGCAACAGGGGGAAGATGACGAACGCGAGGATGACGAACTCGACGGCGCTGCGCATTTCCTCGCGGGAGAGCCCCCAGGCGAACTCGTGGAGTTCGCGCTTCAACACGAGCAAAAGCGAGGAGAGAACGGCGACGGTCACCGATTCGAGGAAGAAGCCGTTGGCAACCAGCGCGCCGATGCTGTAGGCGACCAGCATCGATACCGACGTCGTCAGGGACAGCCCCTCGATCTCCGCTTCGATGAAGCTCTGGACCGCGAGCAAGACCGCGTGGGCGATAATCAACACGCCACCGACCAGCAAGAGCCCCGGCTCCTCGAGGATGGTGAACACTGCAGCGAGTAGGCTAATCAGCGCGAACGTCCGGATTCCCGCCGACTTCTGGGACCACTCGCGTTCGAGGCCGAGGAACATCCCGAGGAGGGTGGCGATGACGAGTT
Organism: Natrialbaceae archaeon Tc-Br11_E2g14; assembly: GCA_001564275.1. GTDB lineage: Archaea > Halobacteriota > Halobacteria > Halobacteriales > Natrialbaceae > Natronosalvus. The sequence goes on along the minus strand of LKND01000022.1, from coordinate 14,661 downwards.
TGACGACCTCCTCCTCGAGGTGGGCGGCCGGCTCGAACTCGATCACGAGCCCACCTCCTGGATCGGCCTGGATTCGTCCTGATCCCGCTTGTGGCGTGGTGGGTACTGCTCGGGGCGGTTTTGCTCGATGACCCGAGTGGATCGGCAGACCGGGGCTGGTTGGGACTGGTCCTGGCCGAGTCGACCGGTCGTCGCAATTGGATCGGCTGGCTCTCTCATGGTTCGGCTCGCGGTGAGGGGACGGCTACTCCGCGTCTCTCGTGTCGGATAGAGGTTGCCGACCACATCTATATCTTGCTATATATGACTATATACTCCTGGGCTGCATGCATGTGGCTGCCGGCGCCGGTGTGGCGCGCCGTGGACGGGTTGGGGTCGGTGGACACATTCTGTATACCGCTATACAATTTATAATAGGGTCGAGCGCGGTCTCCGTGTACTGGGTGCCTTCGCTGGCTCAGCCTTCGGCTTCGCTCGAGCCGGCTACGAATCCCACGTGTGCAGTCGGTGACTGGGGAGGGTGGGGCGGCGAACGGAGGAAGGGGGACGATGGACATCACTCCACACTGCGCCGTTGGCCGTGGGTGGGTCATCGGTTGGGACGCGGGTGTGATTCCGTATCGCCACGTCGGGTTGGGGGCTCGAGGGAGTGTCCGTCCCAGCGGCGGGACACCCCCAGCCCGTCGACGCTCGGAGCGGTCCTAACTGGTCCCAGCACCCGTCCTTGCCATCTGGGTACTCGATGACGGAGTGATTCAGTCCCGCTCCATTGCTCTGCTGGGCAGTTGTGCAAACGTTGGCAGCATCCAGAGCACGCACACGCGAGCCCTGCGCTCGGGCCAACGGGATCTGGGGTCGAGTGGGGGAGGGTTCGCGGACTGGCGCCACGGCGGCTCGTGGAGGGGGTCCACCGCGATGAGTCGCTCGAGGGGTCGACACTCGAGTCTTGTTACCGGGGTCGACTGCTCACAGGGATGCCTGATGTATAGCGCATGCCGCTATACCAATTGCGTGGTTCCACGAGTTCGGAAGGTGAGACGGGCGGCATCGGGGGCTGGTGGAGGCCCCGACTCTCACGGACACGATTTGTGTTCGGGTGTTACCGGCAACGGAACGTCGGCACAAGGCGAGAGTCGAGTGCGAGAGGAAGTAAAGTCCGTTGCCTCAGCAGTGCAAGATTAAACACGGACGCCCCGCGCCACCGTGCGCGGGGTACTTCACGCCATCGTTAACGGTTGAATACTGTTGGTCGGCTTCATCCCCGTCCTCGAAAAGCGAAGCTTTTCGGTTGTGGTTCGAGGCGCTCCGCGCCTCGTCATCACGAAAGACGTACGGCTTTCGAACGACAGCGAGAGCTCCGCTCTCGTCATGCCCCTGAAGCGAGGCTTCCGCCTCGAATTTTTCGTAACTCGGCCAGCAGCGACTGATCGAACGCGAGCTGGATCTGTCGGTACTCCTCGAGTAACGCCGTGGCCTCGGGATCGGCTTCGAGCTGTTCGTTTGCGGCCACGAACTCCCGCTAAGTCTCGCTGTCCTCGATGGCGTCAACGAACGCCTGGAGCGACTGTGCGACGCCCTCCTCGATCTTCTGGGTGGGCTGGGCGTCGCTCATCGCGGTCGCACCTCCGGAACCTGCTGGTCGGGGGCGTCCAGCCCACTCACTGCCTCAGCGAACGCGCTGAGTTCGTCGAGCCCGATCGGCTCGTCCCGACGAAGCGGCGCGAGCATCATCGGTGTCTCGAAGCGATCCTTGATGTCGCCGAGATACTGCTGCTGTTGGGCGCGCCGGTTGGCGAAGAAGGCGTTGTCGCCGTACTCCTCGGGCAACAGGTAGTTGGCGACGACGAAGGCGGTCTCGATGCCGACCTGGTCCTTGAGGTCCTCGGCAGCCCGGTGGGCCTCCATCATGGGGGTGTACTCGGGATACATGACGAAGGCGAAGGAGCTTTTCTCTGGGTTCTGCATCGTCTCGATGACCATGTCGTACTTCCCGCCGTTTGGGGGTGTGGCCCCCTTCGTCAGCGAGCCGAGGTCCATGAACCCCTTCCAGTCGGATGGGAGTTCGAGGAGTCGGAGCGTGTGGCCCGTCGGGGCGGTGTCGAAGACGACGATGTCGTAGCCATCCGCCTCGAAGTAGCTCACGAACTTTTCGAGGGCGGCCATCTCCTCTGCACAGGGGGATTCGAGTTCCTCTTCGACGTTGGCGATGGCGGCCTCGACGTCGATCTTCGTGTCCTCCCTTGCATCGTACATCTCGGTGACGTGGTCGAGGACCTGTTCGCGGTACTCCTCGAGTGCCTTCTCCTGGTCGATGCGGGCCGCATGGAGGTTGGTCTGACTCACCGAGGTCGGCTCGTGGCCGACGGGCTCGCCAAAGATGTCCTCGACGTGTGCTGCTGGATCCGTCGTGACGACGAGCGTCTCGTAGCCCGCCTCGGCGAGTTTGGTGGCCGAGGTCGCGGCAATGGTGCTCTTGCCGACGCCGCCTTTGCCACTGAAAAAGAGGAACTGGGTTTCCTCGCCGCTTGGTTCCACGATTGCTCGGGCGTCCGTCGTCGGTTGGGTTGTTGCCATTCCCTAGACCTCCTGTGGCTCGGGTTGTCGGGCACGGATTTCGGCTGCCAGTTCGTCGTAGGAAAGCTACACTTCCGTGGCGACAATCGCGCCGTCAACGACGGTGATGGGGAGGACCTCCGGACCGTTTTCTTGTACGAGGTCGTAGATCGCCTGGGTGTCGAGGAACTGGTCGATGTTGTGCTGGATGTTTGCGCTGAAATATCGACCGTTTCGAATTCGTCCGCGAGTTGGTCGAGTGCAGCGCTCAGCTGGACGAGTTCGTCGTCCGGATCGGGTCCACAGACGCCCGTGGAACAACACATCGCTTCTTCGTAGAGTTGGATTTGGATCATGATTTGTTCGATCGTTGGTCAAACAAATCTCGACTGAGTGAAGTCGTCTACCGCGATTCGAAGCCGTCTCGTCTCGAACTCAGTTGAGCAAAACGTGAACTGTAAACCTAAACGTTTCGAGTATCGCTAAACCGACTCTCGACTGTCCGGTTCAGCCGACAAAGCCGTCTGCGGCCCACGAGTCCCCGTCTTCGCCCATTCCAGTGGTGGTGAGACATCGGGATGCGGGCGCGCTGACCAGCACGAACGCGCTTTCTGACTCCCCGTTTCTGATCTGGCGGGTCGACTCCGGCGAAATTCGGATCGCATCGCCGCCTTCCATCTCGACAGGTTCGTCATCCACGAGGACCGTTGCGTGGCCGTCGATGAGGATGTAGATCTCCTCGTGGTCGTTATCGGCGTGGTTGTGTGGGCGGTTCCGCCAGCCGGGTTCACAGCGGGCGATCGTGACACCGACCTCCTTGCTATCGAGGGGCTCACTCAAATTGTGCATCGCGCCTGAGACCGGTTCGATGTCGGTGTAGTTGATTCGCGTGTACGACATTAGATCCACTCCATCGCGTCGGGCTCGCCCGTCGTCGATGGGCATGCCGGTATTTGTGTCGCCGGTCGCCTCGCTGGCCGGCTCGTCTTTCGCTGTACTGTGCGGATAGCCATGTCCACTATAGGATTAACAAACACTAAATTGTTCTGCTGTGGTGGGTGCGGGGTGAGTGGCGGCTCGCTGCAAAAGAGTTAATTTATGTGTCGATCAAGCATCCTTATGTCAGCGAGCGATCGGCTCGAGCGGTATCTCAGCGACGAACTTGGGAGTTGCACGAACGAGACACTCAGGGAGCGACTCGAGGAACTCGAGGAGTTGGAAGCGGCCGTTGGCGGACCCGACCTCGAATCGGATGTCGACGTCCTGTCGGCGCTGGCCAACGAAACCCGATACAAGATCATTCGCATCCTCCACACAGCCGATGAGGAGCTGTGTGTCTGTGAGTTCGCGCCACTGCTGCCGGTGAGCGATAGTGCGATCAGCCACGCCCTCACCCAGCTCACGGACGCCGGGCTCGTCGACCGGCGAAAGGACGGGAAGTGGCGCAAATACAGCGTCACCAACCGGGCGACCGCCATGCTGGTCGCACTCGACGGCTCTCGGTTGCGCACCGCGTAGCCGTACACGTCCTGGCCCTCGATTCGGCGGCGGCCGCCCACAGTCGACGTGACCGGATCGTCCTCCGAGTTCCCGTACCAGCACGCGTTCGTGCGCAGCCGGTGACCGCGCCCGCCGTCGGGCACGCTCGGGTCAGGACAATTGCTCGCCGACCAGTTCGTCGGCGAACTCGAGAAAGGCAGCCTCGCGACCCGCCGGAACCGTGGCCCCCGCGGCGACGTCGTGGCCCCCGCCGTCCCCGTCGACGGCGCGGGCGGCCTCCCCCATCACCGCGGAGAGATCCAGCCCCTGTCGGACGAGGCTGTGGGTTCCCCTGGCGGAGGCTTTCACCGCCTCTTCGTCCTTGTTCGCAAAGGCGATGATCGGCTTCGAGCGGGAGATGCCGGCGTTGCCCAGCGCCATCCCGGCGACGATGCCGACGATGGTTTCTCGGATGCGGTCACCCGCGTGGAACCACTGGACGTGGGCCTCGCTCGTCACTCCCTCCTCGGTGACCAGATCGATACCGCTCGAGAGATTGCGGCGATGCTCCCGGAGCAGTTGGCGGGCCCGCTCGAGTGCGCCGGCCCGGTTCCCGAGGCAGACCGCCAGGCCGACGTCGGCGCGTTCGTAGCGGGCGGTGGCGTTCAGGAGCGTCGAGAACTCGCTCGCATCCCGGAGTTCGGTGCCAACCGCCTCCGTCGCGAGGACGTAACTCGTCCCTACCAGGTCGTCGATCTTGTGCGGGGGGACGCCGCTCGTGACGGCCCGCTGGACGAGGGCACTCGCGACGACCTGTTTTTCCTCCCCGGTGAGGTCGGCCCAGGGGCGCCACTCCCCGTCGCGACGCAACTCGAGGTCGAGGTCGTCGAGAAATCGCAGCGAGCCGTTGGCGTCGTTCGAGATGCCCGGAATCTGCACGTCGCTTGCGTACTCGAGCAGTTTGGGCAGCGGACGAGTCTGTTTCCCGTAGAGCGCGAGGTCGGTGGCGGTCTCGAGGACGCCGGCCTCGACGCCCTCGGTCACGATCGCCTCGTTCGCGCCGTGGAGTTCGCCGCCGGAGGCCTGCATGTCGCCGACGGCCCCGACGACGGCGAGGGCGGCGAGGTCGCGGTTGTCCGCCCGCGGGGAGTTGCCGGTGGGTCGGCTCAAGGGTGCCGTGGCTGTGGCTGTCCCGAGCCGAGGGGAGTGGCTTCCCGGCGACTCGGGGTCGGTCGTCGTCCCGCCGTCGGGGGTCGCGTGCTCGTGGCCTGGCTCGTCGCCGGCGTCGACGATGCCGTCACCGGTTTCGGCGAGTGCCCGCGCGAGCACGTAACTCGCGCCGGCTCCGGAGAGTTCCGAGGCCCCGTTGATCCCGAACAGCAGGGGGTTCAGATGGTAGGTCGTGTCGCGGTCGGCCGGCTGGTGGTGGTCGGCGATCACGGGCGTGAACTCGCCTGCGTCCTCGTGGGCGGCGATGACGTCCAGCTGACCACTGCCGAAGTCGGTGAACAGGACGGTGTCGTACTCGGTGTCGGCGATGGCCGCGATGGCGGCCTCGTCGAGCTGTTTCTCGAAAACCGTCTCGAATTCGATGCCTGCGCGCTCGAGCGCGCAGGCCGCGATGGCGGCGCTCGTGAGCCCGTCAGCGTCGATGTGGGACGCGAGGAGGACGCTACCTTGATCGTGAAGAAACGCTGCACAGGCGGTTGCGCGTTCCTCGAGGGCTGGAATCGGGCCTGCCATGCTGTCGGTGGTTGGGTCGGCTTGCAGTATAAACCTGCGCCTCGGCATGGGTGTTGGAGTGGCTCTCCAGCTCAGTCACCGCCGGCAATTCGGCTGCCCGCCGCGTCGACCGGGGTAATGCTCGCGACTACTCGTGGTACGTCGGAGCCGCCGCCTCCACCGTCTCACAGGCCAGGGTCTCGAAGGTGGCCTCGCTCGCGACCAGATCCACCTCGAGGCCCGCCTCGCGAGCGGTTTCGGCCGTCGGTTCCCCGATGACGCCAACGGTGGCCGCGGCGAGGCCGTCCACCGCCGCCTCGCGGATGCCCAATTCCGTGGCGGCCTCGAGCCAGTGGGCAACGGTGAGCGAGGAGGTGAAGCAGGCGGCGTCCAGTTCCCCGTCGACCGCTCGTCTCACCGACACACCGCTTTCGGGCGGTCGCACGAGTCGGTAGCAGACGGTTTCGTGGATGTAGGCGCCCGCGGCCTCGAGCCCCTCGAGCAACACGGGAGAGCCGTGATCGCTCCGGGCGACCTCGACGCGGGCCCCCTCGACTTCGCCCTCGAGTTCGGCGACCAGCCCACTCGAGGTGTAGGTTTCGGGGACGACGTCGACCGCGTAGCCGACCTCGCGGAGCGCCTCGGCGGTTTTCGGCCCGATGGCACAGACGGTCGCCCCCCCGGGCTCCCAGCCGGCGTTTGCGACGAGCTCCGCCCCGGTCTTGCTCGTCAACACCACGAACTCGGCGTCCTCACGCGGAACCGCGCCGGTTGCCTCGATGGCGAGCATTGGGTCCGCCACCGCCGTCGCCCCGAGGGAATCGATCAGGTCGACAGCCTCGAGGAGTCGGTCGTCGTCCGGTCGGAACACCGCGACGGACAGATCCCGCACGATTCAGCCCTCCATGTCGATATCGCCCTCGCCCTCGTAGGCGTTCTGCAGGAACTCGAGGACGTGCGCTCTCGAGGCCGCGACGTCGCCGATCACGGTCACCGCAGGCGGGGAGATATCGGCCTCGTCGCGAGCCTCGACGATGGTCTCGAGGGTTCCCGCCGCCACCTGCTGGCCGGGCCAGGTGCCCCGCTCGATCAGGGCCACGGGCGTCTCGGGGGCCATGCCGGCCTCGAGCAGCGCCTGGGTGTATCCGGGGAGTCGACCGACGCCCATCAGGACCACGATGGTGCCACCGGTTGCGGCGAGGGCGTCCCAGTCGACGGCCGATTCGTCCTTGGTGGGGTCCTCGTGGCCCGTCACGAACGAGACCGAGGAGGCGTGGTCCCGGTGGGTGACCGGAATGCCAGCCACCGCGGGGGCCGCCACGGCCGACGTCACGGCAGGGACGACCTCGAAGGGGATCCCGTGGTCGGCCAGGTGCTCGGCTTCCTCCCCACCGCGGCCGAAGACGAACGGGTCGCCGCCCTTGAGCCTGGCGACGTCCTTGCCCTCGCGAGCGAGGGTCACGAGTCGGTCGTTGGTCTCGGCCTGGGAGGTTCGCTCGCCACCGGCACGCTTGCCCACGTCTTCGGCGTCCTCGGGCAGGGACTCGAGGATTTTCGGTCCGGGAAGTTTGTCGTGGAGGACGACGTCACAGTCCTCGAGCAGGCGGGTGGCCTTGACGGTCATGAGCTCGGGATCGCCCGGACCGCTGCCGATCAGGTAGACGGTCCCAGTGGTCCGAGTGTCGGGTCCCTCGTTACGCATCGGTGTCCTCCGTCTCGTCTTCCGTGTCTCGGGCAGCTGGTTGCTCGTCTGCCGTCTCCTGCCCGTCGGCTTCCACCCCTGCGTCCGCTCGTCGGGCCTCGGCGATCAGCTCCGCGGCCCCTCGGTCGGCGAGGGTCCGGGCAAACTCGCGAGCTTCGCTGGCGTGGCGCTCGATCGGGACGTCACGCGTTCCGGTCACCGACGTCTCGCCATCTCGGTCGAACACCTGCACGCGGACGTGAACGTACTCGCCCTGGACGACGGCGTAGATCCCGATCGGTGCGATACAGCCCCCACCCAGCTCCGCGAGAATGGTCCGTTCGACCGTCGTCTCCACGCGGCTGCGTGGATGATCGAGTACCTCGTGTAGCTGGCGAGCCGTCTCGCCGTCGGCGGCGGTCACCGCCAGCGCACCCTGTCCTGGTGCCGGCACGAACTCGGTGAGGGGGAGCCGTTCGCACTCGACATACTCGTCCAGGCCGGCCCGGCGGATGCCCGCCTCGGCCATGACGAGGGCGTCGTACGCCACAGCGTCGTCCGCTGGCTGCCGTCCGCGGTCGAGGGCGCGGGTCTCGAGGCCCGAGAGATTCGCGTGCCAGTCGTCGACGGTGCGGTGGTCGTTCCCGGAGTCGTCTGACGGCGCGTCCTCGCCCGCAGCCACCGCGTCGTTGTCGTCGTCCGTCGGCTTGTCCGGCTCGCTCGCGTCACCGCGACGTTCGGCGTCGGCCGCCCGTCGATCCTCGAGTTCGGCGACCAGCGCGGGGGCGAGGACCTTCTCGACCCGCGTGTCGACGTTACCTCGGATCGGTTCGACTGTCAGGTCCGGTCGCCTGGCGAGGACCTGCGCGCGCCGGCGCAGGCTCGCGGTGCCGACGACGGCCCCCTCGGACAGATCCTCGAGGCTCGTGCCGTCGGGCGTCACGAGCACGTCGCCGGGCTGGGCGCGCTCGGGGACGGCCGCCGTCACGAGGTCGTCGGGCTGTTCGGTCGGCATGTCCTTCATCGAGTGGACGGCTCCGTCGACGCTCCCATCGAGGACGCGCTCGTCGAGTTCGCGGACGAACGCGCCGGTCGTTCCGAGTCGGTGGATCAGCTCGTCGCGGAGCTGGTCGCCCGTGGTGTCGACGGTCTCTAACTGTGCCTCAAGGCGGCGATTCTCGAGGGCTTCGCCCACGAGCTTCGCCTGCTGGCGGGCGAGGTCGGACCCTCGCGTCGCCAGCGTGACCGTCCCTTTCGTTCGCATGCTCACTAGTCCGCACCTCGAGTATGAAAAGCGCACGCTCTGGACTCGCGGTCTCGGGGTGAATATCCCGCTCGCTATATTCGTCACCGAGTGTCCCCCGCCCACACATCGATCACGGTCTTCGTCCACCGATGTACGAACCGGTCGAGTGACGGCCAGAAACCCGCACCATCATTGAACACGCGACGGAGACGAATGCCAGCATGGTCACCTACAAGGCGAAGATGGTCGAGCGCATCCACCTCCCGCCCCGTGAGGACCGCGAGCGCGCCATCGAGGACGCCGGCTACAACGTCTTCAATCTCGACGCCGAGGACGTCTTCGTCGACCTCCTCACCGACAGCGGCACCGGCACGATGAGCCAGGACCAGTGGGCCGCCCTGATCCGGGGCGATGAGTCATACGCCGGGGCCACGAGTTTCGACCGTCTCGAATCGGCTGTCGCTGACGTGATGGGATTCCCCCACGTGATCCCCGCCCATCAGGGCCGCGGCGCCGAGAACGTGCTCTACGGCACCCTGCTCGAGGCGGACGACGTCGCCCTCAACAACACCCACTTCGACACGACGCGGGCCCACGTCGCCAACCAGGGGGCAGACCCGGTCGACTGCCAGATCCCAGGGGCCCCAGACCCGCGGGCACAGGGCGATTTCAAAGGCGACTTCTCGCTCGAGCGGGGCCGCGAGGTCGTTTCGGCGGTCGGCGAGGACCGCATCCCCGTCGTGATCCAGACGATCACCAACAACTCGGCGGCGGGCCAGCCGGTCAGCGTCGAAAACACCCGGGCCGTCGCCGAATTCGCCGCCGAGATCGACGCCACCTTCGTCATCGACGCCTGCCGCTTCGCCGAGAACGCCCACTTCGTGACCGAGCGCGAATCCGGATACGGTGGGTCGACCGTCGCCGAGGTCGCCCGCGAACAACTCGAGCTGGCCGACGCCATTGTCATGAGCGGCAAGAAGGACGGCCTCTCGAACGTCGGCGGCTTCGTCGCCACCGACGACCCCGAGTTAGCCGATCGGTGCCGGCAGCGGGCGATCCTCTACGAGGGCTTTCCGACGTACGGCGGGATGGCCGGACGGGACATGGAGGCCCTCGCGGTGGGCCTGCGCGAGGCCGTCGAACCCGGCTACGTCGAGGACCGAATCGCGCAGGTCCGAACGCTCGCCTCGCTCCTCGAGGCGCGGAACGTCCCGGTCTACACGCCGACAGGCGGCCACGCGGTCTACCTGGATGCCGAAGCCTGTTTCCCCCACCTCGCTTCCAGTGCGTTCCCGGGACAGGTGCTCGTCTGTGAACTTTACCGGGAGGGTGGCGTCCGCGGGGTCGAACTCGGGAGTTTCGCCTTCCCGGGGACCGACCGCCCGGAACTCGTGCGGTTGGCGATTCCGCGGCGCACCTACCACCGCGAGCACTTCGAACACGTTGCCGACACGGCCGCCGCCGCCTTAGAGCGCGCCGACGAGGTGACGGGGCTCGAGATCAGGACCGAACCCGAGGTGGCGGAACTGCGTCACTTCACGGCGGAACTCGAGCCGGTGTCGGGTTGACCCTCCGGTGGTCGATTCGACCGCACCCACTCGCGTAGGGATTGTCGTCGCCGACTGGGGGGTTCGAACCCTCGCTTTCGGCACTGTCTCTCTGTTCTTCGCGTCGAACCGATGATCCCTCTCAGTCGGCGAGGACGCCCCTCGCCCGCGCTCGGATCGAGGGCTCGGGCTCCGGTTCGGGGTCGCTGCGGCCGAAGCGCTCCATCGCGGCGCTGGCGAGTTTCGTTTGCGTGTCGTCGTCGAGGGCCTCGAACAGCCAGTCGGGTGCCGTCTCACGTATTTCCTCCCGCTTCTCACTTTTGACCGTGCTGTACTTCCGGAGTGCGAGCCCAACGGCGAGAAAGAGCCCGGCATCGAGCAGTTCGCGACGGAATCGCGTTCGATCCTTGCGAACGGCGAGTGCTTTCACGAGCGAGAGGCCGCCAATGCCGAGGTACAGCCAGGCACTGCGACCCGGATCACCGGTGAGGAGTCGTTGAAGATTCATCGCGGGGGCCTCCTACCACGAACGACGGCATAAAACCGCCACCCAAGTCTCGAGCGCTGCGGGCCCCGCTGGGTCGCGCTCACGACGGCTCCTCACGCGTGCGGGCTCCCCGGAAGCGCCCGTCAGTGAGGGGCTCGATCTCGAAGGCGAGCGCCTCGTAAAACGGGCGGACCGATGCGTCGAAGTTGGCGGTGAGTCGCCCCTCGCGATCGAGGGCGGCCTCGATCAGGTCGCGACCGATGCCCTGTCCGCGGCGGCGACGCTGGACGGTAATGGCTGCGACGTGTGCGCCCGGGGACTCGGGAACGCCCTCGGCTTCGCCGGTTACGTGGCTCGGCGAGGTCTCCAGGACGATCACTCCCACGGGTCGCCGACCGGGTTCGGTCGGACGCGGAGCGGTCGAGACGAGGACGTCACCGGCATCGATGCGGGCCTCGAGGTCGGCGATCTCGAGCATCGCGCCGTCGACGAGTCGGCGCACCACGAGCGCGTCCGTGACGTTCGCCTGGCGGATCCGCCGTTGGGTCCTTCGGCCCGAGTGGTTCGGATCGGCGTGGTCCTCGCCGGTCATGCCCTCGCGTATGCGGTCGATTGGGATAACGCTCGGGCTTTCGGTCGGTCGTCCCCGCACTGTGTCACTGTTCGTCCACGAATCGACCCACCAGTGGGCCGAAAACCGGACGATAGCCGAATAAGCGACCGCTCGTCCGGAAATATTGCTCGAGCCGATACGCGCGTAACGCTCCCTGGTCAATGAACTCCCAATGGTCGGAGACGAGATCGATGCCGACGTTGTCGAGGCCCCGGAGGGGTGGTCGGTCGAGCGCCGCAGTCGATACACGCCGGCTGACCGCTCACGGGAGATGGAGTACGTGGCCTACCGCCACGAATCCGGTGACCTGCGGGTTCGTGTCGCCCCGGCCTCGATCGACGGCGAGGACCGACCCGGGTACGCGATCACCACCACGGCCTTTCCGGGGCTCGAGTTCGCCGAGTCAGCGACCATCCGGTACGTCCTCCGATTCGAACGCTGTGACGAACTCGCTCGCCGGTTCATGACGCTTTTCGAGGCCCAGTACGATGGCCCAGATGCCTTCGACGATGCCCTCGCCTATGCCACCGACCGGGTCCGCGTTTCGGCGGCCGAGGATCGGCCGGCCGACCTGGATCTCGAGTCCGTGGACGAATACAGTAGCCAGTGAAGAGACGGCTCCGTCGCCGATCAGGCGTTGAGTTGCCACAGTCGATAGTTCAACACGGTCGCGAACGACACCCAGCACAGATAGGGAACGAGCAGGAGGGCCGCCCGTCTGTCGACCCGCTCGAACGCGGCGATGGTGGCGACGATCAGCACCCAGAGCACGACGATCACGGCGAGGCCGGCCAGCAAGTTCTCGAGGCCGAAGAAGGCGGGCGTCCAGGCGACGTTGAACCCCATCTGGGCGACGAACAGCCCGAGGGCCACGGTTCGTGAGCGACCTACCTTCGGTGTCCGCCAGACGAGCCAGAGTGCGATGCCCATGAGGGTAAAGAGCAGCGTCCAGACGATCGGGAAAGCGATTTCGGGCGGGTAGAACCAGGGTTGTTCGAGGCCGCGAAACCAGGCGCTGTCGGGGCCGGCGACGACTGCGGGCACGGCCCCGACGACGTTGATCGTGAGGACGACCGCCCCCGCCTCGAGCAGGGCGCTTCGGGGTGGCAGTCTCGAGCGAAAGGCGGTGAGCGCTTTCATGTATCCCGTTGGGGACCGATAGACAAAACGGCGGGGGCTCTCGATCGAAGCACGCGCCTGTTCGCGGCCTCTTCTGGCGAGAGCACGTGCCTGCGCATGGACACGCAACCCCTACACCTCTTCGGGACCACTCCGCCGGAACACGTGCCTGTTCGGGGGCGCTTGGCCCCGGCTTCACTTTCACCTCGATTCACCAACGCTTAACCGATCGCACGCCGAAGCCCTGACAATGGCCGCGACGGACGAGACGTCCCCGTCGATCGAACACCCGCTGCTCGAGTCGGACTTCCTCGAGCGACGGCTCTATCAGCTGAAACTCGCGGGGACGGCGGCGAACGACCACACGCTGGTCTGTCTCCCCACGGGACTGGGGAAGACGACCGTCAGCCTGCTGGTGACCGCGCGACGGCTCGAGGAGATCGGTGGGAAATCGTTGATGCTCGCGCCCACGAAACCACTCGTCCAGCAACACGCCGACTTCTACCGGGAGGCGCTCCGGATTCCGGACGAGGAGATCGTCGTCTTCACCGGCGACGTGAGTCCGGACGATCGAGCGGCCCTCTGGCAAGAGGCGACGGTCGTCATGGCGACCCCACAGGTGATCGAGAACGACCTCGTGGGCTCGCGCATCTCGCTGGCCGACGTCACCCACATCACCTTCGACGAGTGTCACCGGGCGACCGGCAACTACGCCTACAACTACATCGCCGAACGGTACCACGCCGACGCCCAGCAGCCCCTCGTCACCGGGATGTCCGCCTCGCCTGGCGGGGACGAGGAGGCGATCCTCGAGGTCTGTGCCAACCTGGGTTTGCGGGAGGTCGAGGTGATGACCGAGGACGACGCCGACGTCGCCGAGTTCACCCACGAGACGGACGTCGAGTGGGAACGCATCGACCTCCCGGCGGACGTCCTGGAGATCCGTGACGCGCTCAACGAGGTGATCACCGAGCGCCTCGAGAAACTGAAGGAACTGGGCGTCGCGCGCTCGACCCAGCCCGACCAGTCCCAGCAGGACCTGAACCGGATGCGGGCGGAGTTACAGCAACTGATCAACAACGACCAGTCGGAGGGGTTCAAGGGGATGTCCGTCCACGCCGAGGTGATGAAACTCCGCCAGGCGGTCACCCTCGTCGAGACCCAGAGCGTCGAGGCCCTGCGGCGGTACTTCGAGCGCCAGCGCAACCAGGCTCGCTCGTCGGGGGCCTCGAAGGCCAGCCAGCGGCTGGTGAGTGACCCCCGGGTCAGGGAGGCGATGCGACGCGCCGAATCCTACGACGACCTCCACCCCAAGTACCGCAAGGCGCGGATGCTGCTCGCGGAGACGCTGGGGCTCGAGGGTGGCGAGCGCGTGATCGTCTTCACGGAATCGCGGGACACGGCGGAGGCGCTCACCGACTTCCTGAACACGAGTTTCGACGCCCGTCGGTTCGTGGGGCAGGGCGATCGCGAGGGCTCCGACGGGATGACCCAGACCCAACAACAGGACGTCCTCGACGATTTCAGAGCAGGCGCCTTCGAGGTCCTGGTGTCGACGAGCGTGGCCGAGGAGGGACTCGACGTCCCCGAGGTCGACCTCGTTCTGTTTTACGAGCCCGTCCCGACGGCGATTCGCTCCATTCAACGGAAGGGCCGCACCGGTCGACAATCGGCGGGTCGCGTCGTCGTCCTCATGGCCGAGGACACCCGCGACGAGGCGTACTTCTGGATCTCACGTCGCCGCGAGAAGGAGATGGAGAGCGAACTCCGGGAACTCAAGGGCATGGCCAGCGACCTCGAGGCCGAACTCGACGACAGCCAGCAGTCGCTGGCGGCGTTCGACACCGGAGCGAAAGTGGACCGAGGGGACGACAAACCGCAAGCAGCGGGCGGGCGTTCGAGTGGAAGCGAGGGGGTTCGTGAACAGCCGGGGTTACAGGACTTCGCCGGCGTCTCGGATGCCACTGACGCCGATGACGACAGTGACGCCTCGAGTGGGGCTGTCGAGTCCGACGACGACGTCGATTCGGATCCCGAATCCGACATTGACGGCGACGCAGACACCGAACCGGAATCCGCGCCCGTCCCCAGCACCGACCCCGAAACGGACACCGTCCAGGTCGTCGCCGACCAGCGGGAGATGGACGCCAACATCGCCCGCGACCTCTCCCGGCGCGAGACGATCGACGTCCGACTCGAGACCCTCGAGGTCGG
>LKND01000021.1 GCA_001564275.1 Natrialbaceae archaeon Tc-Br11_E2g14 | reverse complement strand
CCGTCCAGTACTCGCCGCTGGCGTGGGACGTGACGTTCGTCACTGCGCTGTTGGTGATGACCTCGACGATGCTCATCCTCTCGTTGCGTCGTGATTTCAGCGAGATGGACCGCGACAGCCTCCCGGTTTACACCGCCCTCATCGGTGCGGTGCTGACAGCCGGTTACCGCCCGGCCGAACGCGAAAAGCTCGATTCGATGCTTCGCTGGCTCGGATTGGCGCTGTTGATTCTCGCCTTCACAGGCGGGATGGTGCCCGGCTGGCTGCTTGGCGTCGTCGGCGCGCAGGCTGGCTGGTACGGCGGCATCGCTGGGGTGTCGTTCCTCGCCGGCGGGCTGTTGAGCGGCGTTGCGGTCATCGCCCTCATCGCCGGTGTCATGCGCTACGTCTACGATTGGGAAACAGTGCTGCCGACCGACGTCCTCATCGGGCTCGGAAAGGCACTCACACTGTTCGGGTTCGTCTACCTCGTGATCCTGTTCAACGAGCTCCTCCCGAGCATCTTCCCGATGGCCCCGCTTGCGGAATCGCGTGTCGGGGAGGCAATGTTATACGGCCACTTTGCGGCCGACTTCTGGCTCGCAATGGCCGCCATTGCGATTCCGGTCGTCGCGCTAGCGGTGTTCCGCGAGCGGATGCTCATCAGCGGAACCGGGCTCGCAGTCGCAAGCGTCATCATGCTCTGGGGGGTGTTCGTCAAAAAGCAGCTGACGGTCATTGAACCGCTCATGTACCCCTCGGGGCTCCCGTACGAGGTCGGCAGCTACGTCCCCACGCTCGTCGAGTGGGTGATCACGATTGGGGCGATCCTGATCGCAATCCTGTTGTTCGTGATCGCAACAAAGATCTTGCCGATGGGTGGCCCAACAGGTGGCCAACAGTCGACAACGGAGGTGAACGAACAATGACAACCGCAATCGGGATCCCCATTCTGCTTGGAATCCTGCTGTTGCCGATCTACACCGTCGTCGCCGGCTTTCTGCTCGGCGAGCCGCGGGATTTCAGAACCGCAGGCATCGGCCTCGGCGTGATGCTGGCGATGGCGATCTTCATGGTCGCCTCGACCGCGATGATGGGGGTCGTCTTCGGCCGTATCACACCGTTTTGACCAACACCCCCCGTATCGTCCGTGCCGTCTCGGTTCAGCGTCGCTCACCATCGCATGGCTCGACACTCAGCTAACCCGAAGATGACGGTTGCACCAGCAGCAGACGAGGGGTCTGCACTCGAATTGCAGGCCCACGTACAGCGGTACGTCGACGAGATCGTTGCCCGAGAGGTCGCAACTGCAGAGCAAACGTTGGCCGCACAGTCGACGCTGACAGAGGAGGAGGCTGTCGTTATCAGAGCACTGGCCGACGCAATCGCGGCCGAGTTGATTACGGAACGGGTTCGGTTGGCGGTCAGTGGCAAACTCGACAGCGGTCCGTTCGAACACCCAGACGGGGAGCAATGCGAACGAATTGCCTCGCTGTTTGAGCTCGCAGCTGTCGACGGCGATGGTGAACAGTCGACAACCGCTGTCGATCAGTGAGGGAATCCGTGGGTGCGCGGTGTTTCGGCTGTGTACAGACGAGACGAACCCGCAGGTTCATCGATGACGCAGTTGACGGAGATGGAAACACCATCATTATCAGCGTCCCAGCCATCCGCTCACGCAACCGCTCATGACTGAAACACTTCGCGAGGAGCTACGCACGGTTTCGGCACCCACCCCACTCACGACACGGCCTGATGGAACCGAACTGGCAGACAACATCGTGTCACAGGGACTCGTTGGCGACATCACGGTTACCGACGACACCGCACATATCGAACTCGCTCTGGGAGCGCCTCACTCGCCAGCCGAGACCGAACTCGTCGAGTCGGTCCGCGAAGTGATCGCGGACGCAGGCTACGAGCCGACAGTGACGGTCGACATCGATGATACAACCCCCGCGTCCGAGGGGCCGATCGTGATCGCCGTCTCCTCCGGCAAGGGTGGCGTTGGAAAAAGCACCATCTCGACGAATCTAGCCGCGGGCATTGCCGACCGGGGGGCGGCGGTTGGGCTGTTCGATGCTGACGTCTACGGCCCGAACATTCCGCGTATGCTCGGTGTCACTGACGAGATGGTCCAACCCGGAGGCGAAAATACGATCTTACCGGTCGAAACACACGGCATACGGGTTTTGAGTGTCGGCTTCATGGTCGACGACTCGAATCCAATCGCCTGGCGTGGCCCGGTCGTCGATCGAATGCTGACCGATCTCTGGCACGACGTCGACTGGGGCGATGTCGATTATCTCGTGATCGATCTCCCACCGGGGACCGGTGATGCCCAGTTGACGATGCTCCAGCAGATGCCGGTCGTTGGATCGGTTGTCGTCACGACACCCCAGGACGTCGCCCTCGATAACGCTCGCAAGGGCATCTCACAGTTCGACCCACACGAGGCTGAAGTGTTTGGCATCGTCGAGAACATGAGCGGGTTCGCCTGTCCGAGCTGTGGCGACCACCACGAGGTGTTCGTCGCCAGCGGTGCCACGCAGTTAGCCGAGGAGTTCGAGGTGCCCTTACTCGGTCGCATTCCGCTCGACCCGGCGATCGGCGAGAGCTGTGAAACCGGTGAGCCGATCGTCTTCGACGACACCGAGACGGCTGCCATTTTTCGATCACTGGCTGATGATGTGCTGGATGCGGTCGGTCGGCACCGTCGACACGATCACAGTCGTGGCCTCTAAACGAAAGGCAGCGCGAGTTCCCCGCCCTTCCGAAAACCTGCGGTTTTCGGCTTTCGCAAATCTTCGATTTGCGTCAACACCGCGCCCGAGGTTGTTTACGCTGCTTGTGCAGCCACAACTGGAGGACAATCGACGGCTCGAGTGAATCGACGTCGTCGAAAACGGCCCGTCGCTGCGCACCGCCTCGGCGAGCACGATGGTTGCCATCACGGTGAGCAAGCGCCATGGTCGTCCCTTCCCCTCGCCAGCCACTCGGTCCCGAGCCGTCGATACGTCTCGAGACAGCGCTCGAGGACGGCCATCGAGACGCTCTCCGTGTTCGTGTGGGCCTCGCCGGGTTCGGAGGGGCCGTAGATCACACACGCCGTTCCGTTCTCGGCGAGCCACCCCGCATCGGTCGCGTGGGGTTTGGTGACGCGTTCGGGCTGGGTGCCATCTCGTGACTGGGTCTCGCGAGCCGTCTCGAGGACCCACGCCGCAAACTCGTCGTCCGAACACGCCATCGGGGGCAGGTCCTGATCGACGGTCCACTCGACCCCCTCGAGGTCGGTCACGGCCTCGAGTGCGGCCCGTTCGCCCGGCACGGTGCGTTCGTCCACCGTGATCGAACACGACGCGGGGATGACGTTGATTCCCGAGCCCCCCTCGATTTCCGTCGCGACCACGCTGCCCGCGAGGGACTCCCCAGCCACCTCGACGGTCGGGACCTCGAGATCCCGGAGGACGTCGATTGCGTCGGCCGCCCGGTAGATGGCGTTCTCACCGGCGTCGGGTTCGCTCGCGTGGGCCGCGGTGCCTCGAGCGGTGATCGTACTCCCGCGACGGCCGCGGTGGGCGACGACGACGTCGGTCACGTCGGGGCCGGAGTAGTTCGTCGAGCCCTCGCCGACGACGGCGTGGCTCGGGACGAAGCCGTGTTCGATGGCGTGGCGAGCACCGACGCCGCCGACCTCCTCGCCGACGAAGCTGACGAACCAGACCTCGCGGGGATCGGCCGCTGTCTCCCCGCTGGACACCGCGCCATGGCCACCCGAGCCCTCCCGCAAGTCCTCGGGAGCGGTCGTGACGTCGCGAAAGGCCACGGCCATCGCCGCGACGGCCCCCTTCATGTCCGCCGCGCCTCGCCCGTAGAGACGACCCTCGCGGCTATCCACGACGTAGCCGCCCGCGTCGTCGGCCTGTTCGGGCGCTGGCGGCACGACATCGTGGTGGCCAACCAGCGCGAGCGAGTGTCCCGAAGGCACAGGCGGGACGTCCCCAGCAGTGCCCGCTGTCTCGCCCCCAGGGGTGTCGTACACCGGAGTGCCAGACGCATCCGCCGTCCGTCGCGCGAAGACGTTGCCAACCCCGTCACGGTAGACGTCGGCATCGGTCTCACGCCGGAGCCACGCCTCGAGGCAGTCGCCAGCGGCAGTTTCGTCCTCGTGACTCGGGATTTCGACGAGCTCACGGGTCAACTCGTGGACGGTCATGGGTGTCCGATCACCGGCATACACCCATCTTCAGCCTGCCCCGGGTTGGATGCATCGGAACGCCTGGACCCGCGATTACGAACCGATGGGCCGACAGTTGGGGGACGCGGCGTGAGTGAGTTCGAGCGGTCCCGGGCGCATCCAAAAGGTGCGTTTCACCTCGAGATGGGCTCGGGCCACTGTCGTTCGTTGCCGGCGATCGCTCGTCTCCCACCAAAATCTATTGTGACCGACACGTTCATCACGCTCACCACGAGTCAACACGTATGGGCGACACCCCCGACATCGTCCACGTTACAAGCAGTTTCGCCTACGGTCTGGTCGTCCCAGCCGGCGGGTTGGCGCTCGTGAGAGTGGTTTCGGAGACCCCCACGAGCGGGCCACTCGGCGGTGTGCTCCCGGTCATCTGGCTGGTGGCGATCGCCCTCGGCACGGTCGCTCTCGGTGTCGGTGTACCCACTCCGACGGACGCGCTGGTGGGCGGCACGATCCTCGGTACCGTCGTCGGCTTCGCCGCGTTCGCAACAGTGGTCGGCTGGAGTTTCGTCATGTTCGCCGTGGCCCTGGTGGCACTCCTGGCGGTCGTCACTGGAGCGGCGGCCAGTGAGGCGTGGCACCGACATCGGGATTCGTCCTCGGAACGAGGGGCGGCCGACCGTCGTCACGTGATCGTTCTGCTGGCTGCCCTGCTGATCGGACTCCTCGTGTTTCTCTTCAGGTGACGGCCCGTCGCTGGAGCGGTACGCTCCCCCGAGTTCTCAGGGCACTCAACTGCTGATAGTACAAAAATTCGACTATCGAAGTGTATGGCTTCGTCTTCTGTAGTCAGTGCAGGTCCTGGCTCCGCACTCACAGTGCGGTGACCAGCCGACGTCGACCACTCACTCGAGGAGGTTCCACCCGAAACTGTGCCCTGTCCCCCGTCGCCGATTCGCCGGCAGTGAGCAGCAGATGGGCACCGGATTCCCAGCGGGATCGGTGAATAGAACGTTGGTCGGGTTGCCGAGCCCACCTCGAGGTCGTCGCCCAGACGGTCGCTAGGGGTGGCATCGACAGGCGGGATACGGCCGCCAGGACCGCCACGCCAGCACCACGGCCGGGTTCGTTTCCAGAACCGCCTCGAGAGCGACCGCGTGCTGTCATCGGCAATACACACGACAGCGAGACGGATCAGTGTCGGTGCGAGATCGATGCGTGGTCCGTCGACTCCGCTTCGACGAGGCGGTCGACGGCCATCGAAATTTCGCCCACGCTCGCGGTCTGTTCCTCGGTTGCCGCAGCCACCGACCCGGCGGCCTCAGCGATCCCCTCGGCCGCGTTGGCCGCCTCGGTCACGGTGTCGGCTGCCCGTTCGACGTTGGTCGCCTGCTGATCGGTCGCGGCGGCCACGTCGTCCATCCCGTCGGCCGTTCGCCCGGCCGAAACGTGGATATCCTCGAGTTGGGTGACCGTATCGCGTACCTGCGTGGTGCCGTGATCGACGGCGTCGACGGTCTCCTCGGTCGTCTCGAGCGTTCGTTCGGTCTCCTCACGGATGCCCTCCAGGCTGGTTTCGATCGCCTCGAGATCACGCCGAGACTGGCGGGCGAACGACGACACCTCCTCGGCGATGACCGCCATCGCGCCGCTCCCGCCACCAGCGCGACGTGCCTCCACCCCGGCACTCGTCGCGAGCATCGACGTTCGCTCGGCGAGAGAGTCGATGCGGCTGACGATCGAATCGATCTCGTCGACGCGTCGCTCGAGGGCGCCGGCTGCCGAGGCAACTTCGTCGGTCGCGGCCTCGATCGTTTCGAGTGCCTGCGTCGCGTCGTCTGCGGCGTCTCGAGCCCGCTCGACGCGCGCTTCGGTCCGCTCGCTCTGTTCGCGAACCTCGTTGGCGGTGGCCGCGATCTCCTCGACGGCCGTGCTCACGTCAGTGATCTCGTCGGCTGCGGTCGCTAAGTTCGATTGCTGGCTGTCGGTCAGTTCGGTGATCTGGACAGTCCGTTTCGCGACCGCCTCGCTCGTCGTCTGCAGTTCGTCGATCGGCGTCTGGACGTCGGCTTCGACGGCCGCCGCCAGTCGATTGCGGCGTTCGATCTGTTCCTCGAGGCGCTGGGCATACGAGTCGACGTACGTGTCGGTCGCGACCTGCAAATCGAGGTTGATGATTTTGAGCAACGCGAGCACGTCGGTCATTCCAGCGTCGATGGCATCCCGGACTGTTCGCTCGAAGGAGTCCTCGAGTCCCCCATCACCCCCGTCACCGCCGATCCCAAGCGCGTCGACGAACCGGCCGAGGCCACCCTTCTCTGCTGTCTGTTCGTCGGCCCAGGACTCGATGGCGTCGACGACCTGTGCCTGCACCTGGTCGTTGACCTCGTCGAACAGCAGATCGTAGTAGACGCCGTACTGACCCACGTAGTGTTTCAACGGCATCTCGAGCAGGTCGTGCAATTTGCCGATGCGGGCGCGGTTTTTGAAATAGGCCTCGTCGTACTCACCGCTGGCGAGTGAGAGGAGATACGCCTGTTGTGTCATCTTCAGCGCGTCGACGCCTTTCGGCGAGCGCTCGATGACCTCGGTCGTCTGCTCGTGGGCGAGTAAGTTCTCGTAGAAGTCGTCGGCAATCATCTCTCGATTCCGTTCGAGAAGCGGTCTGAGGTCCGCCAGTCGGCGTTCGTCCTCGCTGTCGAAGCCGATAAACGACTTCCGCCACTCGATCTCGTCGTCGTCGAGGCCGATCCGATCGACCAGTTCGTCAGGCTCGACGAGATCGTTGAGTCCCCCGTGTCCAAACGTCGATTGTGGGTCCATATGCGTGTTTCGAGCTAATCAAAACCCGGCATAAGCCACCATCGCTACTTCCCACGGCCGTGGAATCAGCGCAATCGGTGCGTCCGCCAGGTTCGACCGCCACGGGATCGACCCGCCAACGATCGGGTGGGTCACACCCCCACTACAGTAGCCACTGAACGTCATTGCACACACCCTCACGAGACCATGGCTCAAAACCGGAGACAAACCGGTTCTGAGCCGACTCGTTGTGAGGGTGTGTACATCGGTTCACTTGTTATTATAACAACCAGACTCGATCGAGGCCACACCCAACGGACGTCCTGGCGCGACCGACGCTACCCCCACGACGCCCTGCCTCGAGCATCGCCGGTCCCGCAGTCTTATACCCGCAGGTGCCCAAACGGCGGACATGAACGTTGTGCCGGACACGAGCGTGGTCATCGACGGCCGCGTCTCCGCCGCCATCGACGACGGGCAGTTTGCGGACGCGACCGTCTCCGTTCCCGAAGCGGTCGTCGCCGAACTCGAGGCCCAGGCCAACGACGGCCTCGATAGCGGCTGGGACGGCCTGGGCGAACTCAAGCGCCTGGCCGAACTGGCCGACGAGGGCGTTATTGACCTCGAGTACGTCGGCGAGCGCCCGAGCGAGATCGAGCGCGGACAGGCCGCCGAAGGCGAGATCGACGCCCTGATCCGCGACCTCGCGGAGCGCCTCGACGCGACCTTCGTCACGAGCGACATCGTCCAGGCCGAGGTGGCCCAGGCGAAGGGCCTCGAGACCGATTACATCGATCCCGACGTCCGTCGGGTGGGGACGCTGGCCATCGAGGAGTATTTCACCGACGACACGATGAGCGTCCACCTCAAGACGGACGCCGTACCGAAGGCCAAGCGTGGTGCCCTCGGCGAGATGCACTACGAGTCGATCGGTGACGAACCGCTCACGGAAGCGGCGATGGACGAGTACGCCCGCGAGGTCGTCGACGGCGCTCGCGAGGCCACGGGCGGCTTCATCGAACTCTCGGAGCCGGGGATGAAGATCGTCCAGTTCCGGGACTACCGGATCGCGATCGCTCGACCGCCCTTCGCCGACGGGATCGAGATCACCGCCGTCAGACCGATCGCCCAGACCGACATCGACGACTACGAACACGCCGACGAGTTGAAAGAGCGCCTGCTCGAGCGCCAGCGCGGCGTCCTTATCTCCGGGGCCCCCGGGGCCGGGAAGTCCACGTTCGCCCAATCGGTTGCACGCTATTTGAACGACAACGATTACGCGGTGAAGACGATGGAGAAGCCCCGGGACCTGCAGGTCGGCCCAGAGATCACCCAGTACACCGAGCTGGGCGGCCGGATGGCGAAAACTGCCGACGCCCTGCTGATGGTCCGGCCGGACTACACGATCTACGACGAGGTCCGCAAGACCGACGACTTCGAGGTGTTCGCGGACATGCGCCTCGCCGGCGTGGGCATGATCGGGGTCGTCCACGCGACGCGCCCGATCGACGCCCTCCAGCGGCTGGTCGGCCGCGTCGAACTCGGGATGATTCCCCAGGTCGTCGACACCGTGGTCTACATCGAGGCCGGCGAGGTCGATACGGTCTACGACGTCAGGACGGAGGTCAAGGTCCCAGCGGGCCTCACGGAGGAGGACCTCGCTCGGCCCGTCATCCAGGTGACTGACTTCCAGACGGGCGTGCCGGCCTACGAGATCTACACGTTCAACCGCCAGGTCGTCACCGTTCCGCTCGACGAAGAGGGGAGCGACGGCCGGGAGACGGGTGTCGATCGGATCGCCAAGGCCGAGATCGAGCGCGAAATTCGCTCGATCGCCCAGGGGTACGTCGACGTCGACCTCAAGAGCCAGAACCGGGCCGTCGTCTACGTCGACGACAACGATATCTCGACGGTGATCGGCAAGGGTGGCGGGCGAATCAGCGACGTCGAGAACCGTCTCGGCATCGATATCGACGTTCGGACCCACGAGGAGAACCCCCACTATGGGAAGAGCGGAGGGGGCAGTGGAGCCGCTCCCGGCAACACGGGCAGTGCTGGCGGCCAGCCACCGGGACAGATCGTCACCCCGGAGGTCACCTCGAGACACGTCATTATCCCCGTCGACGGCAGTCACGGCGAGACGGTCGAGGTCCAGGCCGGCGGTGAGTACCTGTTTACGGCGACGGTGAGTCGCGGTGGCGAGATTCAAGTCTCGAGAGGAAGTGCGATCGCGGACGACCTCGAGGATGCGATCGATCGGAAGCGACCGGTTACGGTCGTTCCCTCGTAGTCCAACCGAACGGGTCCGCGACGAGCACCGCGAGTCGCGACCCTTTCGTGGAGGTTTGCGCCGAGTGGCGAGCGAGCCTCGCCACCGAACTCGAGGCCCAAAAGGGTCCGGGAGCGTGATCGCGGACGATCTCGGGGAGGCGCTCGATCCTCTGGAGAGCGCACCGACAGGACTTGCAACCCGTGCCGACGGGCGTTAGTCGTGCAATACTGAACGACAATACTTTATGAGATGCCTGATCACCGAACCGTGTGACAGCAGAGAGCGGGAACGGCCTCGGTGGGCAATTTCAACTGGCGGCGGTGACAGGCCCCCGTGAAACACAGAGACAGATCTACGAACGCGTCACCGACGACGCGGCGACTGCTGTACCCACGACCCGTCAGTTCGGCGGTTCGATCGACACGCTGGCCACGAACAGTTCCGGACCGGGAATCAGTATCGGCGTCACCGCACCGATGGGCGCCGCCCTCGAGACCGGATCCTCGAGCCACCCCGTTGGGCCATGATCACCGGAGGACTCTCGACTGGGGCGCTGGTCGTGTTCGGGCTGATCGCCGTCGCGCTCGTGTTATTCGTCACGGAGGTGATCCCGAACGATGCGACAGCAATCGGCATCATCGTCGCCTTGGCAGCCCTCGAGTCGGTGACCGGTGTCGGTGCTCGCGAGGCGATCTCCGGGTTCGCGAGCACCGCGACGATCACCATCGTCGCCATGTACATGCTCAGTGCCGGCATCCAGAAGACGGGGCTCGTCCAGCGACTCGGTATCGTGCTTGCCCGATTCACGAGAGGAAACGAGACGCGGGCGCTGGCTGCGACGATCGCGACGACCGGACCGATCGCGGGATTCATCAACAACACGCCAGTTGTGGCGATTTTTATCCCGATGATTACCGAACTCGCCGAGAAGATCGGTGTCTCGCCGTCGAAGCTCCTGTTGCCGCTGTCGTATGCGGCGATCCTCGGGGGAACGTTGACGCTCATCGGGACCTCGACCAACCTGCTCGCGAGTGAGTTCGCCGTCGACCTGCTCGACCGCGAGGCGATCGGCATATTCGAATTCTCCGCGCTCGGTCTCGTCATCCTCGCCGTGGGCCTCGCGTACCTCATGACCGTTGGTCGCTGGTTGACGCCCGCACGGATCCCCGTCGACGCTGACATGGTCGAGGAATTCGACCTCGAGGATCATCTGAGCGAGGTTCGCGTCGGCTCACAGTCACCGGCCATCGGGCTCACCGTCGACGAGCTCGAGTCCCGAACCGAGGCACACGTTCGCGTCCTGCAGCTTCGCCGGGAGCGTGCCCAGGACCGACCAGCCGGAGCCGGGGAAGTGAGAACGGTCCTCGAGTACGAAGACGGGCTCGAGGAAGCGTCGCCCGAGCTGACAGGGGGCAGCCAGCGACTGCGTGGCGCCAACGATCCCAAGACGAGCACCGGGAGTGGCGAGCCCCTCGGTCCGCACTCTGGTGGGGCCGACGGAACCGGGTCGACGGACGGCGCGGCGAACGAATCGTTCGTCGCCGTCCGGACTGACCAGCGCATCACCGCCGGTGACATCCTCATCGTCCACGGCAACCTGCAGGCGGTCAATCGCTTCGTCGAGAATCAGGCGTTTCGACAGCTTTCCCGGAGCCCGGTGACCGAAGAGACGTTCGACGAGTCGGATAGCGATGACGTCCTCGCGAAGGCCATCATCCCCGGCGATTCGTCGTTCGTGGGCAAAACGTTCGCCGAGAATCGTCTGCGCGAGGTCTACGGGACGACTGTGCTCGCCGTTCGTCGAGAGGGGGAACTACTTCGGACGGAGCTCGAGGATATTCGGCTGGCCCCCGGTGACCTCCTCTTGCTGCAGACGGTGCCCGATTCGATCAGCCACTTCACCGACTCGAAGCGGCTGATCGTCGTCGAAGAGGACGCGTTCGACTGGCTGGTCGAGGACGACGTCGACGAACTCGCACCGCTGTCGCCGAAGACGCCGATCACCATTGCGATCATGGCCGGGGTCGTTGGCGCGGCCGCGTTCAACATCGTCTCCATCGTGATCGCCGCGCTCGCTGGCGTCTTCGGCATGGTCGTCGCCGGCTGTCTCTCCACGAGTGAGGCCTACGACGCCGTCTCCTGGAACATCGTGTTCCTGCTTGCGGGTGTGATCCCGCTCGGGATTGCGCTCGAGGCAACCGGTGGCTCGGAGTTCATCGCCGCCGGGTTGGTCACGACCGCCGACGTGCTCCCGCTCGTCGCGGTCCTGTTACTGTTTTACGTCGTGACGGGACTCCTTGCGAACGTCATCACTCCCGTCGCGACAGTCGTGTTGATGATACCCATCGCGGTGGACGCTGCGGTGAGCCTCGGTGCCTCGGAGTTTTCGTTCCTGCTCGCGGTGATGTTCGCCGCCGCGACCTCGTTTATGACGCCCGTGGGGTACCAGACGAATCTCATGGTGTACGGCCCCGGCGGCTACACGTTCACTGACTTCGTGAAAGTCGGCGGCCCGCTGCAGTTCCTGCTCGCGTTCGTCACGACGGGAGGCATTGTTCTCATCTGGGGGATTTGATCGCTCAAGTTCCACACGCCGGTGCACACCTGCTCATCGGAAGAGGACGGCCTGGTGACCTCGATCCTCGAGCGTCCACTCTCCGTCCCCCGGCTCACAACGGTCCACGAATCGGCCGTTCGCCGTGACCCCTGACCTCACACTCAAGCCGTTCGCCCCCGTAACCAGCGCATGACTCGCCTCGAGGACCCCCTCGAGATCGGCGGCGTGGAGATCCCGAACCGGCTCTACCGAGCGCCAGTGCTCGAGTGTGCGGGCAACGGGCCCGGCGCGGTGTCGACGCTGGTCCAGGACCTCGAGCCCGCGGCAGCGTCGGGTGTCGGCCTCCTCTGTCAGGGCGCGACCATCGTCCGTGGCGAGGGGGGCTGTGCCGCGCCGGGGATGACCCGTGTCCACGACCCCGCGTTCGTCTCCCGGCTCTCGCGGCTCACCGACCGGATTCACGATCACGGGAGCCGCATCTTCGTCCAACTCGAGCACGGTGGCCTGCGGAGCATGGAGACCTGGCACGCCGGCTACCGTCGCGCGAATCCAGACCTCGAGCAACTGGCCGTCTCGCCACTACCGTGGCAGTTGCGCGCACTCGACGGTGTCGGCTTGCTGTCCTACGATCCCCACGTCATGACCACCGAGGAGGTCTACGAACTGGCGGCGGAGTTCGGCCGCGCGGCCGCCAACTGCGTCACAGCAGGGTACGACGGGATCCACCTCGCGGGGGCAAACATGGGGATCGTCCAGCAGTTTCTGTCACCGTTCTACAACCGTCGGAGCGACGAGTTCGGTGGCTCCCCCGAGGCCCGCCTCGAGTTCCTCGCACTGGTTCACGACGAGATCCGCGATCGGGCGGGCGAGGTCCCCCTCATCACGAAGGTGCCGGCGGAGACACCGGCTCCGCCGTGGCCCGTAGTACGGCGACGGCTCACCCGAGCGGACGGGGTCGAGATCGCCGCCCGACTCGAGCGGATCGGTTTCGACGCCGTCGTCCCCGTCGAGACGTCGGTCGCCTGGGACATGAGCATCGTCCGGGGGCGCTATCCGAAGCGGGCCTGGCGGAACGAGGCCCTGCGTGCGGAATACGACGAGGCCTTCGGTGGCCCGGTTCGACGACGATTGGTCGCCCTGGGGAACCGCCTCGAGTCGCTGATCTACGACTTCGAACCCGCGTGGAACGAGGCGTTCTGTCGGCAGGTTCGGGAGCGAGTATCGATCCCGGTGCTCGCTGAGGGTGGCATCCGCGAGCGCGGGCAGATGGACCGGTTGCTCGGTGCGGAACCTCGGCGCGTCGAACCGGGTGGGGACGCCTCGAGCGAGCGGGCTCCCGCCTGTGACATGGTCGGCATGGCCCGCCCCTTCTACGCCGAACCGCGACTCGGGGCTCGCCTTCTCGCCGACGGCTCGAGTGAGAGGGGGCCTGCAGGCGAGGCCAGCGATGGCACCCGCCCGCCGAACGATGACCGCCGCCCAGGCCCCGAGACACGCGTGCTCTGTGAAAATTGCAACAACTGCACCATCCCACAGGTGACCGGTGCACCCGGCATCTGTCGGACACCATCGGTGCTGCGCGAACGGGGCGACCTCGATCGGGCGGGGGCATACGACCGGGAGTAGGTGCCCGACAGGTGTGGCGTGTCTCCCCGAACCCGACGGCAAGTCCTTTGCGGTGGCCCGTCGAACGACGCACCATGCAGGCAGTCCTCTTCGACATGGACGGCGTCCTCGTCGACTCCGAAGACTACTGGGTCACCCGCGAACGCGAGGCGTTGCTTCCACGCGCCGTCCCCGACCACGACGTCGCGGTCAGCGAGATTACTGGCATGAACTACCGCGAGATTTACGACTACCTCGAGGACGAGTACGGGACGGCCGTCTCCCGTGAGCGGTTCGAGACACTGTTCGAGGACGTCGCCGAAGACATCTACCGCGAGGACGTCACCCTGCTCGCGGGCACCCACGACCTGCTCGCGGGCCTCGAGCGCCGCGGCGTCGCCCGTGCCATCGTCTCCTCGTCACCCCACGCCTGGATCGATATCGTTCGCGAGCGGTTCGGGCTCCATGGGTCTTTCGACGCCGTGGTTAGCGCCGAGGACGTCGACGGTCCCGGCAAGCCCGCCCCCGACGTGTTCGAATACGCGGCCGCGGAACTCGGCGTCCCACCAGCGGCCTGTCTGGTCATCGAGGACTCCGCACACGGTATCCAGGCCGCGACAGCGGCCGGGGCGACCTGCGTTGCCTACGCGATCGACGCCCACGAGGGAATCGACTACGGCGCCGCCGACGCGGTCGTCGAAACCCCCGCGGCGCTGAGCCGGGCCGTCCGCGAACGGATCTGACAGCGATCTCGGCCCACGTCCAGGTACCGACGAACCTCAGGGTCGCTGACCGTCATCTCACCCGGACGCTCTTCGAAGCCAACACGTTCAAACGGCGCGAGTGCGAGGCTGCAGTATGCACAGACGCCGCTATCTCGAGTCCGCCGGTGGCGTGCTCGGGGCCGCCCTCCTCGCCGGCTGTCTCGACGGCGTCGACTCACTGGCCGGTGGCGATCAGGAGCGTGCCGCGAGCGCCGACGATGGTGAGGACGACGAAGACGACAGCGACACCAACGACGCCGATCGGCAGATTCGGACCGCTGCGGGCCGCCTCAACCGCTCGGGCGCATCACTGCGTGAATCCCAGGGAACCCTCGAGGATCCCGAACATACCGAGTACGATCCCGACGAGCCAGGGGCGTTCCTCGCGGAGGGGCTCGAGGCCCTGGAAGCGGCCGAGGCCGCCGATCCAACCGACGAGGAGCGGGCAGATATCGACGCCCTTTACGAGTACGCTGACGTCCTCGAGCCGATGATCGAGGTCACCGCGATCGTCACCAGCGACCTCGGGGGAGACATCGACGCCATCAACGGCGCTGTCGAGGACGGGGCGCTGGCGGAGGCTCGGTCCGATACCGAGTCCCTCCAGTCACGGTTCGGGGATGCCAGGGCCGACCTCGAGCCAGCCGTTGTGTCCATCGACGACCTGGAGGCGGCGCGACTCGAGGAGCGCTCGATTTCCTCGCTCGACGACGTCGCCGACGGTGCGGAGAAACTGCTGTCGGTCACGACGTCACTCAAGACCCTCGCCGACGGCATGGCCTCGCTGGTGGCTGGCCACCAGTACCTCGACGACGGCCGCGAGGAACTGAATGCCCAGGCGTTCGACGACGCAATCGAGACCTTCGAGACGGCGGTGGGCCACTATGCGGATACGAGTGGGAACATGCAATCGGGTGGTGAGGATGCGCCAAGCGGACTCCTCGGGTACTTCGATGAATCCTACTGTCAGGCAACCAATCTCGAGGCCGCCGCAGCGACCTTCCGCGAGGCCGCCGAAGCGGGAGGGGACGGTGACTACGAGCGCGTCGAGGACCTGCGAACCGACGCCGAGTCGCAGGTCGAGGCGGCCCACGACTGCCACCGATGAACCGCCAGGGGATTGCTACCGCTGAGTTGAGTCGGCGTCTGTCCGATTTCGTTACCAACGTAAGCCGCCTTACGACGAGGAATGACATCGTCTCCGGGCGAAGCCACCGCTCACGGTCAGCGGGCGTTCGTGTATGAAAGACGCTCCCGACTCGGAGTGAGTTATCGTTCGACCGGTCGGCCTTCCTCGGTTTCGGGGGCGACGTGATCGACGTAGGCCTCGAGAGAGGGTTCCTCGACCCGGACGCGGACGGTGATTTCGCCGAGTTCGTCGGGTTCGCCGACGGCGAAGTTGACCCGACCCTGGAACGCAGCCCCCTTCTTGAGGGCGAAGTGAAAGGTGTCACCCTCTCGGTTGCCGAAAAACTCGCTTCGAGCCGTATCGAGGATCTCCTGTCGGTGTAAACACTCCGAGAAGTGCTCCATCGAGTGAACGGTGGCACGCATCTCCCCGAAGCGCTCCTCGGGGTCGGCGTTGGGAAAGAGGTTGGTGATTGCAGTTTCGACGCGGCTGGTTACCTCGGTGTCGTACACCGGGGCAGTGATTTCGACGTCGACGCGGTAGATGTCTGGCATCGTCGTTGCAGTGAGTTGCTTGGGGATAGTGCTGGCGGTACTCAGGGTCGTTCGGGGCGGTTCGCATCGTCGACGTGGTTGGCGCCTGCAGTCGCCGAAATCGCCTCGTCCTCGAACGACGACCGATCACGGTCGGCGGCCGCCTCGAGGACGGTCTCGATTCGCGAGCGAAAGGTCTCGAGGCTGTCGGTGTTGTCGATCACGACGTCGGCGCGAGCCATGGCCTCGTCCATGCCGAAGCCGCGTTCCCGTTCGTCACGTTCGCGAAGGGCCTCGCCGCCGTTGGTCTCGTCGGCGTCGCGGCCGCGCAATTCGAGGCGATCGCGTCGCACCTCGAACGGGGCCTCGATGCTCACGAGCACGAAGGCGTCGCCGAAGCGTGCCTCGAAGACGTCGACCTCGGCGTCCGACCGAATACCGTCGACGAGGACGCCCTCGCTGGACTCGAGTCGGTCCTCGAGCATGGGCAGCGAGCGCTCGGCGATGGCCGTCCGACCGTGTTCCGCACGGAGCGCCTGGGCGACGGTGCCGTGATCCTTGCTCGGATCGAGCCCGCGGTCGGCGGTCTCCTGGCGGACGACGTCACCCATCGTCACGACCGGGATACCCGCCTCGCGGGCGACGGTGGCGGCCTCACCCTTCCCGCTTCCCGGCAGGCCAACGGTACCGATCACGTACATCGCCTCGGAGTACAGGCGACGCGAGCATAAGGGCTGTGTCTCGAGCGCCGAGTGCGAGCCCCACGGAGAACTGCGGGCAAGCGCAAGCCGACGGTCGCGACCAGCCCGCATTCGGGCGATATCGAGGTCGAGCGGAGATACACACGTTTATTTCGACGGAGCAACTGGCCGCACACATGAGCGCGATATCGGTCGACTCGCTCCACAAATCGTTCGGGTCGACGGTGGCCCTCGAGGACCTCAGTTTCACCGTCGACGAAGGGGAGGTCTTCGGCTTCCTCGGTCCGAACGGTGCCGGAAAATCGACGACGATCAACGTCCTGCTCGATTTCGTTCGACCGACGAGCGGCAACGCGACCGTTCTCGGCTTCGACACCGTCACCGAAACCCGAGCCATCAAGCAGCGAACCGGGGTGCTCCCCGAGGGCACCGACGCCTACGATCGACTCACCGCCAGACAGCACCTCGAGTTCGCCATCGACTCGAAGGGCGTCGAGGACGACCCCGAGGCCCTCCTCGAGCGAGTTGGACTCGCGGATTCGATCGACATCAAAGCCGGCGGCTATTCGAAGGGGATGGAACAGCGACTGATGCTCGCCATGGCACTCGTCGGGGAGCCGGAGCTGTTGATCCTCGACGAGCCCTCGACTGGTCTGGACCCAAACGGGGCCCGAGAGATGCGCCAGATCGTTCGCGAGGAGGTCGATCGCGGCGCGACAGTGTTCTTCTCGAGTCACAGCATGGAACAGGTCGAGGCGGTCTGTGATCGGGTCGGCATCCTCCGCGATGGCGAGATGGTCGCCACCGACTCCGTCGCCGGGCTTCGTGACTCGGTCGATGCCGACACGACCCTCCGGGTCACGGTGGATCGGATCGACGACGACGCCCTCGAGGCCGTCCGGACGATCGAGGACGTCACCGACGTCCAGGTCGACGAGGGGCGAGCGGACCCGACCGTGGTCGTCCGCTGTAACGGCTCGAAAACGGCTGTCCTCTCGGCACTCGAATCGAACGGCCTCGAGGTGACCGACTTCGCGACGGAGGAAGCCTCACTCGAGGACGTCTTTCAGGCGTACACGACGGAGGGATCGACATGAGCACCGACAGCACGGAGGCCGAGACGGCACCGGTGAACGCCGCGAGCATCCAGGCTATCGCCCGCAAGGACTTCCAGGACGCCGTTCGTTCCTGGCTGTTCTGGGGTCTGAGCCTCTTTTTCTTCATGCTCCTCGTGATCGTGGCGGGCGTCGTCGCCTACTTCGGCGAGGACATCGCCGCTCAGGGAGCCACGACCGAGGCGCTCGTCGGCATCGTCAGCAACCTGACGCGCCTGGTGATCCCCCTGGTGGCCTTGATCCTCGGCTGGAAGGCCATCGCAGGCGAGCGCGAGAGCGGCAGCATCAAGATCATGCTTGCACTCCCGCACAGTCGCACGGACATGATCCTCGGGAAATTGTTGGGTCGATCCGCAGTGTTGTCCCTATCACTCGTCGTCGGGTTCGTGCTCGCTGCCCTCGTCGTCGCCGTCTTGCTCGGTGGCTTCAGCGTCGTCGACTACACCGGGTTGCTCGCCGTCTCGATCATCTACGCCATCGCCTACCTGAGCATCGCCGTCTCGCTCTCCTCGCTGACGAAATCGACGTCCATCGCGGGGGCCGCCATGTTCGGCGTCTTCGTCCTGTTCTACATCGTCTGGAACGCGATCGGGACGGTCGTGTTGTTGTTGATGGGACGGGGAACCATCTCCGGCGTCGAGGTCGGCGACGGGGTTCGTCCCCCTGACTGGGCCATCTTCCTCGAGATGCTCGATCCAGGGGCCGCCTACGCGAACGTCCTCTCGCTGGCCACCGAGGCCGCTCAGGCGGACGACGAGACGCTGGCCATGCAAGCTGAACTGTTCGGTGGCGACCTGCCCTTCTATCTCCAGGACTGGTTCGCACTCGTCGTCCTGCTGTTCTGGATCGTCACGCCCCTCGTGGTCGCCGTCTATCGGTTCGACCGAGTCGATCTCTGATCGGGCGTTCGATACCGATCGTTCTCCGTCAGTTCCGCCACCGCCACCGGATGGGTGAGGGGTCTGTCGATGACCCGACACACCAGCCCCGACGACTGCCGTTTTCTCTGGTCACGTCGGCTCGAGTGAGCCCGCCCATCGCTGTCGAACTCACTCGAGGTCGATCTCGACCGAACTCGAGGGAGTCACACGTGATGGTAAGAGTCATGGCCATCAATCGAGGTCGATTCCCTCCCCCGCCAGCAACTCCCGGAACGCCGCCTCGTCGATGATCGCCACGTCGTTGGCCTCCGCATCGTCGCGTTTCGTCTGGCCAGGATTCTCACCGACGACGAGGTAGTCCGTGTTGCCCGAGACGCTGTTCGTCGCGTTCGCGCCGTGGGCCTCGAGGGTTTCGGCGGCCTCACTGCGCGTCACGTCGGAAAGCGAACCCGTGAAGACGAAGGTCAATCCCTCGAGTTCGTCACCGCCAGAGTCGATATCGGACTCCTTGGGTGAGACGTTCTCGAGGACCGCATCGACCGCCGCGGCGTTCGCGTCGCTCGAGAAGAACTCGTGTATCGTCTGCGCGACGGTCTCGCCAACGTCGTCGACGCCCTCGAGGGCTTCGGGGTCGGCCTCGGCTGCCTGGCGGACGGCCTCGAAGGTGCTAAACTCGCGGGCGAGTTCGCGGGCCGTCGTCGGCCCGACGTGTGGAATGCCCAGCGCCGAGAGGAACGCCGAGAGGGGGGGCTCTCGACTGGCCTCGATTTCGGCCACGAGATTCTCGACGCTCGTTTCGCCCCATCCCTCGAGCGTCAGCAGCTCTTCGCGTCGCGCTGGCAGTCCATAGAGATCCGCCACCCCCTCGAGCAAGCCGGCATCGAGCAGTTGCCGGACCGTCCGCTCGCCCACCCCCTCGATGTCGAGGCCGTCGTCGCTCGCGTAGTACTCGATCGAGCGCCGTACCTGGGCGTCACAGGCCAGCCCACCGGTACAGAACGCCATCGGCCCGTCGCGTTCGATGGCGCTGTCACAGACCGGACAGCGATCTGGCAGTTCGTAGTAGCCCTCGCTGCCCTTCTCGACGACTTCCTCGACGTAGGGGATCACGTCGCCGGCGCGCTGGACGCGGACGGTGTCCCCGACGTTGACGTTCTTCTCGGCGATCTCCTCGGGGTTGTGGAGACTCGCCCGTGAGACCGTCACGCCACCGACGTCGACGGGATCGAGTAACGCTACCGGGGTGACCCGGCCCGTCCGACCGATCTGGACCGCGACATCGGCGATGGTGGTCACCTCCGCCCGCGCCGGGAATTTGTACGCGAACGCCCAGCGGTGGTCCCGTGCCGTCTGCCCCAGCTCCTCGCGAGCCGCCCGCGAATCGACCTTGATCACCACGCCGTCGATCTCGTAGGGCAGGTCGTCGCGTCCCTCGAGCAGGTCCTCGCGGTAGGCGATGGCCGCCTCGATATCCGACGCCACCGACACGCGATCGTTCGTTCGGAGCCCGTACGCCGGGAGCGTCTCGAGTTCCTCGCGGTGGGTGTCCGCGAGGTCACTCGCCTCGAGAACGTCGAAGTAGAAGACCTCGAGGGGCCGATCGGCGACGATGCCCGGATCGAGTTGTCGGATCGTCCCGGCGGTCGCGTTGCGGGGGTTCGCGAATGGGTCCTCGCCGCGTTCGATCCGATCGCGGTTGAGGCGCTGAAACGCATCCTTGGGCATGTAGACCTCGCCACGAACCGCCAGAAGATCGGGCGGATCACCGTGAAGCTGCTGTGGCACCGATCCAATAGTCCGAGCGTTGCGCGTCACGTCGTCGCCCTCGTGGCCGTCCCCACGGGTGACCGCTCGCTCGAGCGAGCCATCCCGGTAGACGAAGGCCATGGAGACGCCGTCGAACTTCGGCTCGCAGACGTAGGTCGGTTCATCGAGCCCCGCGGCCGCGAGCTCCCGTCGAACCCGCTCGTCGAACGCCCGCACGTCCGCGACCGCACCCGACTGGTCGATCGAGAGCATCGGCGCGACGTGTTCGACCGTCTCGAACGCCTCGAGGGGCTCCCCGCCGACCCCGCGAGTCGGACTGTCAGGGTGCTCGAGATCGAAGTGATCCTCGAGGGTCTGGAGGCGTTCGAACAGCCGATCGTACGTCCGGTCGGCGATGATCGGCTCGTTCTCGACGTAGTATCGGCGATCGTGTTCGCGGATGGCCGCGCGTAACTGTGCAACCTGTCGGCTGGCTTTCTCCCTCGAGAGGGACTCGACGGGCTCGAACGCCGTCGACGGATCCCGAACGTAGGGATTGTCCGGACTCGCAGGTGTCATTACTCGAGGCTTGGCGTCCACCCCCGTATAATCACCGTTCACTCGCGGTTTCGGCCTACCATCAGCAACAATGCGAGCGGTCGGCCGACACCCACCCTTTACCAGTCCGGCCACCTACGTACGACTAGATGCCAACGGAGTTCGAACTGGTCGACCTCGAGGAAGTGGACACGCCCGGTGACGAGTGGGAGGAAATTGACGTCACCGAGACGGAGGCAGACCGCATTGCGCGCCGGCGCGACCGCGAATTCGAGCAGTTCGAGAAGCGAATCAAGGACGCCGATCAGTTCAAGGTCGAACAGTCGGTCTTCGACGATGCCACCTTCGGTGCGCTCTACAAACTCGTTCAGGACGGCCACGTCGAGGCCTTCGGCGGCCCCATCTCGACGGGAAAGGAGGCCAACGTCTACCACGCTCTGGGCGACGACCGCGAGGTCGCTGTCAAGGTCTACCGAATCAACGCCTCGAACTTCCGCCAGATGCGTGATTACCTCGAGGGCGACCCTCGGTTCGAGGGCCTCGGTGGCAAAAAGAAAGACGTCGTCCTGGCCTGGGTGAAAAAGGAACTGTCGAATCTCGAGCGCGCCCGTCGGGCAGGTGTCCGCGTGCCGGACCCCATCGCAGCCGAGCGAAACGTGCTCGTCATGGAGTACTTCGGCGACGAGGACGGCCGAGCGAAACGGCTCGGCGAGGTCCACATCGAGAACCCACAGACCGCCTACGAGGTCGTCCGGGAGTACATGCGTCGACTCTATTCGGCAGGGCTCATCCACGGGGATCTCAGCGAGTACAACATCGTCTTCCACGACGGCCAACTGATCGTCATCGACCTCGGGCAGACCGTCACCGTTCATCACCCCAACAGCCGAACGTTTCTCGAGCGCGACTGTGTGAACGTCGCGTCGTTTTTCGCCCGACAGGGCCTCGAGGTGACGGACGAGGGGTTACTCGAGTTCGTCACCCGACCCGACCCAGATCCGTCCGGATCGTGAATAAGGGCGCACATTATTGTCGCGTTTTCTCGTTCAGAATTTGCGCTAGTGTATTAAATACTATTGCGAATAGAGCCTGAATTAATGGCTCAAGACGAGTCCCGAACCTGCCCCGAATGTGATGGGCGGATTCGGACAGTCGGTACGGAACGACGGTGTGACGTCTGTGGATACATCGCTGGGACCGACCCCATCGATCGCGGTCCGGAGTGGCGAACGTTCGACGGGCAACAGTCACCCAAACGACGCACTGGGGCACCCCTGACGCGCTCGCGTCACGATCGCGGCCTCTCGAGTGAGATCGGCTACGGAACTTCCAGTCGCATTACCGGTCGCAAGCGCACCCGAATTCACCGCATGCGGCGGGAACACAACCGGGCCCGCGTCCGGAGTAAAGCGGAGCGAAACCTGATGAACGCGTTTCACATGATTCAGCGAGTCACGAGTCAACTCACCCTCCCCGAGTACGTCACCGAACAGTCCTGTGCCCTGTTCGAGTCGGCTCAAAACGAGAACCTCCTCCAGGGACGGTCCCTCGAGGGGTTCGTCGTTGCGGTCATCTATGCCGTCTGTCGGACCCGGAATCTGACTCGAACGCCAGACGAGATCTTGTCGTACGCCAGGGCCGAACGGGGCGAGTTTCGTGCGGCCTACAACGCGCTCAACCGCGACCTGGGACTGGCAACGGGACCGATCGATCCAGGCCAGTACCTCCCTCGCTTTGCGTCGAAACTCACACTCGACACCGCCATCGAACGGCAGGCACAGGAGTACGTCCGAGAGCTACAGGCGGCGGGAGTCATCGGTGGCCGAAAACCGAGCGGCATCGCCGCGGGCTGTCTCTACCGGGCCTCACAGGCACTCGAGGTCGACCCACTCACCCAACAGGAAGCCGCGGCAGTGGCCAACGTGTCACCCGCAACGATCAGAGCGACGACCGATCTGTTCGAGGCAATCGACTGAGCGGACCCGGTACCGTCACCTAACCGCACTCGCGCACCCCCAGCGTCGCCGAATAACTCGCAGGGACGGCGTCGGCCACGAGGATGCTCAAACCCCAGCGTTGGCTCTCGAGGGGGAGTCGACCGAGAACTGAAGGAGGCCGTTCGTCATCCCAACCCCTTAGCGGACAGTGTCGCCTCCCTGTCAGGGACACACCGGAGCAATCGCTGACCGGAACGCAGTGACGACAGTTCCACTCCGTTAGCGGATCCCCCACATCATCTCACGTCGTCCGCAGGTTGCCAGTACTCGGCTCGTACACCTCGCCCTTCTGTTTGAGCTTCTCGATCTCGTGTTCGGCTTTCGACTCGTCCATCCCGATCTCGCCCGCTCGCTCGAGGACCACGTCCGCCGGGGCCCCGTCGTCGTACTCCTCCTCGACGTCGCTGATGAGTTGCTTGATGTTCTTGATCCGATCGCGCTGGGACTTCGTCGTCCCCGCCTCGACGATGTCCGCGTCGAACTCCCCCGTCTCCGGATCGACGCCGATATCCTGCAGACACGACCGAACGATCTCGATCACCCGTTCGGCATCCGAGAGTTCCACCGTATCCGACAGTCGCACGCGGGCACTCGCCTCCGAGAGCCGAACCAGCCCCTCGAGTTTTCGGGCCGTCACCGGCACCGGGGCGTCCTCGTCGGTCCCCTTCGACCGGAGATCGACGTAGAAATCCCGGATTGCTTCCCGGGCCGCCTCGGTCATCCGCGGATGACAGTTCTGTTTGGAGTAGGCAATGTACTTGCGCAGCAAGTCGGCGTCGATCTCGGGGTCGACCTCGTCCGTCATCGACTCGATCTCCTCGGTCGTGACGTCGAGTGAGGGCATTTGCTCGCGCTGGGTGGTCAACTCCCCCGCGTAGTTCGTTTTGAGGATGTGTTCGGCGAGATTCCGGTCTTTCTCCTCGTCGGGCTGGTCGGTGACCGTGAAGATCAGGTCGAACCGGGAGATGAGCGCCGGCTCGAGTTCGATCTGTTCCCCGATCGGCTCGTACTGGTCGAAGCGGCCGTACTTCGGGTTTGCCGCGCCCAGCAGGGAGCACCGGGACTTGAGGGTGGCGTTGATTCCGGCCTTCGAGACCGAGATCTCCTGTTGCTCGAGGGCCTGGTGCATGGCACTCCGATCTTCGGAGTTGTGGACGACGATGCCGTTAGCGATGAAATTGTGTGTGCCGTCGACAGTGAGGTCGTATACCTTTGGGTCACGCCGAGTAGCAATTTCGTCGCACAGCGACTGCAACCGATGTCGCTTCGTGTCGATCAACGACTCACACGTTGTCCTGACGGTATCGAAATTCCCGATATCGACAGCTCCGGTAAACCACCGTGAAACCGTCGATGCAGCCACTCCCATCTCTGCTGCAACCTGCCGGAACGAAATACCAAATCGATCGATACGGCTGCGAAGTGCTGCCCAGTTCTCAGTTGTCGAACACTCGCCCTCGAGTAACGAACGAGCCTCGTCATACGCTTCATCTGCGTCTGTAATCTGCAGTTCCTCAGCCAGTTTTTCTTTGAGAAGAGGCACTCTGGAATCCTCGTACGTGGCAGACTGAATTGGCGTGACCGAGGCAACTTTTCTCCATTTGATATCTGCCTCGACGGCGCGGCGAAGTCGACGCAGGTCTACTGAGGAAACCGCTTGGATTAGCTGACGCAATCGATTTCGGACGGCTTCGCGAAGTCGATCATCCGCTCCCCACCGTCGTGAGAGTGCTTGCTGGGAAACCTCCATCTCGGTGGCCAACTCCCGCTGGGAGACGTGGTACCGATTTCGGAGTGTCTCGAGACGATCCCAACTCGTCACCGACTTCAATTCTGCACAATCTGTCGTCGCCTGGCGTTTGCGTTGCTCAAATGAGTTGAGAATCGAGTGGGCAAGCCGGAGTGAAGCGTTTGCATCACCGTTTTCGAAGTTACAATACGTCGAATCGGTCTGGAGTCCGCATTCAGACTGATGGAGTCGAAGGTGTCCTCGAAGCTGTTCGTACAGGGAACCACATTCCGGAAGGACATCGAGAATGGTTCGCGTCCCGGTCGTTCGCTCACATGCGTCTTCCAGCGCGGCTTGCTTTCGGTCGAGCGTAAACCCAATAGACTGACTGTAGGCCTCGAGAGACGCATCAGCAGTAATTGCCAGGACGAAACAATCACGCTTGTTTGAACGTGATCTGGTCTGAATCTGGCTCGAAACGCCAAACTCGAGGAGTAACATTTTCGTCCCCAACAGCAACTCGTAACTCGACGAGTAGATTTTCACTGCACGTGTACCGACAGTGGCTTCTGAATCCGCAAGGGCTCGTATGAAGGCCGCTTTTGTTTCTCGGGAACTCGACGTGATACACTCGGGTAATCGTTTCCCATCGTAATTCTCCAGATTTGCTCCCACGTCAAGCAACTTCTCAACGTGATCTTTTCCGTGGAGGCGGACGGTCTGCACCCCATCCGCACGCTGTTCGCTCGGGTGACGAACAGCACCCGCTCCAAACGCTAACTCACAGACACGCTCGAAGTGAGACAATAGTTGTTCTTCTTTGTTTGTAAACCGGATACCATAGGTTCCCCCCTGACGGTCGTAATAGATGTTCCCGTCACCCGCTAGATAGCCACAAATCGAACCGTGAGCGGGCGAGAGTTGCTGGTTCGACCGTTTCACCGTCGATCCAGCAGCCATCGATGGGGTGACGCCACCGTCTGTGAGTTCCGTGGGGATCGATTGCGGTACGTACACCCAATCTCCTTTCTCGAGATCCTGGGCAGCAATTTCTACCCGCTCTCCATTTTCAAGGACAAAGAAGGGATGATCGGGGGTTGTCGTGAGTCGTTCACCCGTTTCCAATTCGACGGCCCTGAGATCGTCGGACGCGTCGTATTCGTGTACTGCGAGGACGTCCCGTTTCACCAGTTTCCCCGCATCCGTCATCGTCCATACTGACTCGTCTACATCTCGGATCGTTCGCCCATTTTCGAGGGGTTCACTCGTGCCATCTGTCGCCGCTTCGTATGCGATTTCACGGATTGGTTTGATTGCAGAACCGGTATGCACGAGCGTCTCTCCAGTGACACACCGCATCTTGTCTAGCTCGTCGACTGCCGCAATCCCCTGGTCAGCGAGGACGAGTGCGCCAGCCTCGAGGGTCCACTGCTGGCCGTCGCCGAAGTCGTCTCTCACCGCGGCGGCCGTCAGCCCCGCCGAAGACGACCCCTTCCCTGAGGTGTAGACGGATCTGGGGGCGATGTTCTGGATGTAACTGAGCATCTGTGAATTGTGGGAGACAAGTCCGTTCGAGATGTAATTGTGCGTCCCTTCGACCTCGAGGTCGTACACCCACTCATACTCGGGGCGAACTACGTCAATAGTCTCGATCCGTTCCCAGCAGAGGGTATCGTCGACCTCCGCGTCGAGTGTCTCGACATGTGTTTCCACCGCCCCACCGTCAGAAATGGCGACGTCTCCCCCAGCGCCGTTTTCGTAAATGGACCTGGTTGCTGCAATACGTTGTCCCGCAGAGAGTTTATTTGCGGTAACCGGCTCGAGCTGTCCATCACGTGTAACGAACAGCGGATGTGATGGCGTCACCTCAAGTTCTCGTCCGGCCGCGGTTCGAATCCGGTACATCCGATCCGGTGCCTCACGTTTCCAGACCTTGGTTGCACGTTTCGGTATGAACGACCCGTCATCCTGCAACGATGGAACCTCGATCTCGATTTCGTCCCACCAGCCGTCGTCGATCGGTTTGGGATCGTCAAGGTTCGACTCCACGAGTTCTCGAATGGGAACTTCTCGGCCGTCACCCACGGTCACGCGTGTGTCACCAGAGACGCATTTACCCGTACCCGGATCCCCGATCAACAGCATGTGCAAGTCACCCCGAATCCTCGAGCCGTCCGGCAGTTGCTTCGTGACTCCCGAGAACAGCTGCAGGATCATCGCGAGCTTCTCGTCGTCGTACCCGTAGATCGCCGGTGCGATGGAGGCGACCATCTGCTCGTAGACGGTATCCTGCTGGGAGATTTCGTAGATCTGCTTTTTGTCCTCGTCGGTGATGTCCATGTCCTCGAACTGTTCTTCGTCGATTTCGACGGCCATCCCCTCCATGTAGAAGTCGAAGATCGGGGATTTCTCCTGTTGGTTGCCCTGTTGCTCGAGTCTGAGCACACCTACCGCCGACACGTGGTCACCCGGGGTCACTTCGCCCGTGATGTCGTCTTCGATGTTGACGTCGATTGCCTGGGGTGTCTCCCCACCACGGAGCCCCTCGGGACTCTCCTGAATGCGGAGTTTCTGGGCGTCGACGAACTCCGATTGATCGAAGTTGACCTTGAACGGCCCCTGTCGTTCACAGCCCTGGCACTCGTGGGGTTCCTGAAAGTCCCCCGTCGACTGTGGGATGCGGTTGAGCGTGCCACAGAGTTGGCACTCGAAGGCGGCCTCCTCGATCTTTGGCCGGACGTCCGTTGCCTTCCGGACGATACCGCGGACCTGGACGAGGGTGTTCATGTGTCGCGCCCGGATTTCCCGAATTTCGGGTGATTCCGTGTCCGGCAGGTTCTGGATGCGGACGTGGGCCTGTCCGAGGCTCACGTCGATGGGGAGGTCGTAGAGTCGAAGGGCCTCCTCGGCGTAGCGCTGGAGCTGTTCGGGCTGGTTCAGATAGTCGTCAGCGAGATCGGGGTCGAAGCGATAGAGGTCCTGCCAGTCGACGCTCAGCGAGCGCTGTTCGTTCGGATAGCGTTGTGCGAGTTGCTTGATTTCGTTGTCGTAGTAGTTTCGGAAGAACTGCTCGAACGCGTCGACGAGTTCCGAAGTGCCCGCTTGCGCCATTGCCACCAATTAGGGCCGCCATCGGGTATAAATGGTCGTGTGCCGTCCCGAAAGTGAACGCGATCGACCATTGTGGAGTGTTCTCTCGAGTCACCCGCCGAGTGCCCCTACTCCGATCGGCGGGCAGGAGGGTCCCGTCGAGCGACCTTTCCAAATGTGACTCGGTTATCCGCGACGAACCGGTACCCGCGCTCTCGCAGGGTTTCGTGTTCTGGGACCTGGCGAAAGAGGAGGGCAGCGTACCGCGACGGACTCTCGAGGCGAGCCATGGCTTCCTCGAGGGCTGCCCCACAGGAGTAGACCCGATCCTGCGTCAGGAGGTGGGCACACTCCTCGTAATCCTCGGGGAGGCGCGCGAGCTGGTCGGGCGAGAGATCACTGAAGCCCACGAGTTCGAACTCGCCACGCTCGGCGGCGTATTCAGCACACCAGGTGCAAAAGCCACAGTCGTCGTCGTAGACGAGCCGAGGCGCGACCGAGACGTCGTTGCGTTGTCCCATGCGTCACGGTACTGCCTGGTGAAAAATAGGGTTGTCCCCGGTAGCAAGTCGTTCATCGGGTGACTCTAGCCGAAATGGTACCCGATTCGCCATGCGAACCGATCGAAAGGGATCGGGGGCGAGACAATGCTTCGAGGTCGCCGACCCCGTATTGAATCGGAATCGCTGGGGAACCCCCAGCTCCCCTGAAGGCGTTGACGTCGATCAGCACGCTCGCCGAGTTTCTCTCGGTGTCCGGATCGGCCGAATACTGCGTCGTCGGGTGACACACGCCGGAAAGTGGCACTCTGCCCAGTCACTCCTCGGCGAGGAGTCGTTCGACCATCTCGTCGGGATCGAATCGCTCGAGGTCCGCATAGCCCTGTCCAACCCCCAGAAAGAGGATGGGTTTGCCGGTCACGTGGGCGATCGAAATCGCGGCCCCGCCGTTGGAATCGGCGTCGGCTTTGGTCAAAATTGCGCCGTCGATTTCGGCGGCGTGGTTGAACTCCCTGGCGCGGTTGACGGCGTCCTGGCCAGCGACGGCTTCGTCGACGAACAGCGTCATGTCGGGGCCGACGACGCGCTCGATTTTCTCGAGTTGGTCCATCAACCCCTCGTTCGTGTGGAGCCGACCCGCCGTGTCGCCGAGGACGACGTCGACGTCGTTCGCCTCGGCGTACTCGACGGCGTCGTAGAGGACGGCAGCGGGATCGCCTCCCTGATCGTGGGCGATGAGTTTCGTTCCGCGGGCGTCGGCATGTTCGGCGATCTGCTCGTTCGCGCCTGCGCGGTAGGTGTCGCCGTTTGCCATCACCGTCGAGAAGCCACGTTCCTCGAGGTAGCGGTCCATCTTGGCGATCGAGGTGGTCTTCCCGACCCCGTTGACACCGGTGAAGATGATGACGAAAGGCGTCTCTTCGATGGCGATTCGGTCGTCGAAATCGAACTGCCCGACGCTGATCACGTCGTGGATCGCCTCGCCGAGTGCCTCCTCGACCACCGAGCCGGTCGAAGTGGTGAACGTCCGGGTTTCGCCGATCAGTTCGTCCCGGATGTTGTCGAGAATCTCCTCTGCGACGCCCATTTCGACGTCACTCGAGAGCAAGGCAAGTTCGAGTTCCTGCAGGGGGCCCTCGAGGTCGTCCTCCTCGATGACGAACTTTCCGCGGACTAGCGACCGGGCTTTACTGGCGAAGCCGGTGCCGTTGTCGTCGTTCTCATCGTCGGCAGCATCATCGCCGTCGTCCTCCTCGTCCTCGGCTTCGGTCTCGGCCGCTTCGTGGCCCGCTTCCGAGGGCGCTGCTGGAGTGTCACCCGAGGCGTCCTCGGCATCGGGTTCGATATGGGTCTCACTAGCTTCGGTGACCACGGCCGCAGCTGACGAGCCGTCGCCGTCGCTCTGTGTGGCGGTTGCAGTCGCCGTCACGTCGGCATCGACTGCGTCGTTGGCGTCGGTACCCGTCGAGGAACCGTCGGCTTCCCCATCCTCGGCGAACGCAGCCGACTCGTCGGTGTCTGTCGACTGGTTCTCCGGGTCCCCATCGTCGTCCTCGAGGGCTTCGGTCGCTGCCTCGTCGACGGGTTCCGCCTTCGCTTCGGCGGCCTCCTCAGCCTCGCTGCGAAAGCTGCCGAGTTTCTCCTTCAGGTTGTCGAACATGGTGCTCGCCCCTTACTCGTCCTGGCCCTGCCCCTGCTGGCCCTGTTGCATCTGCTGCATCTGCTGTTGCATCGCCTGCTGCTGGAGTTGCTGGGCGTGGCTCTCGAGTTCACCACTTTCGCTCTCGAGTTCGGTAATCTCCTCGTTGAGATCCTCGATGCGGTCGTCCAGACGCTCTTTCTTGTTCTCGAGCGTGTCGGTCGCACCGGCTTGATCGCGCTCGAGGGCGTAGTCGGCGCCGAGTTCGACGATGATCTC
Organism: Natrialbaceae archaeon Tc-Br11_E2g14; assembly: GCA_001564275.1. Lineage (GTDB taxonomy): Archaea > Halobacteriota > Halobacteria > Halobacteriales > Natrialbaceae > Natronosalvus. The sequence continues at coordinate 7,549 of LKND01000021.1, read as the reverse complement.
GTCGACGTCCTCGACGGTGGCACGGACGTAGGCCCCGCCACCGAGTGGCACCTGTACCGTCTGACCGGTCTCGAGTTGGTCGATGGCGTCGATGGCTTCGTCGACGGCATCCTGTTCGTCTTTGACTGCCTGCACTTCCTCGTTGAGGACCTCGATCTCCTCTTGGATCTGCTGAAGCTGTTGGGAGAGTTCCTGTAGCTGCTGCTGGCTTGCACCCATCAGCGGGTCACCTCGGTGTCGGTGTTGGTTCCTGCTCCGGCGACGTCGCAAGTACTGGTCGATTGCATGCCTAGGGTTCCGGCAGACAGTCGGAAGAATGTTCCCTTCCGTGGACCGCGTAACGTTTCGCGTGCGTAGGCCGTGTCAAAGGTGTGTTTGTCGTCTCTTGACCAACAAGCTGTAGTCGATCGGGTCTCGACAGCCAGGAATGGACGCAGATCGATCCAAACATTTCGGCTGCGAACCCCGGCGCCAAGACGCTTACAGGTCGGCATCGACGGACTGACCCGCCCCACGAACCGAACCCGTTCGGCGCTGCCGTCGGAACCTATATTTACCGCCCAGGTGAGTTGCTAATCGATAACAATGTACAATCGAATCCTCGTCCCGACTGACGGGAGCCAGGCGGCCACGGCTGCAATCGAAGAGGCGGTTGATCTGGCGGCACAGTTCGGCGCGGAGCTACACGCGCTGTACGTCGTCGAACCGATTCCACTCGGTGGGTTTTCTGCCGGCTCCGGTCCTGCCTCCGCTGAGTGGGACGGCGTCGTCGACAAACAACGGGCCGAAGGTGAATCGGCAACCGCTGCCGTCGCCGAACGGGCGCAGGCACGGGACGTCGACACGGTAGAGGCGATCGAACACGGAAAGCCGAACGTAGAGATCCTCGAGTACGCCGAGGAACACGACATCGAAGCCATCGTCATGGGGACACACGGCCGGTCCGGTGCCGACCGCCTCGTCGTCGGCAGCGTGACCGAAAAGGTCGTGCGAAAGAGCGACGTGCCGGTTCTCACCGTCCGTAAGGGGTGACCAACAGCGGACACTGCGCATTTCACTCACCGTAGAGGGGCCGTAGCTGTCGTACTGGCTCAGACCCGCGTCGGCGCCTCGACCGCTGTCTCGACGTCGAGTTCGGCCGCGACCTCCTCGAGCAGCGACCCTTTGACCTCCGAAACGCGCCAGCCGATCTCGGCGATCAGTGGCGGCTCGAACGATGTCCGGACCTGCTGGAGGTGTGTCTGTTCGGTTTCGACCCGCTCACGAAGATATCGTGCGCCACGGCCGTTCTCGTCTGGATCCGGGGGCGGGGTGAGCTTGTTCACGACGAGACCGCGAACGCTGAAGTCCTTCTCCTCGAGATCGGCGATCGAGCGTTCGGTTTCGTTGAGCGATAGTTCGTCGGGGTTCAACACGAGAAAGAACGCGGCGTCCTCTCGTAACGCATTGCCGGCGAACTCGAAGAACTCCTTTCGATTCTGGAGGCGTGCAAGGACAGGGTCGCCCTCCATCACCCGCCGTGGCTCGTTGCTCCCGACGGCGGCTTTTTCGAAGAGGTCGATACTCGTCCGGCGTTTGTACATGAGTCGGTCGATCCAGCCCTCGAGCAGGTCCGGCAACCCGAGGAGTCGAAGCGTACTCCCCGAGGGTGCGGTATCGAAGACGACGCGGTCATAGGGCTCCGAATTGCGCATCACGTCGACGAACCGATCGAACAACGCTGATTCGTACGCTCCAGGGGTCCCGTGGGCCATCTCGAGTTGGCGATTGATCTCGTTGACCATCCCCGCCGACACCTGTTCGGAGAGGTCCTGGCGAATCTCGTTCAGATGGCGGATGACTTCCGCCTCGGGATCGAGTTCCATCGCGTCGAGACCGTCGATCCCCTCGACCGGTGTCGGGGAATCGTCGAACGGCTGATCGAACACGTCGGTGACGGAGTGGGCCGGATCAGTCGAGACCACCAGCGTCCGCACCCCGTCGCGGGCACAGCGAAGCCCGTAGGCACAGGAGACGGTCGTCTTGCCAACCCCGCCCTTGCCGCCGAAAAAGACGAATGGCTCCATGTCAGAAGTGATACTGTTGGCCTTTCCGTTCGATGAGCGAGCCGCGATCCCACAGTCGTCGCTCCCACGCCTCGAACTCGGCCTCGAGGTAGGGCAACAGTTCGGCGCTGTAGTACGAGACTGGGGATGGAATGCCGAACGCGTCGGGGAAACACGCGAGCAAGAACGCGTCCTCGGTGTCCTCGGCCTCCTTCTCGATCTTCTCGTAGGCCGGATGGGAGATCATCCCGTGGTACAGTCCACGGAGCCACTCCGCCAGCGTTTGCCGGAATCGCTCGATCCGTGCTGCCAGGTCCATACCAGACCCATCCCCTCTATGGGGTAAAAACTGTCGAGGGGTTCTTTCAAGGGACTTCGGTACCAGTGTTTGCCATGGACGATCACATCCCGGTCACGATACTTTCTGGGAGTCTGGGAGCCGGCAAGACGACATTGCTCAATCATCTGCTGTCGAACGCCGGGGATCGGACCCTCGCGGTTCTGGTCAACGATATGGGTGCGGTGAACGTCGACGCCGAACTGGTCGCGGAGGGGTCCGAGCTGGAACTCGACGATGGCGTCGCGGAGCTCTCGAACGGCTGTATCTGCTGTGAGCTACAGGACGACCTCGAGACGGCAGTAGTGCGGCTGGCGACGGAGCGATCGTTCGATCACCTGCTCGTGGAATCGTCGGGTATCTCCGAGCCAGCGCCCGTTGCACGACTGTTCACGACCGAATCCCGCGTGGCCGCCCGCTACACGGTCGATACCCTGGTAACGGTGGTCGATACGCCCGCCTTCCTCGAGGCGTTTGCCGGTGAGGGGGTTCCCGAGCGTCGAGGGCAGGCGGACGACCGACCGCTTTCGGACCTGCTGGTCGAGCAGGTCGAGGTTTCGAACGTCGTGCTCCTGAACAAAGCCGATCTGTGCAACGAACGTGAGCTTGCGGACGCCGCGGAACTCGTCCGTGCGCTCCAGCCGGACGCCGAGACGATGCCGACGACGTTTGCCGCGATCGATCCCGATCGGCTCCTCGAGAGGGGGTTGTTCGATGCCAGCCGGGTGGCCGATCTCCCGGGCTGGAAGCGAGCGCTGGACGCCACAGAGGACGGACACAGTCACGAGACCCACCAACACGAAGGTGGTGGCGAGCACGGCCACGAGGACCACCAGCACGAGCACTTTCACCCCGACGAGGTGTACAACATCTCCTCGTTCGTGTACCGACAACGACGGCCGTTTCACCCGGATCGCGTCGCCGATTTCCTCCGATCACTCCCTGCGGAAGTCGTTCGCGCGAAAGGAACCGCGTGGCTCGTCGACAACGAGATGCGAATCGCGATCGCCCAGGCAGGCCCATCGGTCAGAGCCACCGCGCAGGGACCGTGGATCGCGAGCCTCCCCGAGATCGAGCGCGATATGTACCGATCGAACCGCCCCGATCTCGAGTGGCACGATGACCACGGCGACCGGCGAACCGAACTCGTGTTCATCGGAACCGACTACGACGAGGCGGCGTTGCGAGACGCCCTCGGGGAGACACTCGTCACCGACGACGAGTGGAACACGGATGAGACAACCCGTTCACCAGAGGGGCCGTTCCCGTCCGAACAGGGTGAGGAGACCGTTATCCGAACCCCGTGATCGGACGAGGGATCGACGTTCTGGGGAGTATCAACCCCAATAAGCACACGTGTAACTGCCCTGACCCCGTCGAATTGCCGTCTTCTCAGGGTCCGTGCAACCCCGTTCGGGCTCGAGATGGACATCCCTGCACCGAAGGTCAGGACACGCCCGTCCAACCGAGCGCTCACCGTAGAAGGGGAACCGCGAGACCGACGCCGAGTGCCGCGAGAACCGCCATCAGGTAGAACAGCCGCACGCCACGGACGCTGGCCGGGGCGGAGACGCCTGCGGGCCGGGCGGTCCACACCTGCCAGTAGTAGGCGACGACACTCAAAACGAGAAAGAGACCGAACGAGACGCCGATTCCAACCTCGAGAGCGACGCCCAGGGCCTGGCCGTACAGTGGGCCAAAGGAGAGCAAGATCATGAACGCCAGTCCAGTGACCACGAGGAATGGAACCGGGTCGACGGAGCGTCCCTCGCGGTTTCGTGGCCGCAGCCTCATACTGTACGCACAGACTCGAGCGGCAAAGAGCTAAGTGGTGCTCGGACCGTCTTCAGCTATGAGCGATTCGGACCAGGAGCGTCAGGGATTTGGTGAGGGGATCGAGTCCTCCCAGGGAGATCCACGCGTCCTCCTCGTGATGAACGCGGTGCTGTCGATCCTGTTCGCCTGGATGGTCATCTGGGGGCTGTCCTTTCTGGACATCGTCCAGTTCGGGATTGTCAACGTCGCGACGGCGGCGATACTGCTGTTTACCATGACCTACGTCGTCACGATGGCCTGATCGGGGGTTCGCGAGTCCACCTGTGTGGCGGGTAGGATGTGACCGACTCGAGGGACACGCGTTGCTCGGGAGTCTTGGCAACGGTGGGAGGTATCGCTCGAGGGTGTTTTTGACTAGCTCCCGCGCCTGAAGACGCGGGTATGCGCTCGCGGTATATATCAGCGATAGATGAATCGCTGTACAGCGCTGTCGAGGCGGCGAGTAACGCCATCCACCCACGCGGCTGGTGACATCCGGCGGAGGGTCGCCTCGTCGATTTCGATCGCTTCGTCACCGAAAGGATCTCGTCGGGCGGTTTCCGCTTCGTCGTCGGATTCGACAGCGTCGACCACTGTCGACATGGCACAGCGTCCGCAGGACTCGGTTTGCTTCCCTCCCATGGTGCTCTAGCACGACACTGCACTTCCAGCGGGTAAAACGTACCGGGGAGATTCGGCATCTGTATGAGCGTAAGACAGTCAACAACCCCGACCACAAGGGCCGGGGTGCTCGTCCTACGCCGCCTATAGAAATTGAGTACCTACACCCACTCCCCGGGGAGTGCCTCGGCATGATCCCGCAGTACTTCGAGCAGCGGTCGAATTTCGTCGAACTTCGGCCCTCTCGTCACTTCGTGGGTGGCTGGGTTCCAGCGGATGAATCCCGCCTCCTCCAATCGAAAGAGGTGGGTGTGAAACAGTTCTACTTGGAGACTCTCGAGTGGTATGTCTCCCTCATGGACGTCGTCCGGCACGATCACGGGTTCTCGCTGTTGATCGTGGGCAAGCAAGGCGATGAACAGGCGACGGCGATGAACGTTCGATAACGCCGCGAACTGTTCGTCGATGGGGCTTCCCCGTTCCATTTCGATCCCGGAGTGTTGTCCCGACGTTGTCATCGGCGTCCCCCGTGGGTTGACTGTTCGTATTCCAGGTCCGCCTGTTCCGGTCTCGCTGTGAGGGATTCCCTCCAGAAGAAGGAGGTGTCTGAATCGTCGTGTTCCGTGGGTCGTGATGAGAGTGAAACGGAACGGCACCACCCAGTGATGGATTGTATTCGAGACTTCTTTGGCCTGCTGTACCCGTTCACCGATTGTGAGTATCCATCCATTGCCAGCCACGTTCACACGGGGGTAGTGTTATCTCACCGGTTAACACAGTGTGTCGGCAGGTGACACAGAAAGCGTGCATTTGGTCTACTCACAGGCGTATTTTACAGAATGCAAGGAGAATGCCCCGGGGCTTGACCCCAGGGCGATTCACGATTCGATGTGATTACTCTTTAAAGGCTCTCGTAGGGTCCCGCCTTCGCGTCCGTCAATCGATCGACCTGCTCCGGCGAAAGATCGATGTTCGCAGCCGCCAGGTTCTCCTCGAGTTGCTCGACCGTGCGCGCGCCGACGATTGGGGCCGTGATGCCGTCGCGATGGAGGAGCCACGCGAGTGCGACCTGGGCTGGCGAGGCGTCGACCTCTTTGGCAACCGCGTCGAGTTCGTCGTGGAGGTCGAAGTTCTCCTCGCTGAGATACGACTCCCTGAACCGACTCGACTCGGCGACTTTCGACCCCTCGGGCAGGTCAGCCTCGCGGGAGTACTTCCCGGTCAGGAAGCCCTGGCCGAGCGGACTCCACGGACAGAGGGCAAGCTCACGCTGGCGGGCGAATTCCAGATAGTCCCCTTCGATCTCCCGATCGACGAGGTTGTATCGCGGCTGGAGGACGGTAAACGGCTCCCAACCGTGGGCGTCGGCGATCGCGTTCGCCCGGGCGACCTTCCACGCGTTCGGGCGCATGGTCGAGGCCCCGAGATAGTTGACCGCCCCGGATTCGACGATTCCGTCCAACGTTTTCATCAACTCCCGGGTCGGGGTGGCGTCGTCCCAGCGGTGGATATAAAGGACGTCGAGGTAGTCCGTGTCCAGACGCTCCAGGATGGCGTCGACGCGGTGACGAACGTTCTTTCGGTTGGTGCCCTTACTGTTCGGATCGCCGTCCCGGATCTGCCAGTACAGTTTCGACGCGATCGTGTATCGTTCGCGGTCGTGATCGGCGAGCCAGTCACCGATCCAGCGCTCGCTGTCGCCGCCGCCGTAAACGTCGGCGGTGTCGATGTAGCGGCCGCCAGCGTCCGCATAGGTGTCGAGCAGTTCGTGGGCGCGGTTCTCGGTGATCTCGAGGGTTCCTTCCTCGGTTGTGCGGCCGAACCGCCAGGTCCCGAACTGGAGTTCGCTCGTCTGCATGCCGGTTCGTCCGAGCGGGACGAACTCGAGGGTAGGTCGGTCTGGGCTACTGGTCATAGGGTGGCGTTCGTGGGTAACACAAAAAAGGTAGAGGATGCGGTGATCACCACAATTAAAGCCGACAGCGAGAGTGCGAGGGCACGCCCACCGGTAACCAGAGCGCACGATTTGTGGCGATCGAAACGCTTCTCACAGAGGGCGGAGTGGAGAACCTGTAGCCAAGGAGCCACCGCACGGCAGTGTTCACCTGATCGCCAGCCGTATCGACGACGTGTGTGAACCGTTGCAGTCGATCCGATACCTTCGAACAACGACGATGTACGACAATATACTCATCCCGACGGATGGCAGCCAGACCGTCGAGCAGACCCTCGAGCACGCGCTCCCGATCGCAACTGATAACGACGCGACCGTCCACGCTCTCTCGGTCGTCGACACGCGGATCATCCAGGCAGCGTGCGGAGACACGCGCGAGGAGATGACGGCACAGCTCGAACGTGAAAGCGAGAGCGCCGCCGCCGCGGTGGCCGACCGCGCGACAGCGGTTGGACTCGACGCGACCGAGGCGGTCGAGCATGGGACGCCCGCCAAGACGATCCTCGAGTACACTGACGAGCGTGGGGTCGACCTAATCATCATTGGGACCCATGGCAAGAGCCCCCGCGAGAAACGGATGTCGATGGGGAGCGTCTCCGAACGGGTCGTCGATAAGTCTTCGGTACCGGTGTTCGTCGTGCGAAGCGGGAGTGACATCCTCTCCGACGTGAACGCCGGAGCTTCCCGTACCGCAGGTTGGGATATTTGCCGGTCTACGACACGACCTGTTCTCTCGTGCGAAACATCCCGCTCTCGCGGTCGAACAGGTGTGTCGAT
>LKND01000020.1 GCA_001564275.1 Natrialbaceae archaeon Tc-Br11_E2g14 | reverse complement strand
CTCCGAGAGCCGTTCGGTCCCGTTGGGGAGTTCGAGGGTCTCGCTTCCGTGATCCTCGATAAGTTCCTCGGTGGTCGCCGGGTACTCGTGCGCGTCGATCGCCTCGCCAGCGTGGTCTTGCAACATCACACCCGAACCAACCTGAACGATAATTATAAACATTGTCCATAAACATCTTTCAGGAGCGCCCTACACCTTCGAGTGTTTAAGGGAGTTATAGTAACAAGTGAACCGATTTCCACACCCTCACAGCGAGTCGGCTCGGAACCGGTTTGGCACCGGTTCTGCGCCATGATCTCGGGGGGTGTGCAATGACGTTCAGTGGCTACTATAGTGTGGTGACGGTCCACGGGGCCTGATGGCGATCGTTCTGGGCGGGAGCCACTGCCGAGGTTGCGTGTGGTCGATGCCGACTGGTGGCGCTCACCCGTTCGAGGGTAACCTTGGTCCGGTCCCCGCGGGCTCACGAACGCCACTGGCCAGGGCACACGAACCCGACTGCCCGAGATTCCACGAGTACAGCCCCTCGAGGACTCGCGACCCTGATTGTCCGAGCACCAGCGGTCTTCCAGCTCTCGAGGACCTACAGGCTCCAGGCCGCGAGAACCAACCGTGACACTAAGGTGGCCGTGGGTGGCACCTCTCGGCATGTTCGGAACCAGCGGTATCCGCGGTCCTGTGGGTGAGACGGTCACCGCCGACCTCGCACTCGCGGTCGGCCGGGCCGTCGCCTCGGAGGGCCACGAACGGGTCGTCGTCGGCCGCGACGTCCGTGACAGCGGCATCGTCCTCAGTGACGCGCTCACCGCCGGTCTCCGGGAGTGTGGGGCCGACGTGATCGACCTCGGCGTCGAGGCAACCCCCACGGTCGCCCGCGCCGTCGGCTGGCTCGAGGCCGATGCTGGCGTCGTCCTCACGGCCTCGCACAATCCACCGGCGGACAACGGGATCAAACTCTGGACGCGCTCCGGCAAGGCCTTCGGTCCGTCACAGCGCGAGGCGATCACGGTCAGAATCGACCGCGACGTGTTCTCCCTGGCCTCGTGGGACGGCCACGGGGTCTCCCGACGCCACGATGGGGCCAGGGAGCGTCACGCCGAGGCGATTCAGGCGGCCGTCAGCCTCGAGGACCCGCCGTCGGTGATCGTCGACCTCGGCAACGGTGCCGGCCGGCTCACCGCGGACGTCCTCACGCAACTGGGCTGTCGCGTCCGCACGCTCAACGGCCAGCCAGACGGGTCCTTTCCGGGGCGGCCGAGCGAACCGGAGGCTGAGACCCTCGAGACGCTCATGGCCACCGTCGCGGCGACGGACGCCGATCTCGGGATCGCTCACGACGGCGACGCAGACCGGATGGTCGCCGTCGACGAAACCGGGGCCTTCGTCCCAAAGGACGTCCTCTTTGCCCTGTTCGCCAGAGAGGCTGCCGGTGAGGGCGACCGAGTCGCCGCACCCGTGGACACGAGTCTGAGCGTCGACGACGCCCTGGCCCACGTCGGCGCGTCACTCACCAAGACCCCCGTCGGGGACGTCTACGTCGCCGAGGCCGCGACCAGGGACGACGTGGTGTTTGGCGGGGAACCCAGCGGCGCGTGGATATGGCCCGAGGAGACGCTCTGTCCCGACGGCCCGCTCGCCGCGGCGAAACTCGTGGCCCTCGTCGCCCGACGGGGCCCGCTCTCGGCGCTCGTCGGCAGCGTCGAGACCTATCCGATCAGGCGGGAGTCGATCGAGGTCGAGGGCAAGGCCGAACTGATGGACCGCGTGCGTGAGTCGGCCCTCGAGCGATACGCGGACGGGGACGTGGACACGCTCGACGGCGTTCGCGTCGAGCGCGAGGACGGCTGGTTCCTGATGCGCGCGAGCGGGACCCAATCGCTTATTCGCCTCACGGCAGAGGCGCGCAGCGACGAGGCGGTGATGGCCGTCCTGGAGGAGGCACGCGGGTTGTTCGAGGCGACGCGCTAGCGGCTGTCGGCCGGTTCGAGCTAGCCTCCCGATTCCGAAAGGAAAGTCCGGCGGATGGGGAACGGGGGCCTGACGATAGCGACCTCGATCAGGCGAAATTCGTGTATGCGAGGTAGACGATCCCAGCGACCACCGCCAGCACGAGGAGACTCATCACGAGGCTCACGACGGCCGAAACGATGCTCGCGATCACCTGAAAGGCGATCCAGGCCGCGATCAGGGCCACAATTGCGAGACCGACCAGTTGCAGGGTAGAGCTCATAGCTACACGTACCGTGTCAAAGGGCAAGAACGTTGTGTCGTCCCCGAGGATCGATGGCTGTCATTTAATACCTCCACATAATGACCCGGCGACTGAGGGTGACAACACCAGTGACACCACCTATGCACCCGACGGACGATCCGCCCGCTCCAGCGGCTGACGTGGACACTTCACGGCGAACCCACACCGAACCGTTCGATCCCCACACTGGCCCGGTCGAAACGATTGTCGACCTCGTGGCCGCCCTCGAGGAGGCCTCACCACTCGAAATGCCACCACTCTACGACACGGTCGATCCCGACGCCCTCAATACCCTCTTTGCTCGCGGCGACGACGATTGCGTCTTCGCGTTCACCTACGAGGGGTATCGGGTTCGCGTCCACGGCGCGGGCCACGTCGAAGTGACCCGTCCCGAACACCCGTCGAAGGTGACCGGCTCCCTCGAGTGAGTGGGTCGTCCCCTGCCCGCTGCGCGTGGTCGTCACCCACTTCGTGAACGTGGCCGTCGCCCGCTCGCTGAACGTGGTCACCAGCAGCCCGGTGACCGTGAACTCCTCGAGGGGGGTCATTGTCCAGACGTGAGAATATCCTAGCCAGTGAACGTCATTGCACACTCTATTGCATGACTGCGTCGCGATAGGCGTGTAAATCGTTTCACTGGCTACTATACCAACTGACAGCCGCGCTGATCATCCGTGTTCCAGAGCCGTCCGTTCGTCCGGCTCACGCCCAAAAACACGCGGGATTTATCAGGGCGGAAAGCCCAATCTTGCCTGCTATGGGACAAACGCTTACGGAGAAGATTCTCGAGGATCACCTCGTCGAGGGCGACCTCGAAACCGGCGAGGAGATCGGCATCGAGATCGATCAGGTACTCACACAGGACACGACGGGGACGATGGTCTGGCTCCAGTTCGAGGCGATGGGCCTCGACGAGGTCCAGACCGAACTCGCCGCCCAGTACTGTGACCACCAGACCTACCAGTTCGACTTTAAGAACACCGACGACCACCGTTTCCTGCGCTCTGCGGCCGGCACGTTCGGGGCTCACTTCTCTCGCCCCGGCAACGGTATCTGCCACAACGTCCACCGCGAGAACTTCGCGGCCCCCGGCAAGACCCTACTGGGCTCCGATAGCCACACCCCGACCCCCGGCGGCATGGGCGAACTGGCCATCGGCGCTGGCGGAATCGACATCACCGTCGCCATGGGCGGTGCTCCCTACTACATCGAGATGCCCGAAATCGTCGAAGTCCGACTCGAGGGTGAACTCCCCGCGTGGGCCACCGCGAAGGACGTCATCCTCGAGATGCTCCGACGACTCTCGGTCAAGGGTGGCGTCGGCAAAATCCTCGAGTACACGGGCCCCGGTGCCGAAACCCTCACCGCCCCCGAGCGGATGACGATCACCAACATGGGCACCGAACTCGGCGCGACCACGTCGATCTTCGGCACCGACGAGCAGACCAAAGACTACCTCGAGCGCGTCGGTCGTGGCGACGAGTACGTCGAACTCCAGCCCGACGAGGATGCCGACTACGACGACCAGATCGTGGTCGACCTCTCCGAACTCGAACCGCTCATCGCCGAGCCCTCGATGCCCGACAAAGTCGTGCCCGTCCGGGAGGTCGCCGGCCAGTCCGTCGAGCAGGTCATCGTCGGCTCCTGCACCAACGGCGGCTACGAGGATATCCTCCCCGTCGCGAAGATGCTCGAGGGCCGTGAGACGGCGATGGAAACGGAGACGATCATCGCTCCCGGGTCCAAGCAGGCCTCCGAGATGCTCGCTCGCGAGGGCTGGGTCGCCGAACTGATGGCCGCCGGCGTCAACTTCTCCGAAGCCACCTGCGGTGCCTGTATCGGCATCGGCCACGTCCCAGCGAGCGACTCCGTCTCGTTGCGAACGTTCAACCGAAACTTCGAGGGCCGCTCCGGTATCGAAGACGACAACGTCTACCTCTGTTCGCCGGAGGTCGCCGCCGCCGCAGCGCTCACGGGCGAAATCGTCGATCCACGAGACCTGGCCGACGAACTCGGCGACCTCGAGGCCCCCGGCGTCGAACTCCCCGACGAGTACGACGGTTCGAAGACCGACCTCATCGCTCCCGAGGAGGCCGTCGACGACGACCTCATCAAGGGCCCGAACATCGGCGACGTCCCGATTCGCGACCAGCTGGGCTCGGATATCGCCGGCGAGGCCCTGCTCAAGATGGACGACAACATCACGACTGACCACATCATCCCCGCGACCCAGGACATCCTGATGTACCGGTCGAACGTCCCCAAACTGAGCGAGTTCACGCTCTCTCGCGTCGACGACACCTTCGCCGAGCGCGCGCTCGAGGCCGACGGCGGGTTCCTCGTCGCCGGCGAGAACTACGGCCAGGGTTCCTCGCGTGAACACGCCGCCCTCTGTCCGATGTACCTCGGCATCGAGGGCGTGCTGGCCCAGAGCTTCGCCCGGATCCACCGCGCGAACCTCTTTAACTTCGGGATCGTCCCGCTGACGATCGACGAGGACACCTACGACGCGATCGACCAGGGTGACGACCTCGAGATCGTCGACGACGTCTACGAGGGCGTGACGAGTGGGCAAGAAGCGTTCACCGTTCGGGTCAACGGCGAGGAGTACACCGCCACGCTGCACGCCTCCCAGCGAGAACGTGACATTCTCGCCGCCGGCGGCAAACTCGCCTGGACGAAGGCCCAGGCCGAGGACTCGGGCGCAGCGCCGGCTGACGACTGATCGCGATCGGTGAGTCCCCGCTGAAAAGCTGCCGCCCGCGGTGGCCATCCCGGCTCTGCCGATCCCACTCCCAAGCGGGCACGGTATCATCGGTGGGTCGATTGGCTCCCCCCAGAGCGTGACCAACCGGCCCGGCAACACTCGTTCGCGCTACCGGTCGATCCGTAACCCAGATTGGGGTAACACAATCCCTGTAATAATTCTTGTGAGTACGACGTTACTCAATTCTCGTTGACAGTATCGGGCATCGGCTGCGAACTGATCTCGAGTCCCGCAGCCGAGGGTTCGATGTGCACGCGGTGTCGCTCATCGTCGATTTCGAACGTGTAGGCCACGATCACCGGGTCGGTGGCGAGGACCGCTTCCTCGACTCGGCGGAGCACCTCGAGGCGGTATCGCCACAGGTCGTCCGCCGGGCCGAGCCCGTGGGCGCTGAAGAACGTCTGGACTGACGGGGTGGCGAGGGCGTACTCGTAGAGGGGACCGAATCCGCCGGCGCCACAGTTCTCACACTGGACGCGACAGACGGCCTCGCTTCGATTGGCCTCGAGTTCCTCGGGGTGGGTCTCGGCCGTCAGGACCGACATGTCCACGGCGGCGTGACAGGATCGACACCGTCCGAACCGACCGGCGGTGAACGAACTGAGCAGCTGGAGGACGCTGAGATCGAGCACCTCGTGGATGTCGAGCACCTGTTGGGTCGCCGGGACACGAACCCGATTGAGGCTGCCGCCGCCGTGAGCCGGACAGTCGAGACACCGCACGGTGACGATTTCGCGCTCGTACTCGGCCTCGAGTTGCCCCTCACAGAACGGACAGGGGTCCTCGAGGCGGGTGGGGCCGAGCGACTGGTCGTCGAAGGTCGTGTGGCCCTCGATGGCGTGAATGACGCTGTAGCCCAGCGGTGAGAGGCTGTATCCTTTGCCCGCGTCGTTCTCGACGGCCTGGACGAACTGCCCCTCGAGCTGGCCGAGGTGATAGTTGAAGTTGCCGACGTCGTCGACGTCGGCGGCGTCTCGGAGCGTGGAGAACGGCATCGGGTCCTGTGAGCCGAGGATGTAGGCCTCGACGTCGAAGTCCGCCCAGAGGGCCTCGAGGATCGCCATTCTGGTGTCGTTCCCGAGCAGTTTGAACAGGCCCTCCTCGGTGAGCTGGTCGGTCATGCGGGATTGTAGCAGTATTATTACGTCACGTACGTGAACCTATGGCCGACGTGTGTAGGGTGTCCGCTCGAGTATCGTCACTTTACCCAGAATAACTCCGGCGGTGGTCACGTAGTCGCTTTACTGATGTTTGCAGCCTTCCAATCCTGCGTGGCTGAAACGAGCATGTCGGAATCGCCGTATAGTAACCACTGCAAGTCGATCATCACCAACTCGGTGGGTGGTACAACGCTCCCTGTGAGACGTAGTGAACGTCCGCGGCACAAAAGAGCCCATGTGGGGGAATGGGCGTCCCACCGTGGGGTGGGAATGGGGGATGGCCACCGTACGCGTACGTTGGCCACTTCGATATCGATGGGGCTATTTAATAAGCGTTGTTCCTCAGATGCTTGGGTGGGAGGCGATGACACCTGACGGCTGTTGACTCACTTCGCGGTTCGCCGAGCGGGTGTGACGTTGGCCGCTCGAGGCGCTGGTTCAACTCGGGATCGACCTCGAGGCCCCCATTCTCGAGGATCCAGCGGAGGGAACCTATCGCGTGGTGACGGACGATGTCCTGTACCGGTTCGAGCCGCCAGCACTCGGGCCCACAGCCCCTTCCAGTTCGGGAGCTGGGGATTCCGGAGGCGAGTCGGCCGGTGACGGTGAATCGGGTGCTCGGGGGCACGCCCTCGACGGTCCGACCGACGCCGATGAGACGGGTGGGAAACGCGCACACGAGGACGGGCGGTCACCGGCTGGTGGGGGGACGGTCGATGACGATGGGGCAGATCCGGAGGACACCAGCGACGGCGTGACGGACTCGATTGTGGAGAACACCCCGACCGACGTCGAGCAGTGAGACGGATGCATCGTCTGTGACGCCCTGTGGCTCCACCAATCCGTTCTCTCAGGCTGCGTCCCACCCGTCTGCCCGTTCGCGCCAGCGCCGTTGCTGTTCGCGCTCGGTGACGTGGGGGACGCCGTCGGCCAGCTCGTCACGAACTGCCTGCTCGAATTCGGTTATATCGGGCAGGAATTCCGCGGCGAACTCGTCGACGAGTTCGTACGTCCAGCGGTCGTCGACGGCTCCCGAGGGTAGGAACTCGTCGCGCAAGGTGCTCGCACGCTCCTCGTGGCCCGCCTCCCGGAGGAGCTCCTCGGCGTCGGCCATTCGGTCCATGGCACCGCCGAGTTCGTGGTGACACTCGAGCAGGGCGCCGTAGGCCCGGTAGACGTGTTCGATACCCAGTTGGAGCTCGTGGAGGGCGTCCGTTTCTGCGGGACGCAGGTCGAGTTCCTGTGCCTCGGAGGGTTTGGATGATCGATCCATACCGTCCCCTCACCGCCGATCGAAAAAAGACCGCCCCCGTGCCACAACAGCTAAGAATCGCGATCGGTAAGTCGCGTGACATGGCGATACTCGACGACCTCTCGGGGTACGACTTCGAGGACGTGATGGTGGACGTCTTCCGTCGCCTCGGCTACGAGAACGTCCGCCAGTCCGCGCGGACGGCCGACGAGGGCCGGGACGTCCTGATGGAGGAGCTCCTCGAGGATGGAACCCGACGTGCCGTCGTCGTCGAGTGCAAGCACACGGACACGGTCAGTCGCCCCGTCGTCCAGAAACTCCACTCCGCCGTCGCCACCTACGACTACGACGGCCCCGTCCGGGGGATCGTCGCCACCTCGGGTCGCTTCACCGGGCCGGCCCGGGAGTACGCCGAGCGCGTCGGCACCCACTGTGACGGGGGCGTCGACCTCCTCGATGGCCGCGACCTCAGGGACCTGAGCGAGGAGATCGGTCTCGATCTCTACAACGGACGGATCGAGGTACTGTGTACCGAGACCCTCGAGCCGACCCACCCACTCGAGGGTCCCGAGGCCCCCTTGCTCGAGGCGGCGGATGCGGTCGACCATCTTCCCCTCGAGACCGAACTCTCCTCGTCCGGCGTGGAGACGGCCTGTGCCCTCGAGCCGACGGTGACGGTCACGGCGCGGACGCGGGCGACGTTCGAGACGTCGGTGGGGGTCATCCATCGCGTCGACGAGCGCGATGCCGTGGTGATCGACGGGACCGGTGTCCCGTCCATGGCGCCGGACTCGGCGCGCCGACTGCTCGGGGCCGATCGACACCGGCGCGTCGACCTCGAGGGGGCCACCGACGGATTCGACGAGCGGACGCGTGGTCGGTTCGGGCGCACCGAAAGCGAGTACGCGGACTGGGCGGTCGAGCGCCTGCGTCGCCACCACACCACGACGGTGGGCTACACCGGCGACAACAACGTCGACTACGAGAAGACCTGCGCGCCGACCTCCTCGGACGTGATGGTCGAGGCCGTCGACGCAGTCTACGTCCCCCACGTTACCGCCACGTGTCGACTCGGGTCGTATCGGTACGTCTACGCCTACCACGCCGGGGGGCCGACGATCGAGGTGTCCCGAAACGACTTCGACGCTTGTGTCCACTGTGCGGGGGCTGGGGAGAAGACCTACTGTCCGAACTGCGGGTCGATCAATTGCCCCGATCACACCAGGACCGAACGCCTCGAGGGGACGCCGGTCTGTCCCGGCTGTGCGGTCACCGAGCGGTTCGCACTCAAGCGCAAGTACTTCTACGACGAGGCGAACCTCGAGGACTTTCGCGAACGCTACGCGTCGATGGCGATTCACGAGAAGGCGATGGAGAACCCGGCGGGAGTCGCGGTTGGTGTGGTCCTCGTACTGGCCCTGACACTCGCGCTCGCGAGCGGGCTCGGCGTCTGGTGAGGGGTTGTCGGCTTCGGCGGCCGGTACACGCGCTCGGCGGGAGCGTTCGCGCTGTCAAAACACGTCGAATCCAGACACAGTGGCCTCCTGCATGCACGGCCACTATACCTCACCGACGTATGCTTTTCGAACGAGACGGCAAGGATCTCGAGGCAGTCCGGGGGCCGTTCGCACCGAGCGTCCCGGCCATCAGCCGAAGCCATCCCGGTTCACCCAAAAACTGTCGTAACGTCGCCCATCGCACCGACTGCAACTTATCCATCCAACTCGATACGTGTACAGAGACGTGACATCTGGAAACCACTCTCACCGAACCGAGCCAAAGACTCGTATTTGGATTCCGGATTCAGTGTCTCTCGAGTTGACCAATCAGCAATAGCCCATTTTCACTTCGGAGCCCTACCGCTCTCGCCATGGATGACAGACGAGTATCACTAATCGGAAGCATGGGCCACCCAGCAATGGCACTTATTGGCGATACGACACGCCCACGAGGACGTCGTCACCACCCTCCGCTTCGGTGTCCGCTTTTAGCTGCAAGAGAGGGCCCTAAGCCCCCGTCCTCAAGGGGCGAGGGGAAGCCAGCGAGTAGGGCGGGCTAGTTCACAGCAGTATGCTGTCTTTCAGCAGTCGGTACCATAATGCGCACGCCCGAATAAGTCACTGCCATGAATCACACCACCGACGATGTCGCCGGCCGGATTCAGCATACCGAGGTAACGCCGACGGCGGATCAGGACCGCATCGACGAACTCTGTGATGAGTGCCTCGAGTACGGGTTCGACGGGGCGATGGTGCAGCCGTGTTGGGTTCCACACGCTGCCGACCGCCTGGCCGATTCGGACGTCGCCGTCTGTACCGCTGTCGGCTTCCCGATGGGAGGTGACCGACCGCTCACGAAGGCCGTCGCAATACGAGACGCCGTTGCCGCCGGCGCCGACGAAATCGACGTCATGCCGAACATCGGCTACGTCAGGTCGGGCAACGACCGGGCGGTCCGGGCGGAACTCGAGACCATCGTCGAGGCCGCCGACGAGGCGACCGTCAAGATCATGCTCGAACTCGCGGCCCTCTCGCCCGAGCGCCGGGAGTTTCTGACACAGGCCGCCGTCGAAGCCGGATTCGACTACATCAAAAACTCGAGTGGCTGGGGAGCCGGTGGCACGGCCGATGTCGAAACCGTGTCGTTCCTGAGCGAGCACGCGACCCCGGAGACGAAGGTGAAAGCGAGCGGTGGTATCAAGACCTTCGACGATGCCGTGTCACTCCTCGAGGCGGGGGCGGAACTGCTCGGTGCTTCGAGCGGCGTCGAAATCGTCACTGGCGAGGTGGGCGAGGGTGAGTACTGACGCGGGTCACGGTGACGGTGCAGCCATCTCTGCTGGCCGCGTGACTGTCGTCGGCAGCTACAACGCCGGTTTCGTGATCGATGTGGACGAGATACCGGTTCCCGGCGAGACCGTCCTGGGCTCGGATTTTACGGAGGGTCCCGGCGGCAAGGGGTCGAATCAGGCCATCGGCGTGGCCAGACTCGGGGCGAACACCTCGTTCGTGGGCCGTGTGGGCGACGACCACTACGGCGACGAGGCGTTCGACCGCTGGGCTCAGGAGGGCGTCGATACCGAGGCCGTCGATCGCGTCGAGGGTGTCGCAACCGGTGCGGGATTCGTCATCGTCGACGAAGACGGGGAGAACGCCATCGCGGTGGCTCCGGGGGCGAACGCCGAACTCGACGCCGAGGACGTCGAGGCCGCCAGCGAGCAAATCCGGAACGCCGACGTGGTGCTTTGCCAGCTCGAGATCGGTGATGGGGCCGTTGAGCGAGCCCTCGAACTCGCGTCGGACGCGGGCGTAAGGACCGTCCTCAATCCGGCCCCGGCCCGAGCGCTTCCGGCTCCAACCCTCGAGTCAGTCGACTATCTGACGCCGAATGCGACTGAGGCACGGCTGCTGGCCGGCCTCGAACCCGATGCGAACGTTCCCAACGAAACTGTCGGTCGTGAACTCCTGTCGTTGGGCGTGGGCTGTGTGGTCATGACCATCGGCGAGGCGGGCGCACTGATCGTCACCGAGGACGATCTCGTGCGCGTTCCGGCACCCGCCGTCGACGTGGTCGATACTACAGGTGCTGGCGATGCCTTCAACGCCGGCTTTGCCGTAGCGCTGACGGCCGGCCACGACGTCACGGCGGCAACCCGATTCGGCTGCCAAACCGGGGCCCACTGTGTCACGGCCCGCGAGGTCATTCCGGGGTTGCCGACCCGCGACGACCTCGAGGCGGTTCCAGCGCCAGACACGTGAGGCCGCTCGGGGCTCGAGTTCCGACAGGACCGCTCCCCCGAGAATCGAGGACTCGAGTGGTGCCATCGCGTCTCGCCGTGAGTAATTTCCACATATCGCGACTGAAGCCCCTGGAGGGGGACGACAATCAGTCTTGCTCAGTGACTCGAGGTCGGCTCCTGCTCGAGGAGCGTGCGGAACTCCTGGGCGAAGGCCTCGACGCCCGCCCAGTCGGTGTACTCGTGGTCGCGACTCGTGTCGGTATCGAGGCCGGCCCGGGCGGCGATCACCCGCATGACGAACCCGAGCAGGCGTCCGTACGAGCGGTATCGCAACGCCCCGGCGACGACGTGGGTCCGGTCGGGGTTCCAGCCGGTCTCCTCGAGAAACGTCTCGACGTACTCGGCGGTCGTGTGCGTTGCAGCCTCGTCACCGGTGGCGGCGGTGAGACTCACCGAGACGAACGCCGAAGGCAGTTCGTTGAACCGGCCGACACGCGAACGGACGAACGACGCCGCGTGGCGCTGATGGTGGCCCATGTGGACGGAGGCCGCGACGATGAGGCCGTCGTAGCGCCGAAGGTCGAGCTCCGGTGGCGGGTGTTTGGTGCTGATCACCAGCGGATCGTGGCCCGCCTCGGCGAGCACGTCACCGATCCGGTCGGCGATGGCGGCCGTCTGTCCCTCCGTCGACCCGTAACAGACGAGGATTCGGCTCATCGAGGCGTCATCACCTGCGTCCGGGCCACCCTCTCCCGTGTTCGGGGCTGTGCCCGCCTGGGTCGCCGCCCCGATCCGAACGGCCGTTCTCTCGGCGTGTGCATGGGTCGTGTGGACACGGTACTCACACACCCTCGAGCAGTATCAAACCCACACCGTCGGCGTCCCTCGAACGGCTGATGTTCGGAGCTCCCCGGACGACGGGCTCCCGTTCACTCCGACCGACACGCGAGCTCGCCGACTACTGGACGCCCGTCGTGTCGATCGTCACGCGGTCCCCCAATGCGGGTGCGGACGCGTCGAACCCCGCTGCCTCGAGTTCGCCCGCGAACCACTCACAGCGGTCGCCGTGGACGACGAGCACTTCGCTCTCGCGATAGGGCTCGAGGAACGCCTCCAGGCCGTTGCGGTCGGCGTGTGCCGAAAAGTCGTACCGTTCGACCTGCGCGCTCACGGGCATCACTCGCCCGTCGATTTCGGCGCTCCCGGTCTCGAGCAGGTCGCGACCGGGGGTCCCCTCGACCTGAAACCCGGTCATGGCGACCTTGTTGACCGGGTGGGTTCGGATCGCCGGGATGTAGGTCATCGCGGGGCCGCCGTGGAGCATCCCGCTGGTGGTAATGATGACTGTATTCTGTTCGGCGATCCGCTCGCGCTGTCCGTTGCGTCCGTCGACGAAGCGGGCGTTTCCCTTCGCGCGGCGCAAGCACTCGGGATCGCGCAGGAACCCGCGGTTACGCGGTCGGAGGAACAACTCCGTCACGCGCTTGCCCATCCCGTCGACGTAGCACTCGAGGTCGTGTTCGGCACAGATGCACATCGCCTCCTGGGTGCGGCCGATGGCGAAGGCGGGGACGACGACGGTGCCGCCCTCCCAGATGGTCGCCTCGAGGCTCTCGGCGAACTCGCGTTCGATCGCGGGGCGCGGGCGGCGGGTCGTATCCGCGTAGGTACTCTCACAGAGGACGACGTCGGCCTCGGGCCTGGCGGTCGTCCCGGCGGTGAGTTGCTGGTCTTCGGTGTGGAAGTCGCCGGTGTAGAGGAGGCGGGTGCCGTCAGCGTCCTCGACCAGCACGTGCGCGCTGCCGGGGACGTGTCCCGCGTCGAAAAACGTGATCTCGTAGCCCGCCACACTGAATGGTTGGCCACAGTCGTGGGTGACCGACACCTGCGTTAGCCGGGCGAGTTCGGCCTCGGTGAACGGACAGTCGTACGTCCCGCCGTGGAGCTTGAGGGTGTCTCGAGCCAGCAGCATCGCCAGGTCGTACGTCGGCTGGGTCCAGTGGACCGGCGGGCGTGAATCTCCCGAGAGGAGGGCGGGAATAGAGCCGACGTGATCGAGGTGGCCGTGGGAGACGACGACGGCTTCGGGGTCCGGTTCCCGGAGCGGAAACGAGGGGGGATTGCCCGAGTCCATCCCAAAATCGAGGAGGAGGGCGTCGTCGATCAGGACGGCACTCCGTCCGATCTCGCCTGCGCCGCCCAGAAACTCGAGGTCCATGGCGGGTGTGGGGACTCGAGTGATTTGGCTCCGGCGATCCGGCGGTCGGGTTTGTGAGTCCCCCTCGCCCGGCCTGTGACGGTTCGGCGCGGAGTCGTGGGGCCTCTTCGAAACGGTCCGGGCCCTGTCTACCGATCACGAGGGGCCAGCGACCACCTGGCCAGCGGTTCCTCTCCGGCCCAGCGACCGTTGTCCGAGTCGTCCCGACGTCACTCCTCACCATCGTCGTCATCGCGCTCTCGCCCCGTCTCGTGCTCGACGTCGACCGCCACGTCGAGTTCGCGCACAAGCCAGCGAAGCGGCTGCCCGAGCCAGCCAACGCCGCGAACGGGGAGGACCGCGGTCCGATCGAGGGTGCGACGAGCGTCGACTGTCGCCTCGAGGCTGTCGACCAGTCGCTCGCGCTCGTCCGTCGTGGGCTGCCATCCGAGTTGCGGCGCCCGCTCGCCTCGAAGCGATCTGACGACCCCATACCGGACTCGGACAGCGGTTTCCTCGTCCGCCACGACCTCGAGGTGATCGAGCACGGCCCCCAGATTTCCCGTGTAGGTCCCTACGCTGGCCGCCTCGTCGACGTCACCGCTGACGATCATCCCGAGTTGCCCGCCACACCGACAGAGGATCTCGCCGACAGACGGGGCCCCGACGTGTGGGACGCCAGCACCCGACTCGCGTGCATCCGACGTCGCCGACCCCTCCTCGGACGTCAATCCCCTCAGGGGGTCCGTCCCGAAGGTCTCGGCGAGATCGCTGCTCGCCCTGGTCACGGCACGGAGACACGCCAGTCGTCGGGGTGCCTCGAGCGGGACGGTCGCCACGAGGTGGTGAGCGCGGGCGAGGAGGGCGTCGCCCGAAAGCAACAGACAGTCGGTGTCGACCGCCTCGACCGCCGCCGCATCCGTGTTTGTCGCTCGGATCGCCGTCCCCTCGAGCATCACCTCCCGTATGCGGGCGTACCCCTCGAGGGCGATGAGCGCACTACTGACCATCTCCAGGGTCCATGTGTGCTCGTCAGCTCGACCTCGCTGGTTGCCGTTTTCGCACCGTCGGCCGGGGTCGTCGACGCCCGCTGCCATCGCTTTCACGACCGCCCGGGCACACGCCGGGGCCACCGCCCGGTCGGGGCTGGGCGTGGCGACGTCGAGACACTGTCGAACCGGTCCCGAGAGACCGTTGGGGCTGCCATCGTGCGGCGTCGAGGGGGTGTGGGGGTGGTCTGCCATCTCAATCACTGGCTGGAGTTGCCGCTGGATCGTCGGTCACGACGTTCTCGGTCCAGGTCCCGCGAAGGAACCAGCCCACGGTGACGGCTGCCGAGAGGACGTACGAGAGGGCGATGGCGTACCAGACGCCCATGATTCCCATGCCAAAGGAGAGGATGGCGATCGCCGAAATGGGAATGCGATAGAGCCAGAGTTCCTGAATCGAGAGGACCATGGCCGCTCGCGTGCTGCCCGATCCGCGGAGGGCACCCAACAGCACCTGAAACAGGCCCATGAAGACGTAGGAGGGGCCGGCGATGATGATGTAGTGGGCAGCGTACTCGACGACCTGCTCGCTGCCCTCGCCCTCGATGAAGACGGCGGTGATCGGATAGGCGAACTGGTAGGCGACCCCGATGACGACGACGAAGATGGCCATCACCACCACGGAACTGAGTTTGGCGGCCCGCCAGGCCCGGCCCACCTGTTCGGCACCGAGGTTCTGACCGACGACGGTCTCCGTGCCACGGGCCAGGCCCAGTGCGGGCAGGAACAAAAGCGAGGAGAGCCTCGTAGCGATCCCGTAGGCGGCCACCGCCTCGGTGCCGGCGAGGGCGACGAGTGCCGTCAACAGGGCAATGCCGAGCGAGCGAAAGCCCTGTTCGGTGGCGACTGGCGCCCCGATATCGAGGATCTTCCTGACGGTGGGGAGGTCGAGCCAGAGGTCCGAGAGGCCGGGCTCGAGCCCCACCCTGCCGGAAAACAGCAGGTAGAGGCCGGCAACGGCGGCCACCCCGCGGGCGATCACCGTCGCGACCGCCGCGCCCTCGACGCCGTAGCCGTCGAAGCCCGTGCTGGCGTAGAGACTCGCCTCGAGGCCGGTTGCACCGAGCCAGACGAAAAGCGGGTTGTTTTGAAAGCCCAGGATCAAGAACGGATCGAGGACGACGTTGATCGTCACGCTCAGGCCCATCAGGTACAGCGGGGTTCGGGTGTCGCCCCAGCCACGAGAGAGCGCGTCGAAGATGAAAAACCAGAACATGAAGCCGACGCTCACGAAGATGATCCGGGTGTAATTCACGGCATACTCGAACGCCGCGGTGCCGGGTTCGGCCCCCACGAGTCGCATCAGGATCGGCGATGTTGCGTAACCCACGATGCCGAAAACGATGGCGACGATGGTGACGAACGAGAGCGTCTGCCCGGCGACGTGATGAGAGCGCCTGAAGTCCCCGGCCCCCTTGTACTGGGAGACGAGCACCGTGCCCGCCACGGTCAGCCCACCGCCGACGCTCACCATCAGGAAGACGATGGCCCAGGAGTAGGTGAGCGCCGCAACGGCGTCCTCGCCCAGCCGGCCGACCCAGTAGGTGTCCGCGAGATTGTACCCCACCTGGAGCATCTGCGAGAGGACGATCGGAGCCGACAGCACCATCAGGGGCTTGAACAGTGGCCCATCGGTGACGTTCACCGAGCGGTCGGTGCGGTCGCTCACGCACGCATCTCCCTCCGTCGTCGCGCCACCGTCCGGCTCATCGTCACGACCCTCGAGGCGATCGCCCGCCCGTCAGCGGGACTGGTGTGGTCCCGATTCGGGGCACAGCCGTCTCGTGTCGGCACGCACTCCTCACGTGCCGGCAATCGCCCGCCCGTCGACGACCGTCGAGGCGTGACGACACCACGTCCTATCGGGCCTCCTGAGATCCGTCGTCGGACTCATCGCCCCCGACCAGTCCGGCCGCGCCCTCGCCGCCGCCCGGAAAGGCGACGTCCTCGGCGAGGAGCTCGTCGAACACCTCGGCGGCGACTCCCGCACGGACCTCCTCGAGGTAGGCATCCCGGCCGAGGGTCAACTGGCGGACCCGGGCGCCGTCGAGGGCCGCGATCAACAGGGCCGCGGTCGCCTCGGGGTCGTGTTCGTGGAACGCACCGGCCTCGAGGCCGTCTCGAAGGATCTCCTCGAGGGTCTCCCTGAGGGCGTCGTCGCTGCGGCGGAGCTGTTGCTGAAAGCGGTCGTTGTGTGGGGCCTGCGCGCGCAACTCGAGCATCGCGGTGTGAAAGGCGGTTCGTTCGGCATCGTCGGGGTCATAGAGGAACCAGTCGACGAAGGTGGCCAGCCGTTCGACGGGTGGTAGCTCCCGGCTCTCCTCGACGCGCTCGTCGAACTGCTCGAGCAGGAAGTCGAAAAACGAGGCGACGAGATCCTCTTTGGAGTCGTAGTGATAGAACAGGAGTGATTTGCTCTTGTCCGTCCGGTCCGCGATGGCCTGGGCCGTCAGGTCGGTGTATCCCTGCTCACAGAGGGCCTCGTAGGTCGCGGTCATGATCTCCTCGCGGGCGCTATCGTCGGTCACTAACTAACCAGTTAGTCAGGGGTATAAAAAGATATTCCGATTCGACACGTCGTTGCCGATTTCTCCACAGCGGTTCGTCGGAATCCGCCGACACAGGGGCTGTTCCTCGGTTCGAGATCCCACTTCGGCTGGCGTCGTCCCCACAGGGTGTGGTCTCTCGTGCTGTCGAGGTTCACTCGAGTTCCCGCTCCCGTGCGTTCAATCGTCGCCCCGCACCACCTACTCCCCGTCTCCGAGCCCCGCCGCGATGTCCTGCAGGCTCGAGGATGGCGGTTCGTGGGCCTCGTACACCGCCGTCTCACCCGGTGGGCGAAGGCCGTAGAGAAAGCCGGGTTCGACGACGTCGACGAGCACCGAGCCGCCGGCACGCACGTCGTGCCCCTCGACCCAGTCGGCGAGCAGGTCACGACCCTCACGCGGATCGCGGGCCGCGTCCGGGCGCTCGTAGACGCCCCGAATAGTCAATGCGTCGCCTGCCAGTCCCGCCTCGAGGCGGGCGAACCGTTCGTGTTCGTCGATGACGACCCGGACCACTCCCTCGCGGTCGTCGACTGTGTGGGTCGTCCCGTCGGTGGCAGCCTCGGGTAACTCGATGCGGACGCCCGTCGCCGTCTCCTCGAGGGTGGCCCGGAGCGTCGCTATCGATGGGTTGTCACTCGAAATCCGATCAGCCATAGCGGGTTATTCGTCGTCCTCGAGCCCGAGCAGGCTCGCGACGCTCTCCTCACCGTATTCGACGATGGTCGCGTTGATCTGGGCGGTCTCGTCCGAGATCTCGCGGCCGCGGGCGGTGATCCGCTTGCGTTCGCCGTCGCGCTCGGGCTTGTAGCCCGTCTGGCGCTCGCTCATCAGGATCTCCTTCAGCTGGCTACCGGCGACGGTCGCGTTGTGTGGGCGGCCCGCGTTGTCCGAGCCACCGGTGAGCTCGAGTGTGTGGCCGTCGAGGCCGACCGCCGAGCCGTCGACCGCCTCGCCGATTTCGCGGCCGATGAATCGATTCGCATCCTGCCCCTCTGCCTCGAGCTGGTGGGCGAGCCCGGTCTCGGGATCGCCGACCACGACGGTGAAAGTTGCCATAACCGGTCGAAAACGGCCTGTAGTGAAAAATACGTCGATCGACCTGCTTTCGTCTGCTGCCGGGATCGACACGCGTGGTGATGCCCGGCCGCCGAGCGCCGTGTGTTCGCCGGTGATCCCGTGCTGGGGTGTGTCTCGTCACACTCCCGCCCACGATCGCCGTCACCCCCCAGTCCCAGCGGGTGGCCTGCCCTCCCCCGGCGTACACGGCCAACTCGAGCGCGCGGCACGTGTCCGTGGCTGCCAGTGGAAAGCGGATCCCGACGCGACCGATACGCCCCAGTTCGTCCGTCTCGAGTGTGCCACACCGGCCTGCTCGTGCAGTTGAAATACGCCCCGTCCCTACACGCAGCTGTGTCACTCGATTCCGGCTCCCTCGAGGCCCAACTCCGCCGTGCGTTCGGCGGGACGAAAGACCAGTCACGCGTCGTCGGTAGGCAGGCCGTCGACCTCGCGGACTCGGGGCAGTACGAGACCGACGTGGGGGTCGAACTCACCACCGATGTCGTGATGGAGGAACTCGCCGATGCGCCCCACGGCACGCCCCCCGACCGCTGGAACTGGTGGATGGGGGCTCTCGAGGTCGCCTACGGCGGCTACGGTCGGTTCGGGATCTGGCGCTATTCCACGGAGTGAGGATGCTCGCGGGCCTCACCGCTTCGACGGTCGAAGCCAACACTACTGATCTTGGACTTTTACACTTCAGTTGATGGACCAATACACTATTGAATCTGTACTAATGGCATCGTCGAGCGACCGCTCGAGTTTCCATCCGTGTCGATCCGGTCACTGCACTACCGCGTTGGCTCGACCACCCCACCACTCCGCCCCGCCCGATCGCCCCACTCCGTCTTCGCGCCACATGCCCACGCCACCCCACCACTCCGTCTTCGCGCCACATGTCCACGCCACCCCACCACTCCGTCTTCGCGCCACATGACCACGCCATCGTCTCACCGTCTCGCCCCTCCACAGACACGCTCTGCTCGCTCACGCTCGGCGCGGTCCGCCCGCACTCTGCACGCGCCAACTTCCCTCGAGGTCACAGGCCTCCCGCACCGTGTACTCGATGTCGGTCTCGGGACCGATACGGTCGCCGCCCTCGAGCGATTCGACCCGGAGGGGGACGTCCAGGGTGTTCCCACAGCAGCCGACACCCACGAACTCAGCCCAGATGTCGCCGGGTTCGGCGCGGTCTCTGGTCTTCCGGAGGAACGCCCTGAACGAGGGTTTCTCGACCTGAAACCGCCCCCATCCGGAGAGGTCCTCGGGGTAGGAGATGACGAGTCGCTTCGCCTCGTCGGCTGTCGAGGGGCTCACCGGACTGGAGTGCTCCGTCATACGACGCGATACGGTGGCCAGCGATATGAGTGTGGTGTCCGTTGGCATGGAGTGGTCGACGATCGCCACTCGAGGGGCCCCGTGTCGATCTATCTTCTTGCAGCGAGAGAATCCCGCCGTTCACGGCGTTGACGAGACGCTTTGCGTCTCGTTCGCACATCAGAACGCGAAGCGTTCTGAGGACGGGCGTGAATCGCGTCACTCCACTACATAAACCACGAGCGACAGCCCTCTGAATACCCAATACCGACACGAACCTTTAAGGTACGAGAAAACGTACCTAAAAACGGATGCGAGTTGATATCGCCATCGACCGTGGAAGCGACCTCCACGAACGAGTCAAAGAATATTCCCGAGAGAACGGTCTGCGAATGGACTTCGCATACGCCGAACTCATCGAACAAGGACTCGACGGTGCTGAAGAATGAGTGAAGAGTGCAAGACGCTCGAAGCGTACCTTGCCCCACCCACCCAGCACAAGCAGCGTAAGCTCCACGATGAACATGACCGATACGAATCGTTGCTCCGTCGCAGCTTCAATGGCGAGTGCGACACGATGACTGCCGTCAACGAGATCGTCACTGGTGAAGACCTCAACTACCACTCCAAAAACGCACTCAAACAATACGTCCCAAACCTGCTCGATGAGGACACGTATGATGCGAAGCAACTCGCAGACACCCATCCAATCCGCTACGCAAACACCGCAGCCGTCTTCGACCACGACGACGACCGACACCACGAAGTCTGTTGGGAAGTCCCGCTCCCCGGTCGCGGGACAAATTTCTGGATACCACTCCAGTTGAACCCCGAACAAGAAGACTGGTGGCACTCTCTGATCGACGACGAAGACGACAGCGTGTGGTCGGGCGAACTCCGCCTACAACGCGACGGTGACAGATGGGTGTTGCATGTCACCGCGAACTACGAAGTCAAACCAGACCACTCGTGTTCGTGTAACAGTGACGACGTGACTCCTGTCGGGTTCGACGTGGGTGAATCCAAACTCTTGGTGGGCTGTGCCCTCCGGGACGACACCCCGGTTGATCCGTTGTTCGTGGATGGTGGTCGCGTCCGACACCTCCGACAGAAACAAGCCAGTGCTGAAGACCGGTTGAAACCACGATATGCGTCGAACCTCTTGGACGATCTCGTGTGGGGGCGGTGGCAAGACGCCATCGAAGACGAAGTAGAGAAAGCCTCACATCGGGCCGTCGAATACGCCTCCCAGTCCGAGAACCCGGTCATCGTCCTCGAATACCTCGACGGTATCACCGACGAGGACATCGGGAAGTACTGGAATCGACGCCTCGGTAAGTGGCTGTTCTCCCGCTTACAGTCACGAATCGAAGATAAGGCAGCGGAACACGGGATTCCTGTGGAATACGTGCATCCGCACCACACGTCGAAAACGTGCCATGCGTGTCAACACGTCGGGTACAGACCGCATCAAGGCACGTTCAAGTGTACGAATGAGAAGTGTTGGGTGTCGGAATATCAGGCGGATTTGAACGCAGCAGCGAATATAGCCAATCGGCTAAATCCGTGGGGAGAGAGCCTGCCTTGGAAATCGGCAGGCGATGACTCGCCACAGAGCGGGGGCCAGTGGCAGGCCCACAAAGACACGTCACCGAGCGAGGGACTCCCGTCTGAGAAGCGGGCTTCCGATGACAAGGTTTCGTCTAGCTCACCAACGGTGGGAGCGGAGACGAAGCCAGAAACCGGTGACGCGCACACGTCTTGAAACCTCAACCCAGCACCTTTGCTGGTATTCCACCTGCGGTGGAAGCCCCGGCGTTCACGCCGGGCGAGGATGTCACCTCACGGAAATACGGTATAGAAATTGAGAAGGCTTACTTTGGCTGACCGCCACGACCGGGATATATGCGAACAGTCGAGGTGCCGGAGATCGATTACACCCGGTACACGAACCGCCAGTTGGCGGCGGTTCCGCTCGCGGTT
Organism: Natrialbaceae archaeon Tc-Br11_E2g14; assembly: GCA_001564275.1. GTDB lineage: Archaea > Halobacteriota > Halobacteria > Halobacteriales > Natrialbaceae > Natronosalvus. Next base: position 16,469 of record LKND01000020.1, on the reverse strand, counting down.
CTCGCGTTTGCCCTCCTGATCCTGGCCGGCGGCTACGTCGTCTACGGAACGCCGGTCGCGATGGGAATGGACTTCGCGGGCGGCACCGAACTGACGATCGAGACGACGAACTCCGAATCGGAGATCGCGGCGGCGTTCAGCCAGGAGCCCGAGTCGATCCAGGCCGTGCAGGCGGCGGAGAACCAGTATCTGGTCCAATTTCCGCCGACGGAGGCTGACATGGCTGAAGAGGCCGAGGCCAACTTAGCGCCCGCCGAAGGTAACGACGATGTCGTCCAGCTCAATGCCGAGACGTCGGCGAGTTTCGGTGCGGCCGCCCAGCAGACGGCCCTGCTGGGTATCGGGGCGGCGTTCGTCGGCATGAGCCTGCTCGCGTTCATCCTCTTTCGGACGTTCGTTCCCTCGGTCGCCATCGTCCTGTCGGCGTTCTCGGATCTGGTGATTCCGCTCGCGTTCATGAACATCGCGAACATTCCGCTCTCACTGGGTACCGTCGCGGGCTTGCTCCTGATCATCGGCTACTCCGTCGACTCGGATATCCTCCTCAACAATCACATTCTCCGACGCGGTGGTGACTTCTACGAGAGCACCCACCGCGCGATGCAAACCGGGGTGACGATGACCGTCACGTCCATGGCTGCCATGCTCGTGATGGCAATCTCGGCGTGGCTCTTCGGGGTCGAACTCCTGATGTCGATCGGGTTGATCCTCTTTGTCGGCCTCGCCGCGGACCTGATGAACACCTACCTGCTCAATTTGAGCCTCCTCCGCTGGTACAAGTTCGAGGGGGTGGCCCGATGAGTCCCGTGAGCTTCATCAAGGCCAACTGGCGAGTGCTGTTGCTGGTGACCTTTCTCGTGGTCTCGCTGGGGCTAATCTTCTTCCCCGGCGACATCCTTGCGGACGACGGCGATTTCGAGGGTGAAGAGGGACCCGGTAGTGGCATCCACAACATCCAGTTCGGCCTCGGCCTCGAGGGCGGCACCCAGATTAGCGCGCCCGTCGTCGGCCAGACCGTCGAGGGCGTCGAACTCGATATCGACGACCACGACGAGTTCGAACGGGAGGCCGCCACTATCCAGGAGAACGTCTCGTCCGAACTCGAGCTCGAAACTGGCGACACGCTCGTCCGCACGGATGCCGAAAACCGCGAGATCAGCGTCGAGATATTCACGTACGAGCGCTCCGCCGCCGAGTTCGCCCAGGCACTCCAGAACGCGGGCGTCGACGCGAGCGAGGACGACGTCCGTGATGGGGTGACCCGGGAGACGCGTGACGACATCGAGACGACGATCGAATCCCGGATCAACGAGGCCGGCCTCTCGGGGAGTTCCGTCTCCCAGGCGGAGATGGACGGCACCCACTACATCGTCGTTCAGGCCCCCGACCTGACCGACGACGAACTCCAGGCGATCCTCGAGGACCGCGGGCTCGTCGAGATCGTCCTCCACTATCCGGACGGTGAGGGTGGCCAGACCAACGAGACGGGACTCGTGCAGGCAGATATGGGTGAGATCGGGACACCATCGTACGATTCCGATCGCGGCCAACATTACGTTCCCGTCGACGTCAACCCAGAACCAGCCAGGCAGTACGAGGAACTGATGCGAGACACCGGCTTCACCGCGAATCCGGGGGCCTGTCAGTACGGGAGCGACGAGGCGGACGGCTCGAACTACTGTCTGCTGACGATGGTCGACGGCGAGGTGGTCGACGCCCACAGCCTCGCCCCCAACCTCGCCGACAGTATGGACCGCGGCGAGTGGGCCGGGAGCGGCAACCTGCGGATGGTGACGCCGACCCAGCAGGACGCCCAGACGCTCTCGATCAACCTGCGTGCCGGCGAACTCCGTGCGCCACTCGACTTCGACCGCGACCAGACCTACACCATCAGCCCGGCGCTCGCCGACCAGTTCAAGAACTACTCGCTGATCATCGGAATCCTCTCGATCCTGGCCGTCAGCGGGATGGTCTACCTCCGGTACGGTGATCGGCGGGTCGCCTTGCCATTGATCGTGACGGCCCTCTCCGAGGTCGTGATCTTGCTCGGCATCGCCGTGTTGTTGCGCATGCCACTCGATCTCTCTCACGTCGCCGGGTTCATCGCCGTCGTCGGGACCGGTGTCGACGACCTCATCATCATCGCCGACGAGGTGCTCGAGGACGGAGACGTCAACTCGAGGCGGGTGTTCGAATCGAGGTTCAGGAAGGCGTTCTGGATCATCGGCGCGGCGGCGGCGACAACGATCATCGCGATGTCACCGCTGGCGGTGTTGAGCCTGGGTGACCTCCGGGGGTTCGCGATCATCACGATCCTGGGGGTCCTCATCGGGGTGCTGGTCACGCGGCCGGCCTACGGTGACATCCTGCGTCGGTTGATGACCGACAAGTGAGCCGTCGGCCGATTCGAATCTCGCCGTCCGCCGTCCGGCGTCTCGTTTCGTCCTCGACCTACGCCGGTTGCCCTCGACAGTCCCTCGCGGCGGACGCTCTCCGGTGTGGTGGGCGTCACTGTCTCTGACCTTCGGCCGCTGATGTAGGACTAGTCGAGCTCCCGGACCATGATGATGGCGTCGTCCCCGTCCTCGTAGTACCCCGAGACCCGCCGGAGGGGATCGAAGCCAAACCGCCGATAGAGCCGCTTTGCACCGTCGTTCGACCGCCGCACCTCGAGTTTCACCGAGTGGGCCCCGTTGGCTGCGAGCGTGGCGAGCGCACGGCCCAGCAGGGCAGAGCCGAGGCCCTCGCCGCGACGATCGGGGTGGACCGCGACGTCCTTGATGTGGCCGATGTCGCGACCGTAGTTTGGCGTCAGGTCGGCGACGATGTACCCCGCGATCTGACCGGCTGGCGTCTCGCCGACGAGGAAGGCATCCTCGCCCAGGAATGTCTCGAAGGCGTCGTAGGGCCAGGGCTGAGGGAAGGAGGCGTTCTCGATCCGGACGATCGCGAGGAGGTCCGCCCGTTCTGCCTTCCGAATGGTCACGCCGTCGCGGGTGGTGGTCGCCTCGAGCGGTGTCGTCACGCCCGAGGGTACACGCTCGAGGGTCAAAATCTATCCGCCCGTCGCGTGTGGTGTTCGCTACCCCGATACCGTCGGGAAGTTGCCACCGCTGGCTGATCACTCCTCGACGGCCGCCTCGACAGTGTCGGCGTGTTTCTCGAGGTCGGCGGCCAGCGTTCGGGCCTGCTCGGGGGTCAACTGGAGTTCCTCCATGTGCGCGGGCAGGGCTGTCTCGGTCATGTTGTCGAGCTCAAGGTGGAGTTTCACGCATTCGGGGCGTTTGCGGTCGGTCGTCGCGTCGAGGACCGCGAACGTCTCGCGTTCGAACTTCTGACCCGTGACGACGGCGTCGACGAGGTCGAGGGTCGTGTGTGCAGTCACGCGCATGAGTCGGTCGGCCATCGTCTCCCCCATCGAACCGACGGCACTTGAGAGCGATCGGTGTCGTCACGTACTGCCGAGGCCGGCTTCGAGTCCGGTGCTGTCGGCACTCGTCCACCGCAGCGCTCACCAAGGAGGGGGCAGGCCACCGGATCGGTCGGGTTCGTGGGATGAGCGCACTCGATTCGCGGCGCACGCAGATTTGTATTAATCTCTGATAAATAGGGTCGACTCTCGATCACCGACAACTGATGGTTGTGCACGGAACGGTCACCTACCCGAACGAAGTCGGTGCGTTGTGGTGGTCGAAGCGTGACGATGGTGGCGGATGAAACAGTTCAACTATCGTGTGCGAATATCGACAACAGAAGGGTTATGAGGGTAGTCCCGTATTACCACCTGTTCAATGCCCGCTGCCCCGCTCGTCGACCGCATCGACGACCCACGCGTCACCGACCGCTGGTGTCGCCGCGGCCCGGCCACAAACGTGACGCTCCTCGGCGTCGTCCACGACCACCCCGCGAGTGTCGCTCGCGCCCGCATCGTGGCCGAGGCCATGGGGCCAGACGTGCTCGCCCTCGAGTTGCCCGCTGCTGCGGTCCCGCTGTACCGACACTACGCGTCCACTCACGGCGGGGAGGGATCGCCCACGGGTGGCGAAATGACGGCCGCTATCGGGGCCGCGCCGGCGGCCAAGGTCGTCGGCATCGACGCCCCCAACTGGGCGTACGTCAGGCGGCTGGTGACCCGACTGGTCGCCGACCGGGTCGCCCCTGCCACCGCCCGTCGACTGCTGTCGAGTCTCGGTGGCGCGACCCGAACGGCCCTTGCCTGTCGAATCGCCGCCACCGTCTCACATGCCACGGCGGAGTCGGTGACGGCGGCCGAATCGATCGAGTACGCCTGCTCTCACGAGGCGTCTCCCGCCGCCCAGGCTGCCCACGAGCGACGGCACCTCGAGCGCGTGCGGGCGCTCCTCGCCCTCGGTGGCGGTCAGGAGACGGTCACCGCGTACCGTGACGAAACGAGGGAAGCGTGCATGCGCGATCGGCTCGAGGCCCTCTCGGATTCCACAGCCGACTCCACCGACGACCCGCCACACGTCCTCGCCATCGTCGGCATCGACCACCTCGAGGCACTCGAGGGTGGCTGCTATGCTGCCCGCGATGAGTAGGCACCGACGCTCTCCGTTCGATCAGTGGCGAAGCGGGGATATGCACGATCGGCAGTAGGTGAAGGCGGGATCCGGATCGTTGGTCGTTCCACAGTGCGGACAGGACCGCCCGTCGTCGGTGGGTCGGTTCGGTGCTGTCTCCTCGGTGAACGGGTGGTACTGGTCCGCCTGTGTCGCCGATCGGAACCCGGTGTGCTCGCCGTCGGTCCCCGATCCAGTGGTCGGGAAGTTCGTGCCGCCGTCACGGCGAACGTACAGGTAGTAGAGCACCAGGTGGATGACGGCGAACAGGACCGCGTACACGATGAGCCAACCCCAGAGCTCCATCACCATGTGATACGCTCTCAACGCACTTGGGCGTTGCTCGAGCGATCACGCTCGGTGACTTACCTCGCGTCCAATAGGCAGCCCATCGGGGTCAGTGTCGCCTGCTGGCGTTGGCGGCCATCGGACACAGCCCCCCACCCACCGGGCAACGATCGCAACGACCCTGCTCAGTTCCTTCCCGGTGGCTGCAGGTCTCGCTTGAACTCGTCGAAGACCTCGAGGTCGTCGTCGAGATCGTACTCGAGTCGGCGTTCCTCCTGGCGGGTGATCCCGGCGTCCTCGAGGGGGACGGCCACGTCCTCCCAGCCGGGTTTGATCTTGATGCTCGTCGCGGGCATGCCGACGGCGATGTGGTGGGCGGGGATGTCGTGTTGGACGATGGCCCGTGCACCGACGATGGCGTTCTCGCCCACCGCACATCCCGCCCGGACCATCGAGTCGTAGGTCAGGCGGACGTCGTCCTCGATGATGGTGTGGTAGTTGCGGACCACCGTCTGGTCGACGACGTCGTGATCGTGGCTGTAGACGTGCGTCCCGTCGGAGATCGACACCCGATCACCGATCGTGAGTTTGCCGCGGTCGTCGAGATGGACGTCGTCGTGGATGACGACGTTGTCCCCGATGGTGATGTTGTGGCCGTAGGTGAAGCTGATTCCCTTGAAGAATCGGCAGTTCTCGCCACACTCGGCGAAGAGGTGATCGGCGAGCATCCGACGAAACCGCAGCGCGAACTCGACGTTGTCGGCGATCGGCAGGCTGTCGAACTGACGCCAGAGCCACTGGAGGTGTTTCGACCGCTTGAATTGCTCCTCGTCTTTTTCGGCGTAGTACTCGCTCTCGAGGGTCGTGTTGCAGGGATCGTAACTCTGGAGGCGAACCCGCTCGGCGGGGCTGACCGACTCCCCGCTCTGCCAGCGTTCGTAGGCCTCGCGGTCGCCCGAGAGATCGATCAGGACGTCCTCGACGATCGAACAGGTGTCCTCGTCGCTCGAGAGGCGCTCGTCCACCGAGGACACGAACTCGCGCATTCCCGTCTCCGCGTCGGCTGGCAGGGAGACGTGCCGCTTTGTCATAGCCGCCGATACTGGCGCGAGGACAATAGACGTTCGGTTGTGCGTCGGGCTTGCCCGACCCGGTTACAATGGTGTTACCTGACCTGCCGTCGACGGCTGGTACCTAGCGTTTCTCGAGGGGTGGCTCACGGTGGTGTCGTTGCCACGTCACGTCGACCGCGCCCCTCAGCGGGGCGGGCCGTGGGCACCCAATTGCGCTGTCCGACCCGCTCGGTCACTGGACCGTCCTGGCGAGAAACGGTCCTGGTTCGGTGTCGGTCCCCGAGACGTCGAGTGACACCTCGAGATCTTCCCCCCCGTATCGAACGCGACGACCCACGCGGTCGACCAGTCCCGCCTCGACCAGTAGTGGCAGGTGCCGGTGGTGTAACGCGATCGTTACCGTCTCACGAGGCACCTCTACCCGTTTGGCCAATCGCTGCGCGAGCGTCTCGACAGTGAGTGGATCGTCCACCTCCTCGAGGATTGCGAGCACCGCTCGGCGGTGGCCGTCCGCGAGCGCCGAAAACACCGGGTCCCAGTCGCGGTCGCCGCTTTGCTCGATGGTTTCGACGTCGATCGGAAGTGCGTCGGCCCTCGAGATCGTCTCACCCTCACGATCCCACTCGAGGAGGCCGGCCGCCTCGAGGAGGGGGAGGTCGGTGTGGACGAGCGCGATTCGGTAGTCGGTCAACTGTTCGTCGGGAACCGATCCGGGGTCGGTCTCGAGCTGACTGGCGGCGAGCTGGCGAGCCACGGTGTCGACGGTGGTCATCGAGTCACTCACCAGGGCGAGGACGCGCCGTCGACGGTCGCTTGCGAGGGCGTCGAACGTGGTATCTATCGACATCGTCGAGACGGCGGAGTCCGGTCGGCTCATACAACTCCTGGTAACCACGACAGTGGCTTAAGCACCCCTCCAAACCACATTGGTGAAGGGTACTACACGCCGAAATTAAGCGGCTAGTGACGCTCACTCGAGCGTGACACTCGAACGGCCGACGACGAACGACATCCGCACCGACTAAGTCGTCTCGAGCCCTGGCTTGTCCTATGGAATACCAGACGCTTGGAACGTCAGCCGTCGAGGTCAGTGAAGTCGGATTCGGTGCCTGGGTCGTCGGCACCGACTGGTGGGGCGACCGCTCGGAGGCGGACGCCCGCGAGATGGTCACATACGCCGTCGACCAGGGTATCACCTACTTCGACACCGGCGACGTCTACGGGCACGGCCACAGCGAGGAGTTACTCGGTGAGGCGCTCGCTGACGTCCGCGACGAGGTCACCATCGCCACCAAGATCGGCTACGACTTCTACAACAACCCACAGGCCGGCCACGGCGAACTCCCGAAGGAGATGGATCCCGAGTACCTGCGCGAGGCGTTCGAACGCAGTCTCGAGCGACTCGACGTGGAGTACGTCGACGTCCTCCAGCTACACAACGCCGACGTCGACGAGATCACCCCTGCGGTCCTCGACCTGTTCGACGAACTCGAGGAGGAGGGGTTGATTCGCGCCCGCGGGCTCGCGCTCGGTCCCTCCATCGGCTGGCTGGCGGAGGGCGATTTCGCCATCGAACACGAGTTCGACTCGGTGCAGTTGGTCTGGAACGTTCTCGAACAGGAGGTCGGCAACCACTTCCTCGAGACGATCGAGCGGACGGGATCGACGACGAGCTTGATTCCCCGGGTGCCCCACTCCTCGGGCATCCTCAACGAGCAGGTCACCCCCGAAACCGAACTGGACGCCGGCGACCACCGGGGTTTCCGGCCCGACGCCTGGTACGAGACGGGCTGGGAGAAACTCGAGACGCTTCGATTCCTCGAGCAGCCGGCGGGCGGCGAGCGGACGATGGCCCAGGCCTCGATCGCCTGGCTGTTGAGCCACGGCCCCGTCGCCTCCGTGACGCCGACGTTCCGCACACGCGAGGACATCGACGAGTGGGCAGCCGCCAGCGACGTCCCCAAACTGAGCGACGAGGAAATGACCCAGGTGGCCGAGCTGTACGCGGAGAACTTCGGTATCGATCGCGAGGACGGCATGGATAGCCTCCGGTCGTCGATCGACGGCGAGGACATCCGATCGGCTGGCCTGGACAAACTGGCCGCCGACTGAGGGGGATCGCTGTCGTCACGTCCCGTCGAACGCTGGCTCCATGGCGGGCACTCGGTACCCCGTTTCTCAGCCCGCTCGAAACCGCGTTTTTCCGTCCCCCTCGACCGTCGTCCTGTCGCCACTCTCGAGTTAGCTCCGAGCTCTCCACGGTGACCGCTAGCGTTATGTAACTCCACTGTGACGTTCGCCCATGGATGCGACAGCGTCGACGGATAGCCGAGACACCGGCGACCGATCCACCCTCCTCAATGGGTTGATCGGCGCACTCGTGGCGATCTTCCTGTCCTTTGTCCCCTTTTCGACCGTGCTCGGCGGGGCCGTTGCGGGCTACCTCGAGGGGCCGGGACTCGAGAATGGGTTGCGAGCGGGGGCAATTGCCGGCGTGATCTACGCAGCGGTCGGCGGACTGTTCCTGTTTCTGGCGTTCTGGGTGGTCGTCGGACTTGGTTTTCTCGGGGCGGCCGGGCCGGAACTCCCCCTGTTCGGCGGCGGTCTGCTCGCGCTCGCGCTGGTGTTCATTGTCATCTACGCACTGGCCGCGACCATTGCGGGCGGGATCCTCGGGGCGCTCATCAACGACGAGTTCGGTGACGAGATCGGTCGCTACTGACTGTCCACCTGCCCCCCGCCCCACCGCTCACCCGAGTGCGTGTGGCACCCACTTGCGATTGGGGTCGTCGGTGCGGTCCATCCACTCGAGCAATCTCGCCTGCATCCGCTCTTTCACGTCGGTGTAGGCGGGATGATCACACCGGTTGTGCAGTTCCGCTGGGTCGTCCGCGAGGTCGTACAGCTCGTCGCGGTCGGGGCCGTTGTAGACGTACTTGTACTCACGGGTGCGAACCATCCGCTGGGTGTAGAGCCCGAACTCCTCGCCGTGATACTGCGCGAAGACGGCGTCTGGCCACTCGCTGCGTGTCTCCTCGTCACCCTCGAGCAACGGCACGAGGCTACGGGCCTGGAACGTCGACGGTGGCTCGAGGCCGGCCACGTCGAGGAACGTCGCCGCGAGGTCGTGGAGGTGGACCGGCTGGTCACAGGTCGTCCCGGAATCGGTGACCCCTGGCCACCGGATCTGGAGCGGAACCCGGTAGGTCTCGTCGTACATCAACGGGCCCTTGTTGAACTGGCGATGGGAGCCGGTGAAATCGCCGTGGTCAGCAGCGTGGACGACCACCGTCGAGTCGGCCAGTTCGAACTCCTCGAGCGCCTCGAGGATCCGGCCCACCTGGTGGTCGATGAGGGTGACGAAGCCGAAGTACTTGGCAACCGCCTCGGCCCAGATGTCCCACTCGAAGTGGTCGACGCCGCGGTAGTGAAGAAACCGCTCGTGGGCGGCGGGTTTGCCAGCGAACGTCTCGGCGTAACTGTCCCAGGGGTCGATGTCGTCGGGGTCGTACATCGAGGCGTACGGTTCGGGGACGACGTAGGGGTGGTGCGGGCCGTAGAAGTCAGCCCGGTGGAAGAAGTGACTCGCGTCGTCACCGGCACCCTCGCTGGCATCGTCCCCGTCCGCATGCCCCTCGAGGGCCTCGATCGTTCGTTCGGCCAGGAAGTACGCTCGCGTGTCCTCGACGTCGATGGGTGTCCTCGCAGCCACGAGCGTCCCGTCCTCCGGACCACCGTGGGTGTAGATTTCGTCGGTCAACTCGACGGCATCGATGGGGGTTCCGCGGTCGGTCCGATAGCGCCGAAAGGCGTCGTCGATGTCGTCGTGGTGGACGTCGCTCCCGCCGCGGTAGTCGAACCCGAAATCCGCCGGTGTCTGATCGCGGCCGACGTGCCACTTGCCGGTGTAGGTCAGGGTGTATCCCCCCTCGTCCAATCGCTCGGAGAACGTCGGCAGGTCGCTGGGTAGGTTCGGTCGGATCGCGTCCGCCTCGTGGGAGTTGTTCACCATCCCGTGGGCGTGGGGAAACAGCCCCGTCAGCAGGGAGGCCCTGGCGCTGGTGCAGATGCTGATCGGCGTGAACGCCTGCGAAAAGCGGGTCCCCTCACTCGAGAGTCGGTCGAAAGTCGGCGTCTCGACGTCCGGCCCGTTCGGGGCGGTGCAGTCGTAGCGTTCCTGATCGGTCAGGACGAAGAGCACGTTCGCTGGCGAGGGCGACATGCGCCATCGTTCGGCGAGGAGCACGAAAGGTCTGGTCCCCAATGTCCTGGCCTCGAGTCTCCCCTGTACTCGAGTAATCCCCGGACTCGAGTCACCGCCGATGTCGAGTGTTCGTTGCCGTCGACGTCCGTGACTGGCGCGACCGTCCCTACTCAGCGCGTTCGAGTGACTCGACCGTGACGCGCCGTGTGCCCTCGACAGACACGGCGCATCCGGCAAACTCGAAGTCGACGGTGCCGGACCGCGTTCCCTCGAGGGTGGTCCCGAAGAGCGCGTCGAGGGCGTCCGGGTCGACGGCCTCGAAAAGCGGTTCGATGTCGATGGGAGAGCGCTCCGTGAGTGTCGCAACCGCGTCGATGACGGCCGCCGATGGAGAGGCGTATTCGTCCGCGAGCAGATCGATCGTGCTGGTCTCCCCCGCGGCCCGCACCGATGTGCTGACTCCGACGTCGAGATCGTCCCCTGAGAGCGTCATACGGCGACCTCGGCTGCCGGAGCGGGGTCGGATATCGGGGACCGCTCGGCGGTCCGATGGGACTGCACTGTGGCGGTCGACGTGAACCCGCCGCACGCCTGGGCGTGCGTGATGATCGGTGAGACAGACGTATCGGTGGTGGTGATGCGATGCATACGCACCCTCCACAAAGAGGGCTGCCCAAGTGATGATTCCCCCTCTATGTAGAACGCGTTCATATCAGGGGCTCAGGTGAAACGGTTCTGGTCAGCTTCCACCGGTCGTCCGTCAGCTCTCACCCGTCGCCGCGAAAGTGGTAGCAACCGCCGTCAATCCTCGAGGGGGTCCTCGCCGTTTACCACGAGCGTTTCTCGCACCAGCCGACCCAGCCCGCGACGAAGTCGCCGGGAGACGGCACGCTGACTGATGTCGAAGGAGGCCGCGAGATCTGACTGGGTCACCCCACGGGGTTCGTCGAAGTAGCCGTGCTCGTAGGCCAACTGGATCGTTTCGTGCTGTTCTTCCGTCAGTGAGTATCGATCGCGTGCGGATATTTCCTGTTTGGTGTACAATCGTACGAGCCGGGCCTCGACGCCGGCGTCGGCGCAGGACTCGAGGAAGGTCCGAACCAGTTCGCGTTCGGGAAAGCGCAGTTCGAACCGCCACCCATCACGCGAGCCACGGCCGTTGAGCAGGGTGCCCCCCAGCCTCGTCATCCCGTCGATGAAGCCTTCGACCTCGTCGTTCCAGTGGGCCCGATAGAGCCGCCCATCGCCGGTTTCCGACAGGGCGGTCAGGGATCTGATCGCCCCCGCCTGGCGAACCTGGCGTTCGAATCGATCGAAGTCCTCGCACTCCCAGACCCAGAAGAACGGCAAGACCCCCTCGGCAGTTGGCACGACACGCTCGAGTTCGATACGGATTGCGGGATCGGCCTCGATGGCAACCCCCAGGGCGAACCCCGAGAGCGGGAGGTGGTAGGCGGCGATCGTGGCCATGTCCCAGCTACGTGTCCATCGGGGAAAAACGCGTGGCAAGAGAGGGTGGATACGACCTCCCTGTACCGTGTGACCGGTGCGTGCCCGCTTTGGCTCTGCAAACACCGGTACGAGACGGCAACAACCCGCAGGATTGGAACTGCTGGAGTCCTGTGCAGCCGAGTGTCGATACCGTGGGGAAGCTCACTCCACCCGAAACGATCGGGACTCGGTGACGAGCAAGAGCGCACAGGCCAGGGTGGCCACCGTCATCGAGGCCGCGAGCAACCAGAACGCGGGGCGAAACCCGACCCGGGTCGAGAGGACGCCGACGACTGCCGGTGCCACCGCGCCGGCCCCCATCAGGAGCGTCCTGACGACGCCGAGGCTCCCGCCGGCGATCGACGACGGCAGCGTCTCCATCAGGTAGGCACCCCGAACGGGCCTGAACCCGTGGGCACCGACCCCGACGAGGATGAGACTCCCACCAAGGGCGACGGCCGAACCGGTCCCCGTGAGCGATACGAACGCGATCATCGCCCCGGCGGCAATGGCGAGGGCCGCGACGATCACCGGGAGGGTTCCCACGTGGTCGCTGACCTCGCCGGTGACCAGTTGCACCAGGCTGACTGCAAAGAGTGCACTGTAGAGGAGACTCGCCGTGGTCGTCGCCAGTCCCGCCTCCTCGATGAGATAGAGCGGAGCGAACGCGACCAGTCCGTTGTAGGTGAAGGAAAAACAGATCGTCGCGAGGACGAACCCACTGAACCGTCGGTCCCGAAAGAGCGCGAGATACTGCCCAAGACCCTCACTCGAAGATGGGCGATCCTCGGAGACTGGACGCTCGTCTCTCTCGGGGGGGTCGGTCCGTTCGGGGCCTTCAGCTTGGTCTTCGCCGTCGTCCTGTTCCTCGCTGGTTCTCCCTTCGTCGCGCTGACCGGTCGTCGCCCGAGCCGAGATGGGCGCGGCGGCCGATGGCAAACGCTTGGGAACGCGTATCGCGAACGCCACGGCGAGGGCGAGGCCAACGAGCCCGGCGAGAAAAAACAGCTGTCGCCAGCCCGTGTCGATGAACGGAACGACACTCACGGCGGCGACGAAGACGACGACTGCGGGGGCAGCGACGCCCCCGAACGCGCCCACCGTGTCCAACACGCCGAGTGCGCGTCCCGTTCGAGCGGGATAGGCCCGGGCGAGCAATCTGACCGCGACGGTCTTGTGTGCGCCCGTTCCTGCCCCCATGAGCGCCATCACGACCACCAACACGATGAACGGTGAATCCACCAGCAAGACCAGGGACGCACTCGAGGCGAGGACCACCCCGCCCGTGATCACGGTGACCGAACCGACTCGGTCGGCGAGAACGCCCGAGGGGAACTGCATGGCTGCGTAGACGAGCATGAAGGTGGTGAACGCCAGCCCGAGGACGTCGTTCGACGCGCCGTAGGTCGATTGAAACGGCTCGAACAGCGGCGGAAACGCGTATCGGAGGAACTTCGCGAGAAACCAGATCAGCGCCGTCAACACCAGCGCGTCGTACCGAATCAGACCGGCGAGTTGCTCCCGGGGTGTCTCCGCTGCCATCGATTCGTCGGTACTCGACCCTCGAGTGACGAGTACTCACCGATACCGGCACGCTGGCGCCCTCCCTTCCCGCGACACGCGTCCGGGTGCTCGGTCCAAACCGATGAGAGCTCGAGATGTGAGGGCCACACCGCGTCGGTGGCCCATCCAGGACGATCGCTTGCGGGTGACGGCCGGGGCCTGGTCGACCAACTGTCGGCACTGCGGGGCGAGGCCGTCAAAAAATGCTGGTCGGGGCGTCCTTACAGGTCGCGAGGCTGGACCGTCTTTCGGTCGTTCGCTTCCGCACGTCGGGCGGCGTCCTCGAGCAGCTCGGACACTTCGTCGTCGAGTGCTTCGTAGAAGTCCGAAGCGACGTTTTTGTCATCGAGTGCTTCCTTCACGGCGGCTTTGACGATCAGGTCTGCCATACAATCAATCGTTTCCGTTTCCCTCTTATAAAGGTTCTGTTTACAATCGCCGAATTCGGGCCACAGCGGCCCGAGAACGCGTGTTTACGAGCCCATCCCACCGGAAAGTATATGTCCGAGGAGGCGGCCCCGGGCCGGGCAGCCCACGAGCGACCCCGCACACCGCTCGCGCGCAGCGCTTGCGCCCCGCTCACCGTTGCTGGACCCGATCACCGACCCGGCGATCACAGGTTTCGCCAGGCATCGTCGTCGTCGAGGTCCTCCGTGTCGACGGCCTCGAGGTCCTCCGTATCAGGCCCCTCGGAATCGACCCTGTCCGGGACCGAGGGCGGATCCTGCACCTCCGCATCAGGTGGGCGTTTCTGCAGGTCGAAATCCGGCCAGGCCGTCTCCTCCCAGAGCCCCCGGTCGCTGTAGTAGTAGACCACGTTGTCACTCACCACCGCAAACAGGCCTCGAGTTCGATCGTGAATCACCCGCTCGTTGGTGTCGATAGCCACGTCGACCACGTCCTCGAGGGTATCGAGGGAGACGTGCTCTTCGCCCATCCACATCGGCAGCGACCCGTGTGAGATCCACTCGGCGTAGCGGTTCTCGTGAACCGCCTGGCGGGCATGTTCGACGTCGATATCGGATCGCGAGTGGACAAATGCGGCCCCGGCGATGGCACCGCCTGCGAGGAGGATCAAGAGACCGAGCGCGGTCGAACTCGGCGGCTCCGTCTCCTCGACGGTCTGGGTCACCGCGTGGCTCTCGGAGGCGGATGGATGTTCCTCGAGGTAGTGGCTCCCCTCCGTGATGACGAACGGGGTCTCGGCCTCGAGGGTCCCCTGGTGGGTCTCCGTCTCGTATGCCGTTTCGATCTCCAATCGCAGCTCCACCTCGCTGATCCCCTCGAGCTGTTCGGTGATGGCATCACGCTGTTCACGGACCTCCCTGACGTCGACCGTCGCCTCGACACTCGTCGCGTCCTCGCCGACGGTGTCGGTCTCGCTCGCTAGCTCTTCCGTGTCAGACCAGAAAACCTCCCCCTCCCGGGTCGCCTCGTAACGCAAGGTGACCTCGCTCTCGACCTCGGTCTCCGAACCGTCGGCTGCCGTCACCAGGATCACCTCGAGTTCAGGCGTCGCCGCGGTCACGTAGGCGGGGTTGTTCCGCAGGACCTCGCCTTCCTCCCACAGGCCGTCCTCGACGACAGTTGCGCTGGTCTGGACCTCGGTTTCGACGGTTTCCTCCCCGACCGTCTCGGTGGTCGTCGTACTCGCGGGATTCGCGACGGCCCACCCGGCGGCCAGCACGGAGAGTGCAGCGATGACACACAGGGCGATGACGATAGTTCGGCCGTGTTGGGCGATCAGTAGGTCCAGACGCGGTGTGTTGGTCACGGTCGGTAGTCCTCCATTGCGTTCCCAGGTCCCCCACGGGCCGGCGAAACCCCCCGATTCCGCGACCCACGTTCGCAGTCGTTGTCACGTATCGTCGGCCGAGACGTATAACGATAGTGGCTCGTCGTTGCTCACAGCCACCGCTCGAGCCGCCGTTTGAGTCGGGTTGACAGCGGCACGTTCGATCCTGCCCGTCGAATCCGGAGATCGCCCCGACCGTAGAGAGCCAAAATGAGGCCGACGGCGACGCCGACGATCACGACGTTGACCGCGCCGATCGCGACGAACGGGTGGATGCCGTGCAACCAGGCCAGCACCGACGGTGGCAAGACGAGCAGGTAGCGGTGTTCCATCACCTCCCGCGTGTAACTGCCCTCGACTTCCGGGGCCGTCATCGACACGGTCACGTCGGTCGTCGATCGGGCCCCCACGACCGTCTCGCTGGGCTCCACCGTCGTATCGCCGTGTGCCGAATCGACGACCGTCACGATCGGGACGTAGCCTCGATTGTCGATCGTCCGCTCGAGGCTCGTGGTCTCCCCCGGCTCGACGATCTGTGGGTCGTCGGTCGCCTCGCTCGTGACCTCGAGGCCGTAGGCCGTCCCGCCAGCCGGGATGACCATGGCTGCGGTCGCGAAGATCGCGAGCAGGAGGACGACGACGGAGACGGCGGTCCACAGGCCGATCACGTTCTCGCGGTTGGTTCGCCGCCTGGTCGATCGCTCGGTGACGCCGACGCGCTCGAGCAGGAGCCCAACCCCGAGGAGGCCGACGCCGACGGCGACGAGCAGCGCTCCCGTCCCCTCGGCGTCGAAGGCGGCCGTGATACCCAGGGGTGCGAGCGCCAGGCCGAGGATCGCCGCGGCGGCGCTGTGGACGCTCATCACGGCGGTCCCGAGGTGGGGAATCCGGACGACGGTGCCCTCGACCTGCCAGGCGTGGGCGACGATCTGGGCGTCGCTCACCGGTGGCTCCCCGCCGTCCTGATCGGTGAACGGATTGGCGTCCCCGCGGGTGATGTACCCCTCGTCGGTCTCCTCGACGATCCGGTGGGTGGTCAGGCCGCCGTCGTGGAGCTCCTGGGCCTCGAAGACGACGACGTCGCCGGGTTCGGGGTCGCCAGCCACGGGGCTCGGGACCGCGATAAAGCCGTCGCCGGCGTCGAGCGTCGGCTCCATGCTGCCCGTGGCGACGTAACCGAGGCCGACGGGCTGGCCGAGCAACTGGCCGACGAGCAGGAGGATGATGACGAGGGCGACGAATCCCACCAGGAGCTGTTTGGCGAGGTCGACGCCGTTCATCCTGCCACCCACGTCATGCCATTAGTCTCCTCAGTCTCACCGGTCGAGGGTCTTAACTCCCAAGGTACACCCGTCGCCACCGCCTGTGGACGACGAACGCGAATCCCAGCGTGAGGGGGGTCGCGAGGGCCACGCTCGAGGTCGATGGTATCGACACGTTCACTGGAACGTTGGCTGATTGGGCGACCGTCAGCG
>LKND01000093.1 GCA_001564275.1 Natrialbaceae archaeon Tc-Br11_E2g14 | reverse complement strand
CTCGAGGCAGATGCGGAGGCTGACGAACTCCGATTCGAGCACGAGGCCGGGCCACCGATCGACGTCGACGGCGTCGACCTGGCGGTCGAGATTGCCGACGAGGAACTGTCTCATCAGCCCCCCATCCCGTTCGTCGGGGCACCGGGATACCGGACGGCTCCAGACGGACCGTTCAACGCCGCCGGCGACCAGCGGTGGGAACCGGGTGAGACGGCGACACTCACGCTGGCCTCGACGAACGAGCCAGGGCTCGAGGAGGGTGACGTCGTCCGAGTGGAGGTGACAGAGAGCGGCGAGCTCATCGCCGACCTGGTTGCGGTTGCCTGTTGAGGGGGACAGCCCGTAGCCCGCCAGCTCAGCGCTCGGGCGCTCGAGCGACCGTCGTAATCGCCACCTCGGGTTCGTAGGATGGCCCCTGGAACAGGTGGCGGACGTCGTCGAACCCGGCCTGCTTGAACATGCGGTCGGCCTCGTACTCGTCGTAAAACAGCATCATCGCGTCGGCCAGCACCTGGGCGAGGGGGTTATCGGGGTAGTTCGGACCGACGACGAGCACCTGTCCGCCGGGCTTGAGCACACGGTTGAACTCCCGGAGCGCGAGGACGGGTTCGGGCCAGTACTCGATCGAACCCGACGACCAGACGATATCGAACGTGTCCGTCCTGAACGGGAGTCGTTCTGCGTCCCCGCGATGGAAGTGGACGGGACCGTCGGTCCTGCCGAACTTGGCGTAGGCCTTCTCGAGTTGGTGTTCGCTCTGGTCGAGCCCATAGACGGTGTCGACACGCTCGAGGAGACCCTCGGTGGCAAAGCCCGTTCCACAGCCGACGTCGAGGACCATCTCGGCGTTCTCGAAATCGAGCAGGTCGAGAGCCTCCGTTCGCATCTCCTCGTTCCAGATGAAGGGGTTGATCTGGTCGTACACCTGCGAGAGGTACTTATAGAACAGCCGCGCCCGAGCCTTGTTCTCGAGAATACCCATTGCATTCTGGTTACCAGTCTGCGGTGATAGGTCTGTCCATCGCGGAGACCGTCCTCGCGAGTGACGACTGCGGGGTCCTCGTGGCGGTCGACCCCGGCTCCTCGACTACGGGCGACACAGGGGCCGTTGTCCATCGACTATCGCAACTACCTTATACGCGCTGGAGCAACTCTCGTCTGCTTAGACTATGCCGAGGCCAGAGGTTCTCAAACAGCTCTCGTCGGCGGAGGAAGAGGCCGACAAAATCGTCGCGCTCGCGGAGCAGGATCGTGACGAACGTATCGCCGAGGCTCGTGAACGCGCCGAGGAGATTCGCACCGAGGCCGAAGAGGAGGCGCGAGCCCTCAAAGAGCGCGAACTCGAAGCCGCTCGCGAGGAGATCGACGCCGAGTGTGAACGCGTGCTCCGGGAAGGAAAACAGGAGCGTGAGGCACTCGCCGACCGCGCGAAGACGAACGTGGGCGAGGTGACTGACCACGTCGTCGAACTGTTCCAGGAGGACGTCAATGCTCAGACCTGAGCAGATGAGCAAGGTCTCGGTGACCGGCTCCAAACGCGTCCTGGAGACGGTCATCGAAACCATCCACGAGTTGCACCTGGTGCATCTCTCGGATTACGACGGCAGTTGGCCCGGATTCGACAACGGCAACCCACTCGAGGGGGCCGACGAGGCCGCCGAGAAACTCGTCACCGTTCGCGCCCTCGAGAGCACGCTCGGCCTTGAGGGGTCGGCCGACCGCGCCGAACTGGAAGACGGCTGGGGGGACCGTCTCGAGGACGTTCGAACGCAGGTCAACGCGCTCGACGACGAACGAGACGAGATCCGGAACCAACTCAGGCAAGTCGGGGAACGCCTGGACCGCATCGAACCGTTCGCCGAACTCGGAATCGACCTCGATCTGCTATCGGGGTACGACTCGGTCGACATTCTCGTCGGTGCGGGCGACCACGCCGACGTCGATACCGCACTCGAGGCTGCCGACGGGATTCGAGCCTACGAGACGTTCACCGGCGGGGACGTCGTGGCCATCGTGGCTGCGCCAACCGGTGACGACCCCGAAGGGATCATCGACGACGCCCTCGTCGGCCTCGAGTTCACCCGCTACGAGGTCCCCGAGACCGACAAGCACCCCGAAGCGTACGTGGCCGATCTCGAGGACCAGCGGCGGGACCTCGAAGCCGACCTCGAGGAGATCGACGTGGATCTCGAGCAGGTGCGGTTCGAACACGGCGAGTTCCTGCTTCGGATCGAACGGGCACTCTCCATCGAGGCTCAGCAAGCCGACGCCCCCCTGCAGTTCGCGACGACCAACCGCGCGTTCGTTGCGGAGGGCTGGGTCCCGACCGCGGAGTACGATCGGCTCGTCGCCGCGCTCACCGGTGCCGTCGGCGACAGCGTCGAGATCGAGGAACTCGAGCGGGCGGCCTACGAGGACGTCCACGACGACCACGCCCACGGAGACGGTGAGGACGGTCACGGAGACACCCTCGATGTCGGAGACGAGGACGAACCTACCGACGCAGACCCCGAGCCGGTGAAAGCCGCGACCGACGGCGGTCGTGGTGCTGGCGGTGCGGGTGGGTCGAGTGTGGCTGGCGCCGACTACGGCGACGAGACGCTGACAATGGACGACCAGCCGCCGGTCATCCTGAACAACCTGACGCCGGCGAAACCCTTCGAGTTACTGGTGAAGATGGTCAGCCAGCCCAAGTACAGCGAACTCGACCCCACCTTGCTGGTGTTCCTCACGTACCCGTTCGCGTTCGGGTTCATGATCGGGGACATCGGCTACGGGATCCTCTACATGCTGATGGGCTATGGCTGCTGGAAACTCTTCGACTCCGACGCAGGGAAGGCCCTGGGGACGATCGGGATCTGGGCCGGTGTCTTCACGATCCTCTTCGGCTGGCTCTACGACGACATTTTCGGCGTTCACATGGTCGATTTCGTCCCCGAAGGACTCTACGGCTTCTTCGAACTCGCGGGGGCCGGCGTCCTGACGAAGGGGCTCCAGACGACCGAGTGGGCCCTGCTGTGGATCATCCTCAGCCTCGTGTTCGGGCTGGTCCACCTCAATATCGGGCTCGTCCTGGGTTTCATCAACGAGCTGAGCCACGGGCTCAAGGCCGCGATGTACGAGAAGTTCTCGTGGATCCTCGCGATGAACGGCCTGTTCCTGTGGATCTTTGCCCACGCCGATGCGGGCAGCATCGACCACGGTATCGGGTTCCTGCCCGACGACATGGCGTTCTCGGGCGAGAAACCCGAGTTCCTGGTCGGCACCGGCGAGGAGGCCGTCCTCTACGAGTTCGTCGGCTTCGCCGGTGTCCCCGAAATCGTCGGGATCATCGGGCTCGTGATGTTCTTCGTCGGCTTCGTGATGGTCGGCTTTGGCGAGGGCATCGCCGGGATGTTCGAGACCCCGGCGTACGCCTTCGGGCACGTCCTCTCGTATCTGCGGATGGTCGCCGTCCTGCTCGCGAAGGGTGGGATGGCCTTCGCGGTCAACCTGCTCGTCTTCGGCGCCTGGGACACTCCCGACGGCTACACCAACTTTGCGCTCTTCGAGGAGCCGGCGGCCCAGGGCGACGTCGCCTTCGAGGGGCTACTCTGGCTCGGCCTCAACGCCGACTTCTTCCTCGTGACGATCGTCTTCTTGCTGCTGGCTGTCGTCGTGTTCGTCCTCGGGCACATCCTCGTCCTCCTGCTCGGCATCACCGCGGCGGGCATCCAGATGCTCCGTCTCGAGTACGTCGAGTTCTTCCAGAAGTTCTACGAGGGCGGTGGCGAGGAGTACGAACCGTTCGGTCAGGAAAGCGGCGAGGTTGCCACACGAGCGGCCGACTGACGCGACCGCGTCTCCCGTTCACGACGACACTCCCAACTGGTGTCTCGACCAGCGACTGTTCTTGGGCGAAAAGAGGCGCAAACCCGGGTGAGACGGGTTAGCGCTGTCGAATTCTTTCGAGAGTTTTATAGGGGGCGCACCGACAGATACGCTTGTTCGGACGTTACAACCCACCGCGGATATTACCAAACATGATCGAAAACGGACCTGAACTCGCACAATTTGCACTGGAAGCGGCCGAGACGAACGAATTCGACGAACAAGTCGCGGATCATTACTCCAACGCCGCTGCCGCCATCGCCGTCGGTCTGGCCGCACTCGCCTCGGGGTACGCAGAGCGAGGGATCGGTGCCGCCGCAGTCGGTGCGATCGCCGAAGACGACGACATGTTCGTTCCCGGTATCGTGATGACGGTGCTGCCCGAGACACTCGTCATTTTCGCGATCGTCGTCATTTTCCTGGTCTGAACGACCACCCTCTCACAATGAGTCTGGATACCGTCGTCGAGGACATTAGAGAAGAAGCCCACGCGCGTGCGGAGGAGATACGCGCCGAGGGTGACGCTCGGGCCGAGGAGCTCATCGAGGCGGCCGAGGATGACGCCGAGGAGATCCTCGAGGATGCCGAGCGTGCGGTCGATCGCGAGATCGAGCAGCTTCGAGAACAGCGTCTCTCCAGTGCAAAACTGGAGGCGAAACAACAGCGCCTGGAGGCTCGTCGAGACGTCCTCGGAACGGTTCACGAGGAAGTCGAGGCGAAACTCGCTGCCCTCGAGGGCGACGAGCGAGAACAACTCACGCGCTCGTTGCTCGAGGCCGCCAGCGTGGAGTTCGAGGCGGGCGACGACGTCCGCGTCTACGCTCGGGGCGAAGACGAGTCCCTCATCGAGTCGATCCTCGAGGACGACGCCTACGACGGCTACAGCTACGCCGGCGAGTACGACTGTCTTGGTGGTGTCGTCGTCGAGAGCGACGGATCCCGCGTTCGGGTCAACAACACCTTCGACTCGGTGCTCGAGGCCGTCTGGGAGGAGAACCTTCGGGAGATCAGCGACACCCTCTTCGAACAATGAGTACAGGCGCCTCTAATCCGGAGTACGTCAACGCCCGCGTTCGATCACGTCGTGCGTCGCTCTTTGCCGAGGAGGATTACCGCAAACTGATCCGGATGGGGCCAAGCGGCATCGCACGGTTCATGGAGGAGACCGAGTACGACCGCGAAATCAACGAACTCGGGACGCGCTTTTCCGGGGTCGATCTGATCGAGTACGCGCTCAACCGCAATCTGGCGCGTCACTTCGACGACCTGCTCAAGTGGTCGGACGGCACGGTCTACGATCGGATCGCCCGCTACCTCCGGAAGTTCGACGTCTGGAACCTGAAGACGATCATCCGTGGAATCTACACCGATACCGATCCCGAGACCATCCAGACCGACCTCATCCGTGCGGGTGAGTTGCCCGATTCGACGCTCGATCGGCTGGTCGAGGTCGACAGCATCGAGGACGCGATCGACGTGCTCTACGGCACGGACTTCTACGATGCCCTCAGCGGGGCCTTCGAGGACTACGAGGAGACAGGCGCGCTGGTCCCACTCGAGAACGCGCTGGACCGTGAGTTCTACGAGCACTTGCTCGACGACCTCGGCCGGCCAACCGAGGGACCCAACGCCCTCTACGTCGAGTTCCTGCAGGCCGAGATCGACTTCCGGAACGCCCGGAACGCGCTTCGGCTGGCCCGCAGCGGTGCCGACCTCGACCCAGCGGCGTACTACATCGATGGCGGCGTCCTGTTCACCGAGTCGGAACTCAGCCGACTCGTCGGCGAGTACGACGAACTCGTCGATCACATCGCCGAGAACAAACGCTACGGCGACCGCCTCTCGACCGCGTTCGACCGGCTGCGTGACGCCGAGAGCCTGATCCAGTTCGAGCACGCCCTGGAGGCGGCCTTACTCGAGTACGCCGACAGGCTCTCGAGCATCTACCCCGTCTCTATTTCCGCGGTCCTCTCGTACATCCTCGCGAAGGAACGCGAGGTCGAGAACATCCGTGCGATCGCTCGAGGTCGTGAAGTCGGGCTAACCGAAACGGAGATCGAGGAGGAACTGGTGATCCTATGAGCCAAAGTCAGGAAATCGCCGTCGTCGGCAGCCCGGAGTTCACGACGGGCTTTCGACTGGCTGGCGTCAGGGAGTTCGCGAACGTGCCGGACGATGAGAAAGACGACCGTCTCGACGAGGCGGTCACCGGCGTTCTCGAGGACGAGGGCGTCGGCATCGTCGTCATGCACGAGGGCGACCTCGAACATCTCTCGCGGAACGTTCGCTCGAACGTCGAGACGAGCGTCGAACCGGTCGTCGTCACCATCGGGAGCGGCTCGAGTGGCGGCGGCGGCCTGCGTGAACAGATCAAACGAGCCATCGGGATCGATCTGATGGACGAGGACAACGCATAACCTATGAGCCAAGCAGACACAGAATCCGTCGACGAAGGCGGTGTAATCGAAAGCGTGAGCGGTCCGGTCGTGACCGCCACGGACCTCGACGCCCGGATGAACGACGTCGTCTACGTCGGTGAGGAAGGGCTGATGGGCGAGGTCATCGAGATCGAAGGGAACCTGACCACGATTCAGGTCTACGAGGAGACCTCCGGCGTCGGCCCCGGCGAACCCGTCACGAACACGGGCGAGCCGCTCAGCGTCGACCTCGGACCGGGTCTGCTCGACACCATCTACGACGGTGTCCAGCGCCCGCTCGACGAGCTCGAGGAGAAGATGCAGTCGGCGTTCCTGGACCGCGGGGTCGACGCCCCGGGGATCGACCTCGAGCGAACCTGGGCGTTCACCCCGATCGTCGAGGTCGGCGACACCGTCGAGTCCGGTGACATCATCGGTGAAGTGCCAGAAACGGAGAGCATCACCCACAAGGTGATGGTCCCGCCGGATATCGACGGTGGTGAGATCACCTCGATCGAGGCCGGCGAGTTCACCGTCGAGGAGACGGTCGCCGAACTCGACACCGGCGAAACGATCTCGATGCACCAGGAGTGGCCCGTCCGATCGGCGCGACCGGCCAACGAGAAGCAGACGCCGACCGAGCCGCTGGTGTCGGGACAGCGCGTCCAGGACGGCCTGTTTCCGATCGCCAAGGGCGGCACCGCGGCGATCCCCGGCCCATTCGGCTCCGGGAAAACGGTCACCCAGCACCAGCTCGCCAAGTGGTCCGACGCGGACATCGTCGTTTACGTCGGCTGTGGCGAGCGTGGCAACGAGATGACCGAAGTGATCGAGGACTTCCCGGAACTCGAGGACCCAAAGACCGGGAAGCCGCTGATGAGCCGAACGTGTCTCATCGCGAACACCTCGAACATGCCGGTCGCCGCGCGTGAGTCCTGTATTTACACGGGGATCACGATCGCGGAGTACTTCCGGGACATGGGCTACGACGTCGCGCTGATGGCCGACTCCACCTCGCGGTGGGCCGAGGCCATGCGCGAAATCTCGAGCCGACTCGAGGAGATGCCCGGTGAGGAGGGGTATCCCGCGTACCTCGCCGCCGCGCTCTCGGAGTTCTACGAGCGGGCTGGCAAGTTCAACCTCATCAACGGCGGTGAGGGCTCGATTTCGGTCATCGGTGCGGTCTCGCCACCGGGCGGGGACTTCTCCGAACCGGTCACCCAGAACACGCTGCGCATCGTCAAAACGTTCTGGGCGCTCGACGCGGACCTCGCCGAACGCCGACACTTCCCGTCGATCAACTGGAACGAGTCGTACTCGCTCTATCGCCAGCAACTGGACCCCTGGTTCCGCGACACCGTCGCCGAAGACTACCCCGAGGTTCGCCAGTGGGCCGTCGACGTCCTCGACGAGGAGGACGAACTCCAGGAGATCGTCCAGCTGGTGGGCAAAGACGCCCTGCCGGAGGACCAGCAGCTGACCCTCGAGGTCGCTCGCTACCTGCGTGAGGCGTGGCTCCAGCAGAACGCGTTCCACGACGTGGACACCTACTGCGAGCCCCAGAAGACCTACCGGATGCTGCAGGCGATCAGAACGTTCAACGACGAGGCGTTCAGCGCGCTCGACGCTGGCGTGCCCGTCGACGAGATCCAGGAGGCCGACGCCGCGCCGCGACTCAACCGGATGGGAACCGCCGAGGCGTGGGATGAGTTCATCGACGACCTCGAGAGCGACCTCGAGAGCCAACTTCGAGACCTGTACTAAACCATAGCCATGAAAGAATACCAAACCATCACCGAAATCAGCGGCCCGCTGGTGTTCGCCGAGGTCGACGAACCCGTCGGTTACGACGAGATCGTCGAGATCGAGACGCCGGACGGACGGACCCTGCGCGGGCAGGTACTCGAATCGAGCGACGGACTGGTCTCGATCCAGGTGTTCGAGGGGACCGGCGGCATCGACCGCAACGCCTCGGTTCGCTTCCTGGGCGAGACGATGAAGATGCCCGTCACCGAGGATCTCCTCGGCCGGGTCATGGACGGATCGGGGAATCCGATCGACGGCGGCCCCGACATCGTCCCGGACGAACGTCGAGACATCGTCGGTGCGGCGATCAATCCGTACTCGCGTGAGTACCCCGAGGAATTCATCCAGACGGGTGTCTCCTCGATCGACGGCATGAACACCCTCGTTCGCGGGCAGAAGCTCCCGATCTTCTCCGGCTCGGGGCTGCCCCATAACGACCTCGCGCTCCAGATCGCCCGTCAGGCGACGGTCCCGGAGGAAGACGACGTCGATGAGTCCGACGAAGACGACGAGGAGGGCTCGGAGTTCGCCGTCATTTTCGGCGCGATGGGGATCACCCAGGAGGAGGCAAACGAGTTCATGGCGGACTTCGAACGCACCGGCGCCCTCGAGCGCTCGGTCGTCTTCATGAACCTCGCGGACGACCCCGCCGTCGAGCGGACGGTCACGCCGCGACTTGCCCTGACCACCGCGGAGTACCTCGCCTTCGACAAGGGGTATCACGTACTGGTCATCCTGACGGACATCACGAACTACTGTGAGGCGCTGCGCGAGATCGGGGCGGCCCGCGAGGAGGTCCCCGGTCGGCGTGGCTACCCCGGGTACATGTACACCGACCTGGCCCAGCTCTACGAGCGCGCGGGTCGAATCGAGGGTCGTGAGGGTTCGGTCACCCAGATCCCGATCCTGACGATGCCCTCCGACGACATCACCCACCCGATTCCCGACCTGACGGGGTACATCACGGAGGGCCAGATCATCGTCGATCGATCGCTGAACAGCCAGGGGATCGAGCCGCCGATCAACGTCTTACCCAGCCTGTCGCGGCTGATGGACGACGGGATCGGCGAGGGCCTCACCCGTGAGGACCACGCCGACGTCTCCGACCAGCTATACGCCGCGTACGCGGAGGGTGAGGACCTGCGTGACCTCGTGAACATCGTCGGTCGCGAGGCGCTGACCGAACGGGACAACAAGTTCCTCGACTTCGCCGACCGGTTCGAAAACGAGTTCGTCCAGCAGGGCTACGACACCAACCGAGCCATCGAGGAGACCCTCGACGTCGGCTGGGACCTGCTCTCGATGCTCCCCAAGGAAGAACTCAACCGGATCGACGAGGACCTCATCGCGGAACACTACCGCGAGGAGACGCCGGAGGCCGCCACGGCGGACTGAACGGGTTTCCGTTTTTTCTCTTGGTGCGATCGACAGTGCTCGAGTACGGCGTCGATATGCTGTCTCCGCTGGAGTGATGGCGCAGCCTCGCGGAAAACGTAGCGGTCAGTCGTCGGCGGGAGCGGCCCCTGTTGGGTTCGCTTCGGACACCTCGGGCGTTCCGTCGTCGATGCCGGTGGTGGTCGAATCGCCAAGCTGGGCCGCCTCGCGCTCGAGGGTGCCGGCGATCGCCGGTGGTCGTCTCCGGACGGGTGTGTCTTCCGGAGCGGGCGGTGTGGGGTACTGTATCCCGCGGGCGTGATCACTCATGCCGTCAGGTCGTGAGGCGGCTTGCATAAGCCCATTCCTTATACGAACATTGATGTTTAATATCGTTCTAGGACTCCCCGGTTGGCAGACCGCTTAACTCGCTGCCTCGAGAAGGTGGCGTATGGCCGGGAAGCGGGATCCGATCGAACGAGCGGCGGACTCCGAGGCGGATCTCTACGACGTGTCGACGTGGGAGCCCCGGACGCGGATCGACCGGCTCTCGGCGTGGCTGTACGCCATGATCGCCTACGGTCTCCACGCCATCGTGTTGGCGGTGGCCGTGCTGATCACCCTCTCGTTGCTCGCCTCGCCGACCGTGCTCGTCCTCGAGGAGCCCCTGATCGGGATCTTCTTCGCGCTCTCGGTCGTGCCGGCGGCGCTCCTGGCGGGGTACATCTGGTACACCGACATCACGACGAGTGAGCCCCTTCCGTTGCTGGTGGGCACGTTCGTCCTCGCCGTTCTGTTCGCGACGTTCGCGGCGGTGACGAATACCGTTGGTGGAGCGTTCCTGCAACCGATCCCGGTCATCGGGACGATCCTCTTTTTTTACCTGGTCGTTGGCCCGGTCGAGGAGGCCGTGAAACTGCTGGCAGTCAGGGTGTTCGCCTACCGGAGTGAGACCTTCGACGCGGTGATCGACGGGGCAGTCTACGGCGCCATCGCTGGGTTGGGGTTCGCTGCCATCGAGAACGTTCTCTACATCACGGGCGACGTCGGAACGGTGGCACCGGAAACGTCGATATTTGCGGCGGCAACGGGGATCACGACCACGCGGGCCCTCGCGGGCCCCGGCCATGTCATCTACTCTGCCATCGCTGGCTACTACCTCGGCCTGGCGAAGTTCAACCCCGAACACGCGGGCCCGCTGGTCGTCAAGGGGTTGCTCATCGCCTCGTTCGTCCACGGCACCTACAACGTCACCGTCCAGATTGCGCCGCCGCTGATCAACGCCCTCTGGGGTCTCGGCCCGGGGCTCTCGGTCGTGATCTACGTGATCGCCTTCGATGTCGTCATCGGCTACTATCTCTACCGGAAGATCTCCCGGTATCGCCAGACCTACCGGGCGGTTCGTGACGATCTGGACGACCACGGCCCGGAGTTGACGGAGTTCGAACCGGGCAGCCGTTGAACGATAGTGACCACTGAACGTCGTTGCAGACACCCTCACGATACCACGGCGCAGAACCGGTGATAGACCGCTTCTGAGCCGCCTCGCTGTGGGGGTGTGTCACTTGTCACTTGGCACTTTAGGTGGCCGCTGCGGCCTCCATGAGTGTGTCCCGCCGTGGCGGTCATCGAACGATGACCCGTGGGTCCGACGGTACCCGGGACGCTGCTCGTCGGCGTTCTCAACTCGTGTGGGTCGGATCGGCGACCGTCTGTGCGTCCTCACCCAGCCGCTCGAGGTGTCCCTCGAGCAACCGTTCGACGTACTTCGCGAGGACGTCGACCTCGAGGTGGACGGGGTCCCCGACTGCCTTCGAAGCGAGCGTCGTCAGCTCGTAGGTCGTGGGGATGATGGCGACGGTGACCTGGCCGTCGGTGCGGTCGGCGACGGTGAGGCTGATGCCGTCGAGGGTGATCGACCCCTTCTCGACGACGTAGCGTTCGAAGCCCTCCGGGAGGTCGAACGCGAAGTACCAGTCGTCGCCGACGGACTCGATGTCGGCCACGGTGGCGACTGCGTCGACGTGACCCTGGACGACGTGGCCATCGAAGCGGCCGTCTGCGGGCATCGCCCGCTCGAGGTTGACCGCGTCGCCTTCTTTGAGGTCGCCGAGGTAGGTTCGATCGACGGTTTCGCTGGCGAGAAAGACCTCGAACCAGCCGTCGCCGAACGCCTCGACGGTGAGGCAGGTCCCGCTGACGCTGATCGACTGTCCATGGGCGAGGCCGGTGGCAACGTCGTCGGCACCGATGCGGAGGCGGAGCCCCTCGTCGGTCGCCGTTCGTTCGACAATATCACCCGTCGCTTCGACGATGCCGGTGAACATACGCGTTAGTGATTGGCTGTGGGCCATAGGCGTTGCGAATCCGGGGTTTTCTCCCGAAACCGTGATGACGGTGGATGCGTGGTCGGCGCGTTTTTGAATGCCTCGCCCGAATTGGGGGCAATGAAGGAACTGCTCGAGACGATCAAACTCGCGGGACTGATGGTGTTCGCGATACCGCCGGCACTGGCTGGTATCCACTTCCTGCTCGCCGGGCGACTGCTAATCGGCGGGACGCTCATCGGTCTCGCCGTTGGACTCGTCGCCGTCAAACGCTGGCTGACGATGCCGGGTGACGTTCCCGGCCTCGTTCTCGGGAAGCTCGTCGGCTCGAGCGGTACCGATGCGGAGGGTGAAGACCGATGACCGAACTGACGCTCGAGGTCTGTCGTCGCGAGATCGAGGAGCTTCACGAGTTTTTCGTGGACTGGTATGCCGGGGGGTGCGATCGGACACGGTTCACACGCCTCGAGGATGCACTCGCCTCGGCATTTCAATTGGTGAGGCCGGATGGCTCCAGTCAGGATCGTGAGGCGGTCCTCGGGTGGATACGAGACGCCTACGGGAGCAGGGCCGGCGAGCGCTTCGACATCGAAGTTCGGAACGTCGAGGTTCGATACCGGGACGGACGGAAGGCACTCGTCCGCTACGAGGAGCACCAGACGACGCCCGACGGTGAGACGTCTCGCGTGAGTACGGTGTTGCTGGTGGCACCCGCAGGCTCGGATCGTGCGGACGCCGACGTGGCTGCCGGTGCGCCATCGCTCGAGTGGGTGGACCTGCACGAAACCTGGCTGGACGCGCCCTCGAATTGAGCACGTCCCGATGCTTGAAGGCCGCTCGCGCCAAGAATTCGACATGACCGAGATCACACGCGTCTCGAGGGGTGAGTTACGTTCCGACGAGGTGGTCGAAACGGTCGAGGACGGTGGGCGGGTTATCATCGAGGTCGGAATGCTCGGTCGGACCCTCGAAATGGCCGTGCGGAAATACGACGATACGTACTACTGTGATACACCGGTGAAACTTCTCACGTACGACGACGAGGAGGGGCTAAAGCGGTGTCTCGAGCGCTATCG
>LKND01000019.1 GCA_001564275.1 Natrialbaceae archaeon Tc-Br11_E2g14 | reverse complement strand
GACCGACAGGGCCTCGAGATCAGCGGCGATCGGCCGAGCGTCAGGGCGATCGAGGAAGCGCTCGCGGACCTCGCGCTCGATACGTTCCTCTGGCGGGCGGACACCCCTCGGGAAGCCGTCGTCGAGGTCGACGTGGTCGACGCCGCAGGTGGCCGGGGCGCGACGGTCGCGCTCGGGGACGGCCGGCGGGGCTACCTCCCCTACGACGCCGTCGAGGGCTACGTGGACGACGGTGACGAGTACCGCGTCCAGGTTCGCGAGCCGACCCCACCCTGGAGCGACGACGACCCACGCGTCGCGCCCGGCGTTAGGGTCGAGGGTGGCCTCTGTTCACTCGAGCGCGGCGCGGCGGGCCCTTCGGCCGACTTCCACGGCCAGCGAGCGGACGAACTCGTCGGCATGACCGACCTCCTGTCGGTCGAGATACCCGATGGGTGGGGCCTCCGCTGGCACCGCGGGGCTGCCGACGCCGACCTCGAGACGATGACCGAGGCGCTCGCAGCCGCTCGGGAACGAGCGGCGGACCTCGAGCGTGCGATCGGGGACGAAGAGGACCCACACGCCGTCGCCACGCCCCAGACCACGACCTGGTGCTGGTTCGGCCGCGAGTCCCGGTTCGAACTCGACGCCTCGAGGCGTGCCGTCGAGCCAACCATGGTCGGCCACCACCGGATCAAGGCGGGCAGCCGATCGGCGAGCGCGGCCGTCGACTTCGTCGAGGCGGTGTGCGAAGCCCCTGGGGACGCCACGGGGGCGGCCGACGACGGCGACGACTTTCCCTTCGCCGCCGTCAGCCGGCAGTTCGGTCCCGTCGACGGCGACCATCTCGAACTGGGCCACGGCAAACCCGACGGCCGCCTCATCACGCTTGGTCGAGGCGAGATCACCGACTGGGGCGCCAATGGCACCGTCACCCTCGAGCGATCGATGCGGGGCGGGGGCACCTACGACGCCCTCGACGTGCCGATCGAGGATGGCGATATCGCCGTGACCAAACTCAAGGAGGGGCGGTGGTGGTACCCGACGACGTACCGATCGGCCGACGGAGCCGTGAAGGGGACCTACGTGAACGTCTGTACGCCCGTCGAACTGTTTCCCGACTGTGCACGATACATCGACCTCCACGTCGACGTCATCCGGCACGCCGACGCCACGAGCGAGATCGTCGACGAGGCCGAACTCGCGGCCGCCGTCGAGGACGACCTCGTATCCGAAGCGCTGGCACGAAAGGCTCGAGCCGTCGCCCAGGCGGTCGAGCGTGCGCTTTCGTCGTGACCGGCCACCACAATCACCATACACGGCGGTGTGTCCGTCCTACACGAGCGAGGCGGTGAGCCAACGCATGCAGGCCGAACGGACAAGACGATACCGCCGAATCGAGCTACTGGGTCCGCGATCACTGTCGAGAGACACACCAACCACACCCTTCAAACCACCTCGGACCCACTTCTGTTCACTGTACCCGGTGTCCAGCGTCGCCGATGGTCGAACCCGGCCATCGGTTGGCGATCCCCCGCTGCCTCGAGGACAGCCGCCGAACGGCCCAACGCGACATCTGTCGGCGCTCGACCACCGCCCTCGAGCGAAGGGGTCGACGGCCTCACCCTGGGGAACCACCACAACGTATTTGCCTACCGTGACGCGACTGTGACCTATGGCACCCGAATCCCACCCACGTGCCGGCACCGACTCACAGCCGTCGCCGACCGTCTCGGGATTCGGCTTTTTTGCGTGACCGATCGGTGAACGCTCGAGTCAACCCAGCGGACACACTCGAGTCGAAACCGGTCGGCGTGGTCCCCACGACCGGGCCACAGCACATCGGAACCGCTAACTGACCGACACGCGGGCATACGAACAAGCGAATGCAGCTATCACAGACACAGGTCGCGGTCCTCGAGGCCGCGAGCGCGGACGAGGCACGGACCGTCGACGCCCTCGCCGACGCGACCGACCTGCCACCCGAGCGCGTCACCGGCGCGGTGTTCGCCCTCGAGGAGGCGGGGCTGGTCGCCGTCGAGGAGGCCGTCGACGAAACAGTGGCCCTCACCGAAGAGGGCCGAACGTACGCCGAGGCGACCCTCCCGGAGGTGGGCCTCTATGAGACCGCCCTCGAGGCCGGCGCGGACGAGACCCCTGCTCCGATGGGGCAGGTTATCGGCCGGTCGGGTCTCGAGGGACCCCAGGTCGATATCGCCCTCTCGAACTACGCCCGGAAGGGGTACGGCTCGATCGACAGCGGCGAGCTCACCGCCGATCCGGACGCCGACCCCACAGCCGACGGCGAGGTCGGCGCCCTCGAGGCGCTGGCTGGGGATACGGCGGCCGACGAGCATCCGGTTGCCACACTCGAGGTCGACGCGGACACGCTCGATCAACTCGAACGGCGCGGCCTGCTCGAGCGCCGCGAGTCGACGGTCCGAACCGCCATACTTACCGAGGCGGGGGTCACGGAACTGATGGCGGGCATCGAGGCCGCCGACACCGTCGGACAGGTCACCCCAGAGCTCCTGACGAGTGGCGAGTGGCGCGATGCGGACTTCGCCGCGTACAACGTCGAGGCCGACGCCGAGGTCGTCGACGGCGGTGGCGTCCACATCCTGCGTCAGACCGCAGAGCGCGTCAAGGACGTCCTCGTCGGCATGGGTTTTCAGGAGATGGCGGGACCACACGCCGACGCCGACTTCTGGATCAACGACTGCCTGTTCATGCCCCAGGACCACCCCGCACGAACCCACTGGGATCGGTTCGCCCTCGAGCACCCGACCCACATCGACGAGCTCCCGGCGGCCCTCGTCGAGCGCGTCGAGCGCGCCCACCGCGAGGGCGTCGGGCCCGACGGCGAGGGCTACAATTCGCCGTGGGACGAGGACTTCGCGCGCGCGATCGCTCTCCGTGGCCACACCACCTCGCTCTCTGCGCGGTATCTCTCGGGCCACCAGATGGGGCGACTGGAACCGCCACAGCGGTACTTCAGCGTCGAGAAGGTCTACCGCAACGACACGCTGGATCCGACCCACCTACTCGAGTTCTTCCAGATCGAGGGGTGGGTGATGGCCGACTCGCTGTCGGTGCGGGATCTCATGGGCACCTTCGAGGAGTTCTACGCCCAGTTCGGTATCCACGACATCGAGTTCAAACCCCACTACAACCCCTACACGGAGCCGAGTTTCGAGCTGTTCGGCACCCATCCCACGACGGGGGAACTCGTCGAGATCGGCAACTCGGGCATCTTCCGCGAGGAGATGCTCGAGCCCCTCGGCGTCGAGTGTGACGTGATGGCCTGGGGGCTCGCCCTCGAGCGCCTGCTCATGCTGATGTACGGCTTCGAGGACATCCGGGACATCCACGGGACGCTGTGTGACCTGGAACTGCTGCGGGAGACGGAGGTGACCTACTGATGCCCACAGTCGAGATCGATCCCGACGAGTTGCGCGAACTGACCGGCAAAGACGACAAGGGCAATGAGGAACTCAAAACCGACCTCTTCGGCCTCGGGCTCGAGTACGAGGGGGAGACCGAGGCAGGCGAGTTCGAACTCGAGTTCGCCCCGGATCGCCTGGACCGCCTCTCTGTCGAGGGGGTCGCCCGCTCGCTTCGATACCAGTACGGCGACGCTCGTGGTATCCACGTGCCCTCGACGAACCCGGCGGACTGGACCATCGAGGTAGGGAAGTCCGTCCCCGAGGACCGTCCGTACGTGACCGGTGCAGTGGTCCGCAACGTCGACCTGGACGACGCGGCCCTGGAGTCCCTGATCCAGTTACAGGAGAAACTGCACGCGACGATGGGGCGCAAACGCGCGAAGGGGGCCATCGGCATCCACGACCTGACGATGCTCAAGGGCGCGCCCGGAAGCGAGGGGACCCCGACCATCAGGTACGTCGGCGTCGACCCCGACGGCGATCGGTTCGTGCCACTCGATTCCGACCGGGAGCTGACCCCCGCGGAAGTGCTCGAGGACCACCAGACTGGCCGCACCTACGCGGACCTCGTCAGCGGCTACGAGCGCTACCCTGCCATCTACGACGACATCGGACTCTTCTCGTTCCCGCCGGTGATCAACGGACGGCGCACGGAGGTCTCGACCGACTCCCGCGATCTGTTCGTCGAGATGACCGGGACCGACCAGTGGACGATCGACCGGATGCTGGCGATCGTCTGTTACGCGCTTTCCGCCCGCGGGGCGACCATCGAGGACGTCACCGTCGAGTACCCGGAGGAGACGCTCCGACGACCGGATTTCGCGACGAAGACGAAGACCGTCGCCCACGACCGCATCGAGACCATCCTCGGCA
The DNA here is from genome assembly GCA_001564275.1 of Natrialbaceae archaeon Tc-Br11_E2g14. Taxonomy (GTDB): domain Archaea; phylum Halobacteriota; class Halobacteria; order Halobacteriales; family Natrialbaceae; genus Natronosalvus. The sequence continues at coordinate 34,052 of LKND01000019.1, read as the reverse complement.
TCGACCTCGCACCCGAGGACGTGATCGACCTCGCCGAACGCTCGGGGCTCGAGGCGGCGATCGTCGACGAAGCGAGAACGGATGACGTCCCCGGGAGCGAAGACGCGGAGCGCAACGTGGCTTACGAGGTCACCATCCCACCGTACCGCGTCGACGTCCTCCACCCCCTCGACGTCATCGACGACCTCGGGCGGGCCTACGGCTTCAACGACCTCGAGCCACGGTACCCCGACGTCGGCACGATCGGTGGTCGCCACGAGCGCTCCCGAATCGAGAACGCCGTCCGCACGCGACTCGTCGGCCTGGGCTTGCAGGACCTGCTGAATTTCCACATGATCAGCGAGGTCGAAAACTTCGACCGGATGGGACTCGCCCCCGACGACGACGCCCTCGGTGCGGGCGAGCCAACGACCATCACGGAACCCTACAGTGAGGACTACACCAGCCTGCGGACCTGGGTGTTGCCCTCGTTGCTGATGGTCCTCGAGAACAACACGCACCGCCGATACCCCCAGGACCTCGCGGAGATCGGCTTCACCGCACGCGTCGACGACACCGAGAACACTGGCGTCGACGAGCGTCGCCACGTCGCGGCCGTCCTGGCGCGCCACGACGCCGCCTACGAGGATGCCAAAGCGCGCCTGCAGGCCGTCGCCGCGAGCTTCGGCGCGACAGTCGAGACCCCACCGACAGCGCATCCGTCGTTCATCGACGGCCGCACCGCTGCGGTCGTCATCGACGGCGAGGCGGTGGGCGTCATCGGTGAAATCCACCCCGAGGTGCTGGTGGAACACGATCTCGAGGTACCCGTGGCAGCCTTCGAGTTCGACCTCGAGGCGCTGCGGTAACCCGGCGTCGGTTACGGCGCCATCCGCTCCGGTCGCTTCGAACAGAACACGACGACACCTCGCGGGTCGGGTCACCCGAGAAGAATCCACTCGAAGCCGTCGCTGGGGGTCGAGGTGGCAACAAACTGGCCCGAAAGGTGTGGTCAGAATTCGTGTTCGACTTCGTCCTCGTCTGCTTTCTGGATGATGATTTTGCCGTCGCGGACGCGGACGAATACCTCGTCACCGATATCCATCCCCGCGACTGCGAGTTCGTCCTCGTGGAGATTGAGGTGCACGTTGTGATAGTTACCGTCGTCGTCTTTTGCACCGCTTGGACTCAGCTTCTTTTTCCGTACCATCGCGGGTTTCTAGCCCCAACTTCGCCGCAGGATGTACTTAAGTGTTTTCGACGCCGTGGCGAATGACTCTCGATCACATGGGTATCCAAGACAGATCAGGAATCCGATAACGCCGTCGTCTCCGGGTATTGTGAACGAGCGGAGAGTCCCACCTATTTAAAGATACCGACGCTGTCGGTCGGTTTTCGGGGATATCTTTAAGTCGGACCGTGCACTCGATTGACATGGAGGTCGAAAACCATGGTACGTGAAGACGGTAAACGAAACTTTGCACTGCGTCAGGACGGCGGCGATGAATCGAGCGTTTTCTCCGGGAACACCCCCCGACAGGCCGCGCTGAAGGCGGCCCGACGGCTCGATCCCGGTGCGAGCGAGGACGCTGCTGACCGCGTCGAACTCAGGCTCCGCGAGAAGGGGACCGAGAAGGTTCACATCTACGACGGCTGGGCCTGGGAAGAGGAAGCACCGGACGACAAGCCGGACTGGATGCCCGAAGAGATCACCGAGGCGAACGTCTCGAAGAAGGGCATCGAGCACCTCGACGAGTAGTTGTCGACGACGAGTGTCCGTCGCCCACACCACGACGATTTCTTCGGCCGACGACCCGCCACAGTGACCGCAGGTGAACCGGACGAGCCTGCTGGCGTTCCGCAGAGCTGTTGTGATCTCGTTCCCGTATGCGACGGGTCGAGATGGTCACTTGCCGGTGTGCAGTGACACCAATCGCGCTTACGGGATCAACTGCTCGCCGTCGTCGTCGTAGATGGTGATGGCGTCCACGGGGCAGGTCCGGGCGGCGAACTTCGCGTCGAGTTCGGCCCCCTCGGGGACCTCGCGAACGAAGACGCCGTCCGCCGATTCCTCACCGTCTACGAGGATGGCCTTCCCCGCGTCCTTGTCCTTCTCGAAGCCATCGCCCCACTCGGCGACACACTGGTACATCCCGATGCACGTATCCTCGTCGAATTCGATCTCCATACTCAGGCTTCGAACGGGGATGGCATAGCCCTGACGGGCGCGGTCCCGGGCCTCGAGCGACCGCCACATAGAGGGGATCTGTTGAGGCGGACCGAAAAGTCAGCCACGAGACGGTCGCCGAAGACGACAATTTAAACCCGACCACGCACCAATCACGGCCAATGAACGTCGAGGACCTGTCGGGACTTCCACCCGGTGCGCTCGAGCACTTCCGCGAGGAAGGCATCGAGTCGCTGTATCCACCACAGGCCGAGGCCGTCGAGACCGGCATCCTCGAGGGAGAGAGTCTCGTGGCCGCGGTCCCGACGGCGAGCGGGAAGACGATGATCGCCGCGCTGTCGATGCTCTCGGCAATCGAACGCGGGGGGAAGGCCCTCTACATCGTCCCGCTTCGGGCGCTCGCCAGCGAAAAAAAGGCCGAGTTCGACGCCTACGAACGCTTCGGGGTGACCACGGGCGTCGCGACCGGCAACTACGAGTCGACCAGCGACTGGCTCGCCACGAAGGACCTGATCGTCGCCACCAGCGAGAAGGTCGACTCACTCGTGCGAAACGGCGCGAGCTGGCTCTCGGAGTTGACCTGCGTCGTCAGCGACGAGGTTCACCTGGTCCACGACCCCGGGCGAGGGCCCACCCTCGAGGTGACCCTGGCCAAGCTTCGCCAGCTGAACCCGGCGCTGCAGGTTGTCGCCCTCTCCGCGACGGTGGGCAACGCCGACGAGATCGCCAGCTGGCTCGACGCCGGCCTCGTCGACAGCGACTGGCGACCGATCGACCTCCAGACCGGTGTCCACTACGGCAATGCCGTTCACTTCGACGACGGCGACACCCGCGAGGTTGCCGTCGACGGGAACGAAAAACAGGAGGAGGCCCTCGTCAGGGACATCCTCGAGGAGGGAGGGTCCTCGCTCGTGTTCGTCAACTCGCGACGAAACGCCGAGGCCGCCGCCCGGCGACTCGCCCGGACCAGCGGCCCCCAGCTCACCGCCGAGGAGACGACGCAGTTGGTCGACCTCGCGGCTGATATTCGTGACGTCAGCGACACCGAGACCAGCGAGGAGCTCGCGACCTGTGTCGAATCGGGCTCGGCCTTTCACCACGCGGGACTGGCGAGTGAACACCGGAGCCTCGTCGAGGACGCCTTCCGCGAGCGGCTGTTGAAGGTCATCTCGGCAACGCCGACCCTGGCAGCGGGGGTCAACACGCCCGCACGCCGGGTGATCGTCCGGGACTGGCGACGCTTCGACGCCACCGCCGGCGGGATGGCCCCGCTGAACGTCCTCGAAGTCCACCAGATGATGGGGCGTGCCGGTCGGCCCGGCCTCGACCCCTACGGCGAGGCCGTCTTGCTGGCGAAGAGCCACGACGACCTCGACGACCTCTTCGAGCGTTACGTCTGGGCCGACCCCGAGGACGTGCGCTCGAAACTCGCCGCCGAACCCGCCCTCCGGACCCACGTGTTGGCCACAGTCGCCTCCGGGTTCGCGACGACCCGGGACGGGCTCCTCGAGTTCATGAACGACACCCTGTATGCGACCCAGTCGACCGAGGCGGGCCGACTCGAGGCCGTCACCGACGACGTCCTCGCGTACCTCGAGCGTAACGACTTCCTCGAGCGCGAGGGCGGTCCTGGGGCCATCGATTCCACGGACCAGGGCGACGGCGCAGACGCCACGGACGCATTCGTCTCTGCTGCCGACCTCTCGAGCGCAGATGACAGGGGTGAAGAACAGCAACTCCGGGCGACGAGCCTGGGCCACACCGTCTCCAGACTCTACCTCGATCCGATGAGTGCCGCAACAATCGTCCACGGGCTCGAGGACGCCGACGAGCGCCCAACCCCACTTGGATGCTACCAGCTCATCGCCCGGACGCCGGACATGTACGAACTCTACCTCCGCTCGGGCGAGGACCAGCAGTACGGCGAGGTGTACTACGAGCGCAAAGCAGAGCTGCTGGGGGACGCCCCCAGTGAACACGAGACAAACCGGTTCGAGGACTGGCTGGCCGCCCTCAAGACCGGAAAACTGCTCGAGGACTGGGCCCAGGAGGACGACGAGGATCGCCTGACCGAACGCTATCAGATCGGACCGGGAGACCTGCGGGGCAAGGTCGACACCGCCGAGTGGCTGCTGGGGGCCGCCGAATCGCTGGCCAACGAGATCGACAGCGAATGGACCGTCGCGGTTCGCGAGGCTCGCGCCCGCGTCGAACACGGGGTCCGCGAGGACCTCCTCGAGCTGGTCGGCGTCCGCGGCGTCGGTCGGAAACGCGCCCGTAGCCTGTACGCCGCGGGGATCGAGACCCCTGCGGACCTGCGGTCTGCAGACAAGGGCGTCGTCCTCGGCGCGCTCAGGGGAGCAAAAACCGCCGAAAACATCCTCGAGAACGCCGGTCGCGAGGAGCCCTCGATGGACGGTGTCGAGCCTCGAGTACCGGATGGAACGACGGATCGAGGGCTGGAGAACGGCGGTGACAGCCACGCTGGCACCTTGACTGGCCAGGATGGGGGCCGAACAGATCCCGAGGACGACGAGGACACACAGGCCTCGCTGGGTGATTTCTGATGGAGTTTCTGGTTGGGACCATCGAGATCGACGACCTCGAGGCCTTCCTCGAGCGCATCGGGGCGGTCGGTGATGCACACGACGTCACCGTCCAGGCGTTCGACGCCCGCTACGTCGCGGGCCCGAGACACCTCGAGCGCGCGGTCACCCTCGCCGACCGGGCCTTCGACCGCGGGGAGAACGTCGCCCGCGACCGCGCCGTCGAGATCTGCTGTTACGCCGCCGGTCGTCGCCAGATCGATCGAGCCCTCGAGATGGGCGTCGAGGTGGGCGAGCAGAGAGCGGTCGTGCTCGTCGACGGGGCGGACTCACAGGGGGAGGACGCGGCCGCGAACGCGTTGACCGAGCGATACGGCCTCGAACAGGTCGCCCCGGCGCACCTCCGGACTGCGGCCGATCCGGCGACCATCAGCACGTACTTCGACATCACGTCGGCGGAACGCGAGGCGACCGACGCCGACCTCGAGGCCCTGGTCTGTGAGCGGGTGGCGTTGCTCGAGGTCGAAAAGTGAGCGGGCACGTCCGCATGCTGGCGATCAGACGACCAAATAAAGGCCGACCGCAGCCAGCGCGCCCGCGAGCGTCGCGAGGAAGTTGACCCCCTGGTTGTCGATGTAAACGCCCTCGAGACTCGCCCCCAGGAGGCTGTCGACAGTCATGCCCACGACACCCGCGACGAAGACGATGGCCGCCCCGACGGCAGCCAGTTCCCCCATGGCCAAAAACGCCACGGCGGCCATCGCCCCCGCCCCCGCGAATCCTGCGAGTTCGCCCTGCCAGGTCACACCGCCGTCGGTGCCCGGTTCGACGCGCTCGAAGGTGGTGATCAGTCGGGGCTCGGCGTACACCGACCCGATCTCACTCGAGAGGGTATCCGCGAGCGCGGTCGAGAGCGCGCCGGCGAAGGCAAACAAGAAGAGTCCCGGGTCGGCGGTGATGAGGGCAACTTCGCTGGCGGCGTAGCCGACGACGGCGACCATGGCGGCTGCGGTGTTGCCGATGACGTTCGAACTCCCGCGAGCGCCGTCGTTCGCCTCGGCGACACCCCGTTCGGCCTTCGTCTCGTACTCGAACTTCGTCGAGAGGCTGCCCACGGCGAAGAAGGTGATCAGGAGGGCGAACCAGTCGTAGCCACCCAGAACGATCGTCAACAGCGCGAGCAGGATACCGGTCACCATGCCGGCGACGGAGGCGGCTCCGAGGGCGTGGGAGACGACGCCGATGCCGATCGTGATGGCGAGGGCCGCGCTCATGCCGATCAGTCCGATCGTCGGCTCGAGTGCCGAAAGCAACCACAGCGAGAGGCCGACGCTGAGCAGGACGATCGGGTCGTCGTAGGCGATCAGCACGTCCCGTAACAGCGCTGCGAGCAGCGCGCCACTCACCGCCAGAAAGACCATGATCGGGAGTTGGGACTCGGTTGAAACGTCGACGACGAGGGTCGTGGCATACTGGCCGGCGACGGCGGCGATCGCCCCGACCGTGCAGAAGGCGACGGCGTGGATGACGGCGTCCTCGGTGCGTGTCCTGACGACCGTCTCTGCGAAGGCCCCGTATCCGACCAGCAGGACAGTCCCGACGAACACCGGCAGGGGAAACGAGCCCAGAATCGCGAGCGCCCCAAGGGTCGTCACCGCGAGGACGAAGGTGAAGAGGCCGTAGAGTCGTCCCTCGGCGTAGTCGTCGGGAAAGGCAAAGAGATCGAACACGGGCCCGTCCGAAACCACGAGGGCGACGGCTGCCAGCGCCAGCGCAATGGGAGCCGATAGCTCCGGGCCGAGCACCGGCACTGCCAGCGTGAGCGTACAGACCCCCGCGAACGCCCCTGCTCGTCGGACCGGTGTCGTCACGTTATCCGATCCTTTCTGTGGGGGGTACTTGAAGGTTCTTGACGCCTGCAGCGGGGGCATCCCGGCGTCGGGGAGCGGTTGCGGATCACCCCCTGGTATCTCACGTGACCGTTCGACCGTGTCCGCCCAGCGTTGCAACCGCGTTCGCCTCCGCTGAGTCGGCACGCCCTCGAGACCTGATACCGCCCGGCCTACACCACTTCGAGAGCCACCACCACCCGCCAGAAGCGATGTAACCTAACCGCAACCGGTATGATCCAGCCACAGCAAAAGGCGTGCGTGGGGCTGTACGAACGCTACCTCGCCGTCCGAATTCGTCGCCACGAGGGAGAGCTGCCGGACCACGTTGCCCTCATCATCACCGAACGGGACCTCCTCGAGCGCGGCGCCTACGACACCCTCCTCGACTTCTTCGAGTGGGCCCTCGAGTACGCGACGCGGGTGACCGTCTACGTCAGCGTGCTGGACCGGGCCGCTGTCCCGACGCTACGCCGGGAACTCGAGTCGCTCGAGACGCCACAGCCAGCGGCCGTCCGTGGCCCCGAGGACAGCCACCGTGCCGACGAGCCGATCCGGATCGGAATCGGCCTCGGGGGGAAACACGAGTTCACGAGTGCCGTCCAGACGCTCGCGGAGCGCGTCGAGGCTGGCGACCTCGAGGCCGAGGCGATCGACGACGAGACCGTCGAGTCACACCTCGTGTTTCCGGACGAACCGGATCTGGTCATCAAGACGGGGGCCGAGCGGCTCTCGGATTTCATGATCTGGCAGTCGGTCTACTCGGAACTCTACTTCACGGACGTTAACTGGCGTGACTTCCGCAAGCGGGACTTTCTGCGGGCCGTTCGGGAGTTTTGCAACCGAACACGACGGTTTGGCTCCTGATTCGGCCTGGAGGTCGATTGCACCGCACTCTTCGATCGGCGAAGCCCCACCCAGGACCGTACGAGAGTGACAAAAGAGAACGCCCACCCTGACGTTGCTTTCGATATCTCGACTGCCTGACTGTCCCACTCGAGCTATCAGATTGCCTTCCGTGGGCATCTGCGGCCCTTCGAATACCAATCTGAGGCCCGCGATTCCCTACGGTCGGGAGCGACCGACACGGCTAAAGGACTCTCGTGTACCAGTACGACCATGATCGCCGACGGACTCTGGCTCGTGATTGCGGCGGGGATCTTTACCGCAATCGTCTGTGGCTTCGGGACGTTCCCGTTTTTCTTCGTCGACGAGATTTCCGACCGGCTGACGGTCGTCCTTTGGGGACTCGCCGGCGGGATCATGCTCTTTGCCTCGCTCTTCGGGTTCGTCGTGGAGGGCCTCGGCGAGGGGACCATCCTCGAGGTCGCCACTGGCTTGCTCATCGGCGTCGCGCTGGTGGTCCTGGCCGATCGAGCCATCGCCGGCTACGACTTCGAGCCCCGCGCCATGCCCGAGGCCGATCTCCGAAAGCTCGTCCTCATCGTCGGGGTGTTGACGGTCCACAGCTTTCCCGAGGGGGTCGCCCTCGGCGTCGCCTTCGCCGACCTCGGGGCCGAAGGCGACCTCGTGATCGCGGGGCTGGCGATCCCGGCACTCGCGGTGTTCATCACCGCCGCCATCTCGATCCAGAACATCCCTGAAGGGCTGGCAGTCGCCATCCCGCTACACACCTACGGCATCTCGAGGTGGAAGATCTTCGGCTGGGCGGTGTTCTCGAGCATCCCACAGCCCATCGGTGCCGCCGTCGCGTTCGTATTCGTCTCGATCGCCCGCGACCTGCTGCCGTATGGGTTCGGATTCGCCGCCGGAGCGATGATCTACCTGGTCTTAAACGACATGTTCCCGGATGCGCTCGAGCACGGCAAGGATCTGCCCGGCAAGGGCAGACGGGAACTCCTCGTGGGGATCGCCATCGGCGTCGCCATCATGTTGCCGGTGATGACGCTGACCGAGTGACCGAAAGCGGCGTTAGTATGCTCCCGTCCCAGGGCCATTTGTGAACTCGCGGGGCCGGAGCTCCGCCGATCGGTCGTTCCCGCTCGAGGCGCCGCCACCACCAACCCGCTCGAGCAACGATGGGGTTTTTGTCGACACGGCAGCGACTCACGGTCGATGATACCAGGCGGCGACCTGTCGGTCGTCTTCCTCGCGGGGTTGCTCACGGGTCTCGCCACCGGACTCGGCGTCCTGCCGTTCTTTCTGGTGCGTGAGATCGAGGGGCGGTGGCTGGTCGGCCTCTGGGGTGTGGCAGCCGGCGTCCTCCTCGCCGCCTCGACCGTCGGGTTGCTCGCCGAAGGGGTCGCTGACGGTCACTGGCTGCACGTCCTGGCCGGCACCGCGGCCGGGGTGGGCTTCGTCTTGCTCGCCGATTCCGTCCTGGCTGACTGGGGCGGCCCGACCCCACAATCCGCAGCCGTCGACGCTCGGACGGCGATCCTGGCCGTGGGGGTGCTCACGCTGCACAGCATTCCCGAGGGGATCGCCATTGGCGTTGCGTTCGCCGACATCGGGCACGAGACGGGGGTGACGATCGGCGACACCGCGATTTCTACCCTCGCCATCTCCATGACGGTCGCCATAACGATCATCAATATCCCGGAGGGGCTCGCCATCGCGATTCCACTCGTGGCCTACGGCGTCTCCCGGTGGAAGGTCGTCGGCTGGGCCGTCGTCTCGGGGCTTCCACAGCCCATCGGCGCGGTCGTCGCCTACCAACTGGCCGTCAGCCTCGACGCCCTCTTGCCCGTGAGTTTCGGCTTCGCGGCCGGCGCACTGTTGTACCTCGTGTTCGCGGAGTACCTACCAGCAGGGACCGCCGCTGGAGAGGCCCTCCCCAGCGGTGGCCGACCCGACCTCGTGGCCGGGGTCGTTGTCGGTGCAGGGACCATGCTCGCGATCCTCGTCCTGACCGGCTGACTCCAGATGGGCGAGTGACCACCAGCGGGCGAGCCGTCTCGCCGAGTCGGCGGGAATCAGCCTCGAGCAGTCAGCACTACTCACGGGTGGGTCGACTCTCACGGACGAACAGCCAGATTGTGAGGCCGACGAACGCGGTGGCGAGCACACCCGTCACCAGGCCCAGAAACAGCGGTTGCATGCCCCCGAGCACCCAGAGGACGCCAAGCACGACGGCAAAAACCGCACCGAGGAGATAGCAGACGGGACGCCAGAAGGGGGTGACATAGATCGCCGGCCCCGCGAGGAGGACGACGCCGATCAACAGGAACTGCGTCGACCGGCCGGGAACCGCAGCAGGGTCGAACAGCCCCAGATACAGATGGATACCGGCGAGAGCGACGCTCAGCGAGAGTGCACCCCACTCGAGCCAGTCGCCCGTGCGTCCCGGTGCGTCCATCGTCGTACTGTCATACGGGGACGGAGGGGATAACGATTGGCCGGTGAGGACAGCGTCGGGACACTGCCGGAGCGTGGAGGGCAGCACCTCGTGCGCTCGGGGGTGACGACGCGCAGTCCAGGTTCAGGGCCAGGTCACGTCCCAGTTATCGACGCTCGCATGGGTCCTCCGGGCGACCGCCGTCGGCGACGACGGTATCCGTGCCATCGCCCTCGAAATCCCTGGCGCGGTCGGGGTCAGCGTCGGCGTCGAACTCCGCAGGGTCCGGACGCTCCGCGATGGGAAGCGACTCACGGAACCGCGAAAGGATCGCCGTCGCCTCGCCCAGTTCGGCGTCCCCGATCGCCCGACACAGCGCGAGTGCTCGACGGGCACGGGTCCGTCGCCAGGACTCCTTGCGGGATTCGTACGTCCGAATACCCCGCAGGAAGTCAGTCTTCGAGAACTCCGGCCAGTAGGGCGCACAGAAGAACACCGCGGCCTCGTTGCCGTTGGCGTGCCACGGCAGAAAGTTCGAGGTACGTTCGTCCCCACCCGTCCGGATGATCAGGTCGACGTCACGGACGGGCTGGGCGTAGAGACGCTCGTGAATCGTCGAGTCGTCGATCTCTCGGGCGCTGAGGTCGCCGACCTCGACGGCTCGAGCGACGTCCCTGGCGGCCTCGAGCAACTGGGCCCGGCCGCCGTAGGCCAGCGCGACGTTGAGAACGAACGAGTCGTAGCCGGCCGTTCGTCCCTCGGCGTAGTCGATGGCCTCGCGAACGCGCGGTGGGAGACGCTCGAGGTCGCCGATCGCCCGGATGCAGACGCCGTTGTCGTGGACGCGATCGGCGTCCGCGAACTCCCGGAGTTTCTCACAGAGGAGCTCGAACAGGGCCTCGCGTTCGTGTTCGGGGCGACTGAAGTTTTCGGTGGAGAAGGCATACAGGGTGAGCTCCTCGATGCCGATCTCCTGGCACCACTCGAGAACGCGCTCGGTCGTGTTCGCGCCGGCGCGGTGGCCGTCCGGAGCCTCACTCCCCTGCTTTCGGGCGTATCGTCGGTTACCGTCCTGGATGACGGCGACGTGGGTCGGGGCTCCGGAGACCTCCCGGGAGAGTAATTGCTCGTATCCCCAGTCGATACGTCGTCGGAGCCACTGCCTCATCACTGCTAGTAAGAACATCGCCGGTTATGGGTCTTTTGTGTCACGTCGTAGCGTTCCCAACATCGCGGACGGAGGGGTGATCTGGCCTCGACGGGACGAACCGTGAGGGCTTTGACCCGGGCGCAACGGAGTATCACCAATGACCGACGCCATCGACGCCGACCTCTACGCTCGCACGAAGGCCCTACTCGAGCCCGGCGAGATCGACCTCAACGGAGCCATCGTCCACACCGAGTACGGCTCTCAGGAGGACGTCAAGATGATGCAGGCAACCATCGACGCTGGCGACGTGATCGCCGAACACGCCGGCTACGACCCCACCGACTGCTTCGTTTACTCCGGGAACGACGATCCCGAGTTCTCCTCGAACCAGCATCAGGGGCGCACCCTCGAGGACGAGGCGTTCGTCTGGGAGTGCCAGCAACTCCTGCGGAATGGGACCTTCGACATCGTCATCTACTACGAGGCGAGCGCCGACCACGAGGCCATCCTCGAAGGCGTTCGTGACCTAGGCTACGAGGTGACTGGAGTCGAGGGGGCGTAGGACCCGCCGGCAGGTCACCGATGCCTGGCCGCCGGCCAGTCCCGAGTCCCTTATGTCCCGTCCGTCCCGAGTCACGAGTATGAGCACGGACGTGGACCTCACAACGCGCGAGCGAGCCGTCGTCAACGCCTTTCAGGGTGGCTTTCCCGTCGTCGAAACCCCCTTCGAACCCGCCGCGGCCGCCATGCGCGACGCCGGCGTTGATATCGACGCGACAGCACTACTCGAGACCGTCCGCGACCTCGACGAGCGCGGCGTTCTCTCGCGGTTCGGCGCGCTGGTCAACGCCCAGAAGATCGGCGGTGCGGCCACGCTGGTCGCGATGCACGCCCCCGAGGATCGCTTCGACGAGGTCGTCGAGGCGGTCAACGGGTACCGCGAGGTCGCCCACAACTACGAGCGCGCACACCCACACCTGAACGTGTGGTTTGTCGTGAGCGTCGCGGAAGCCGACCGCGTCGAGGAGGTACTCGAGGCCATCGAGGACGAAACCGGCCAGCCGACGTACAACCTCCCCAAGCAACAGGAGTTCCGCGTCGAGGCCAAGTTCTACGTCGACGGCCCCCTCGCCGACGGTGGCCTCGATCTGACGGGGCTCGGACCGGCGGTCGAGCCCACCGGCCGCTCGTCCCTGACGCCGGCCGAACGCGACCTGATCCTCGAGATTCAGGACGGGCTCCCCGTCACCGAGACGCCCTACGCCGACGTGGCCGCGGCCATCGGACAGGACCGTGAGTGGACCCTCGAGGCGATCAAACGCTTCAACGAGGAGGGGAAGATCAGACGCGTTGGCGTCATCCCGAACCACTACGCCCTGGGCTACACGGAAAACGGTATGACCGTCTGGAGCGTCCCCGACGAGCTCGTCTCGACGGTCGGCCCGGAGGTCGCCGCGCTGCCGTTCGTCACCCACTGCTACGAGCGCCCGCGCCACGAGGGCGTCTGGCCGTACAACGTCTTCGCGATGACCCACGGGCGAACCGAGGCCGAGAGCGAACAGCGGGTCGAGCAAGTTCGCGAGACGATGGCCACCCACTGGGACGTCGAGGAGGACGACTGGGACACCCTGTTCTCGACCCAGATCCTGAAGAAGACCGGCATCCGTCTCGCCGAACGGGCGGCGGCGAACACCGAGTCCTCCGACGAAGCGTCGACGGCCCCAACTCCATCGAGCGAACACGGCTCCTGAGTGGAGGAGTCCCGAGTCCAGATGTCGATCCACGCAGACACGCATCCACCCATGATCCCACTCCTCCACGACTTCACGGACGCGACGGTGCTCGTCTTCGGCGGCGGTTCCGTCGGCGCGCGGAAGGCTCGCCGCTTCGCCCGCGAGGCGACGGTCGTCGTCGTCAGCCCCGACTTCGCCGACCGGGACTTCGGTGATGCCGATCTTGTGCGTGCCGCCCCTGACCCGGACGCGGTTCCCACCTGGCTCGAGCGCCACGAGCCCGCGCTGGTGGTCGCCGCTACCGACGACGAGGCGGTCAACCAGGCCGTTGCCGACGCGGCTCGCGATCGCGGCGTGCTGTGTAATCGCGCCGACCGGGCCGGCGCGCGCGACCCAGACAGTGTGGTCGTCCCCGCCACCGTCGAGGAGCCACCGGTCACCGTCGCCATCGCGACGGGGGGCACGGCCCCCGCGCTGAGCAAGTACCTCAGACAGGACCTCGAGGACCACCTCGCGGGCGCTGGCGAGATGGCGACGCTGGTCGGCGACCTCCGGGCGGAACTCAAGGCCCGCGGCGTCCCACCCGAGCGCCGTCGAGCGATCGTCACCGACGTCGTCAACGCATCTGGTATTTGGACAGCTTTACGTACCGGTACTGCCAACACCCGCCAAGTGATCGAAGACGTGCTGGAAGCCGAACGCGTCGAAAGGGGTGGTTCCCCGTGATCCAGACGGGTGTGATCACCGGCAAGCGGATTACTCACAGGAGCGCTGGCGTCGACGAAATCGCTGCTGGGAGTCCGGAGAGCCAACGGGCCGGCGTTGCCCAGCTGTTGACCGCGCCCGCCGTCGAGGAGGCGTTCGTCATCTCGACGTGCAACCGAACCGAAGCCTACGTCGTGACCGCCGACGGCCGCGATGGCCACACCGCACTCGAGGCGTTTTTCCACGGAATCGACGAGGAGGCAGTCATCACCACCGGCCACGAGGAGAGTCTGCGCCACCTCCTCCGGGTCGCCACCGGTCTCGAATCCGCCGTGCTGGGCGAAGACCAGATCATCGGCCAGGTGCGCACCGCCTACGAGGACGCCCGAACCGCCGGCGGGATCGGCCAATGGCTCGAGGCCGCCATCACCAAGGCGATCCACGTCGGCGAGCGGGCCCGAACGGAGACGTCGATCAACGAGGGCATCGTCTCGCTCGGATCGGCAGCGACGCGACTGGTCGCCCGAAACGTCGACGTGGAGACCGAGACCGCGCTCGTCATCGGTGCGGGTGAGATGGGGCAACTGGCCGCTCGGAGCCTCGCGGACGCCGGCGTCGACTCGGTCGTCGTCGCCAACCGAACCGTGCCACACGCCGAACACGTCGTCGACGAACTCGCCATCGATGGGGACGCCATCGGCCTCGATGGGCTGTCCAGTGCAGCCGCGGCCGCCGGCATTATCGTCGCTGCAACGGGCAGTCCGGAACCGTTGCTCGAGCCCGCCGACCTGGGCGGTCGCGAACAGATAGTGGTCGACCTCGGCCAACCACGGGACGTCGATCCACAGGCCCGCATCCTCGAGCCGGTCACCCTCTACGATCTGGACGATCTCGAGACGGTGACCCAGCAGACGCAGTCGAAACGCCTCGACGCCGCCCGCGAGGTCGAGGCCATCGTCGAGGCGGAACTGGCCAACGTGAACGAGCAGTTCAAGCGTGCCCGTGCTGACGAGGTCATCGCCTCGATGTACGAATCCGCCGAGCGTCTGAAGGCCCGCGAGCTGGAAACCGCGTGGTCCCGTCTCGAGGCCGGCGACGGCGAGGCGTTCACCGACGAACAGCGGCGGATCGTCGAGTCGATGGTCGACTCGCTGGTGAACCAGTTGCTCGCGGCCCCGACGAAGAGCCTGCGTGAGGCGGCGGGCAACGACGACTGGGAGACGATCAATACGGCGTTGCACCTGTTCGATCCCGCGTTTGGCACCGATCGGGAGGACAGTCCGTCCCCACCCGAAGTGGAGTCCCCGCTCGATGGCCACTCGGTCGGGATCACCGACGACGACTGATCTCGTACGGCCGCCTCGGTCCCTGTGTGATGACGCCGCTACCAGCCCCTACACCCTGTGGATAGGGGCCGGGCACAACCGTTATTTAATTGGCTTCCGTGCAGCTTCGTATGACGGACGTCTGCTCAGAGGAAGCCATTGCCGAGGGACTCCCGGATGCCTGGGACCGGGAGGGCGATGAGATCGTTCGTGTCTACGAGTTCGACGACTACCTCCGTGGGGTGAACTTCGCACAGATGGTCGGCGAAATCGCCGAGGCACAGTTTCACCATCCGGAGATCACGATCCGGTACAAGGAGGTCGAGATTCGGTTGACCAGTCACGAGGCCGGCGGTATCACCGATGCCGACCTCGAGATGGCCACCGTCATCGAGGCCGAACACGGGGCCTAATTGGGGACACAGGATGAGTCGGGCACCCACCCGACTCAGCCATTGGATGGGTGAACTCGAGTCGAGCGTTGGGGGTGGGACACGTGGATATAGCCGGGAGCTATGTCTTCGTGAAGTCACTGCACGTCATTGCCCACTCCCACGCGACACCAAGGCTCGCTGTCGAAGGGGTGTGAATCGGTTCCGTCGATGCCCCAGGTCGCTGGTGACCGGGGGTATCGTGGGGGCGTGATCTCGAGGCGTGACTGTTCGGTGGTGAGGTTTAGAAGGGGAAGAAGGAATCGTCATCTTCCTCGTCGTCGTCCTCTTCATCGTCGTCGTCCTCATCATCTTCCTCCTCGTCGTCATCATCGCCCTCATCGTCGTCATCATCGCCCTCATCGTCGTCCTCACCATCTTCCTCCTCGTCGTCATCACCGCCCTCGTCATCCTCGTCGTCATCACCGTC
The DNA here is from genome assembly GCA_001564275.1 of Natrialbaceae archaeon Tc-Br11_E2g14. Taxonomy (GTDB): domain Archaea; phylum Halobacteriota; class Halobacteria; order Halobacteriales; family Natrialbaceae; genus Natronosalvus. The sequence goes on along the minus strand of LKND01000019.1, from coordinate 18,378 downwards.
CTCCTCATCCTCATCGTCCTCATCATCTTCATCGCCCTCTTCATCGTCGTCGTCATCGCCCTCCTCATCATCGTCATCGCCCTCTTCGTCGTCGTCGTCATCGCCCTCCTCATCATCGTCATCGCCCTCTTCGTCGTCCTCATCATCTTCCTCATCGTCGTCATCGCCCTCTTCGTCATCACCGTCTTCGTCATCACCGTCTTCGTCATCACCGTCTTCATCAGCCTCCTCAGCATCATCTTCCTCGAGTGCATCGTCATCAGCCTCGTCTTCAGCCACCGAATCACTGTCATCCCCACCGTCGTCATCGTCACCATCCTCGTCCGACCCCGCCTCATCGCTGTTCACCGTCGAGTTCCCCTCATCAGTCGAGTTCGTCCCCGGTTCGTCGTCCGTCGCGTTCTCGTCGACGGTCCCCGGCGCATCGGGTGGAATCTCCATCGTCACCCAAAAGTAGGTGTACTCCATCGCCTGAGCCTTCGTCGCCGTCACCGGCGCATCGTCCTCGAACAGCATGACGACGATACGAACCGTCTCTCCGTCCGCCGCCTCGGGGGTCACCCCTCGCTCGGCGGTGATGCGACCGCCGTCCTCGGATCGACTCGTCGCATTGATTTCCCGATGGGTGATCCGCTGGTCGACGTCGCCATCCTCGACGACTTGTTCTTGCATCACGACCGTGTAGTTCATCGCCTGGCGCTCCTCGTTGTGTATCTGGAACGTAATCGGGATCTCTTCGTCGGGAATCGCCGTATCGGGCATCTCCGCACGCAACTCCCCGTCGTCGTCGGCCGTGTAGATCGCCAACTGCGTGTACCCCCCGGCTGCCATCGGGGCGGCGAACGCGTACACCAGCATGCCCGCAGCAGCCAGGACGGCGATCACCAGCACGATCGAGGAGACCCGCGCTGGACCAACGCCCATTGCACTCGAGGCCCGGTGCAGTCCCGCAGTCAGGGAGACGACGTATCGGTCCGACCTGGGCACCCGCAAGCGCCTGATCGCGCCGAGTTGAGCGAGCACGAGCGTGATAACGACCAGACCGCCAGCCAGCGGTTCGGTCGCCAGCCCCCACTCGGTGAACGGCATCGCGAGAACGAGCATGGGCACGATGGCGATCGAGAGCCCGAGCCCCAACCCGAGCCGTTCGACGGTATCGATCCCACCTGAGCGGGCGAATTCCGGACCGCGTCCATCGGTTGTCGAATCGCCAACTCTAGCTCGAGCGGGAAACAGGACGGCGGTGAGTGCGTAGCCCGGCAAAAACCCGACGAATGCGAGGGTCGCAACGAACCGCACGGTACTCCCCGTCGGAAACGTCGTGATCGCGTAGTACCCGAGGACGGCGAGCACCGAGACGACCGCGAGGTCCGTCGGATATCGAGTCACCGCGCCAACGGAGTGGCGCGTCTTGCTGGCCAGACTCATCGCTCCCCCGTGGGCTCCTGTCGGTCGACGACCTCCTCGAGCATGTGCGAATCAGTAAACGGCTTGCGTCTGACGGGCTTTGTTATGGACGTGTTACCGGGAGAGACGCTCACGCACGCCGTGGGGGCGATCAGCAACGACGAGGCTCCCGGTCTTCCCGCAGCTCACCCGTCGAGATCGGATTCCAGCCTCGAGACGTCTCGACACCCATAGCGAGCCGTGTCAGTGCACGTCGGGCACAACAGTTTCGACCCATCGCTGATCGGCAGAGACGACACCAGATATCGTGACGGGCGCTGTCTCGCCGATCGACACCCAGGTGTCGGTGGTCGCTGGGCAGAGCTCCCACTCCTGATCAGACGTCGACGTACTGTCGTTCCCACTCCCGACGTTCGTCGATCCGATCCAGCCCCGCGTCCGTGATCGCGTAGTAATTCGTTCGCCGATCCAGTTGTCCCTTCTCGACGAGCTCCTTGTTCACGAGCGTGTCGAGATTCGGGTAGAGTCGACCGTGGTTGATCTCGGAGCTGTAGTATTGCTCGACTTCTTCCTTGACGTTCTGGCCCGACGGTCGGTCGGCGCCGGCGATCACGTACAACAGGTCGCGCTGGAATCCGGTCAGATCATGCATTGCTCAATCACGTGGACCGTTCCGCTGAATGGATATTTGTTATCCACATCATACAATTCGCCAACCGGTCAGTTCGTCGCGAGCAGCCAAACCGTTTCGATGACAGACACCCGTTTCTCCGGTCGAAACGGTTTGCCAGCGTTCCTCGTTGGGGGGTCCACACGTGACCACCCGTTCACATCGACCGGGGCGCAAGCGAGACGTCGATCCCCTCCGGCCCGATCGACACCCGCACGTGATCGACGGTCGCCTCGTAGGCCGTCGTGTGGGTCCCGTCTTCCTCGAAGCGGATACACTCCGCCAGCAGTTCGCTCTCGAGGAGGTTGTTGATCCGTCGATACACCGTGGCCGAGGAGGAATCGGTTCGCTCAGTGAGTTCCTTCGCCGTGCGTGGCCCCTCGCTACTGGCGATGAGGATCGTTCGCGCACATTCGTCACCGAGAACGTCCAGCTGGACGCGTTCGTCGACTGTCGAATCCGCCGCCGTGTTGTTAGCCTGCGTAGACATGGATTGTATCACCGTGTATGGTCCCCAATCTGAGGCATCGGGGTACGTACCGAGTGCCGATCCCCTGACAGGCTGGCCCTCGATACCGTCCATCGAGCTAACTGGTAAGGGATTCGGGTATTTTATAACGGACTACTTTATCGAGGGAAGGGATGTCATTACGGGCGAGAAACCGATCGTTTATCACCAGTAAGAGGTGCTTTTTCGCGCGAGTAGGGCGCTGTTTCCGTCACGAATCCAGGCGAAGCCGAGACGATTCGGTGTAACTCAGCCACCAACGGTGTCGTCTCGGTTGTCACCAGCAGGTCCACGGCCGATGGTCTGACCACAAAAGCCACGCTTACCGGGTGTACCCGACACCCACCGGGGTGAACGGTCGCACCCTTTATTCGAATACCGGCCCCGCCTTCCGGTATCTCGAGTGACCCCCGCGTGGCCTCGAGTAGACCCGTAGCGTCTCACAAATACATTTGACTCCCCATGCCCCAACACATGCCAACCACACACCTCAACTGGACACCGACGGAATCGTCATCGACTGGAACCCGCTGTGAGAATTGCGGCGCACACGTCACACAGCAGTTTGCCCGTGTGTTCGGCGACAACGGCGACGTCGTCCACGGCTGCCCGTCCTGTACGACCTACCGAGAAATGCAATCCGGTGATCACCTCCCACAGCAGTGAGTCGCCGACGATGACGCACGTTCGCCGACGGCTTCCGTTCGCCCCGTTCGCGTAAGCTATTTTACATCAGATTGAAGGGACTCGTTGCTGAACGTGTCACCAGAGCAATGACAGGTGGTGGCGTGTATGCAAGCAGCCTCCGTCGCTGGGGCGACTGAGATGTCCGTCCAACAGCACCGTTCGGAGGGGCTCGCTGAGAGTGACATTTTTCATATTCTCGGCAACGACCGTCGCCGAGCGATCGTGCGGTTGCTCGCGGAGGCCCAGGGAACGCTCGACGTGTCGGACGTTGCCTCCGACATCGCCGCCGAGGAATCGGACGGAGGTTCCGTCCCCAACAACCTGTACAAGAGCGTCTACGTCTCCCTGCAGCAGACTCACCTCCCACAACTCGAGGAAGACGGCGTCATCGAGTACGACTCGACGGCGAAGACGATCACGCCCGGACCCCACTTCGAGGCGGTCTACGGCTACGTCGACGGCGAGGTACAGGTCCGGACGGGCCTGTTAGTTGGCCACCTCGCGGTCTGTGTCCTCGGGTTGGTGGTGATCGTCCTCATCGGCCTCGAGGTGCCGATCGTCTCGAGCGTCGACCCCGTACTCTCGAGCGTGTTCGTGATGCTGGCAGTGGCCGCGAGTAGCCTCTATCGCTTGCTCGGCTGAGACGGTGGCGACGTGGTCAATCGGTGTCAGCAGTGACGAGGACTCCAGTTTGGCCTGTGTGTCAAGAGTTCAAGAGCGGTAGCGTTACACGTTGAACTCCGTAGTTCACTTCCGGCAGTTCCCGCTCGCCGACGACGCACTCGAGGAGGCGAGAACGGATTGTCGTGGATCGACGGTTCCTGAGGGCTCGTCGAATCCCCCATGGAAACGTGACGGCCTTCACAGGGATTTCTCGAGGATCGCCACCTCGTGCGTGTCCCCACCGAGGGACTCACGTTCGGTGGCAATCCGTTCGAAACCGCGATCCAGATAGAAGCGCCGTCCCCGGTCGTTGTCGAGGAAGACCTCGAGGCGAAGGCGGTCGAACGCGGGTTCGAGGGCCGACTCACCACGCTCGAGCAACGCGGAGCCAACACCGTGGCCCCAGTGGGTCGGGCGAACGTAGAGTGCCACGAGTTTGCCAAGCTCAGCGGGCTCGTCGGGCCAGGGACCGACGTGGATGAACCCGACGATCGAGGGTGACGTGTCCTCGGCTATCTCGTCCTCTTCGACCGACCGCGAGGGAGCCGGCCCGTCCTCATCGACCCGGCTCGAGTCCACCGCATTGACTCCCCCGACCTGGCTCGCGTCGTGAGTCGCCGCGACGAACACCCGACTGTCCGCGGCCGCGACCGATCGGCGAAGGCCCTCGAGGGCGTACCACGACTCGATGATCTCGTCGACGGTTTCGGCTCCGAGAAACTCGTCGTAGGCAGCGTGCCAGCTCTCGCGGGCGACCGCACGGATCGTCACCGCATCGTCGATCCTGGCGGCCCGAATAGTGACCTCGCCCATGTCGGCTGGCACGTAGTTGTGCCGACACAAAAACCGCTCGATCGGAGCCCCATGGCAACGACCGGTACCACTTATACCAAACCCGGCCCTTGGGCGAACTATGGACCAACCGACCACGTCTGAGGTGAGTACATGAGCGACGTCGTGACGTTCGGCGAGACCATGCTCAGGCTCTCGCCGGTGGGCCACGAACGACTCGAAACCGCGAGCGAGCTCGAACTTCGGGCAGCCGGCGCGGAAAGCAACGTCGCCGTCGCTGCCGAACGGCTGGGCGCAACCGCGACGTGGACCTCGAAGCTGCCCGACTCACCGCTCGGACGGCGCGTCGTCGGCGAGCTCGGACAGTACGGGATCGAGACCGACGTCATCTGGAGTCAGGAGGGTCGCCAGGGGACCTACTACCTCGAACACGGGGGCAAACCTCGCGGGACGAACGTCATCTACGACCGCTCGGACGCGGCAGTCACCACGGCCGAGCCCCATGAGTTCGACCTCGAATTGATCCAGGAGGCCCAGGTGTTTTTCACCTCGGGAATTACCCCAGCCCTCTCCTCGACGCTTCGGGATACGACAGCCAAGTTGCTCAATGCGGCCCAGCAACACGGCACGATTACTGCCTTCGACTTCAACTATCGCCGCAAGCTCTGGGGGCCCGAAGAGGCCCGAAACACCCTCACCAAACTGTTCCCGGGCATCGATATCCTCGTCATCGCCGCCCGCGATGCCCGAACGGTCCTCGGATACGAGGGCGATCCGCGACAGCTCGCCCACAAACTCGGCTCGCAATACGACTTCCGGACGGTCGTCGTCACGCGTGGCGATCAGGGGGCACTCGCCTGGCACGACACGGTGTTGCACGATCACGACGCCTACGAGACCGAGACCGTCGACCCAATCGGCACCGGCGACGCCTTCACCGGCGCGTTCATCGCTCGCCGCCTCGCCGGAGATGGCGTCGGCACCGCCCTCGAGTACGCCGCGGCCACTGCAGCCCTGAAACGGACGATTCCGGGCGACGTGGCGCTGGTGACGAGAGACGAGGTCGAGACCGTCATCGAGGCGGGTGGCGAGTCGATTTCACGGTAGTATCCACCAGTCCGCGGGTAATATCGATCGGAGATCACTCGTGTGTGCCTCGAACACGGGCGCACCAACGACTATTGACCCCACCCCCGAAGAGCCAGTATGCACGACGTACACGTCGCCATCATCGGTGCCTACGGCAGTGCCGGTGTCGCCGCCACAGAGGAGTTGCTCGAGCAGACCGAAGACATCGACCTGCGCCTGACACTGATCGACGACGGCGAACCCGGTGGTGGGCTCTGCATTCTCCGGGGCTGTATGCCCTCGAAGGACGTCCTTTCGGCCGCCCACCATTGCTATCAGGCCCGTCACGACGACCGGCTCGAGGGCGTTCCAGAGCCCGACCTCGAAGCGATCGTCGCCCGGAAGGACGACAATGTCCTCGGCTTCGCCGAACATCGCCGAGCCCACGTTCACGAGTTGGCCGAGCGAGACGGCGTCGAGTTCATCCGCGACACCGCCCGCTTCGTCGACGAGCGCCGGCTCGCCGTGGGTGATCGCACGATCGATCCGGATTACATCGTCGTCGCCACGGGGTCGACGCTCAACGTGCCAAACACGCCGGGCATCGATGCCGTCGACTGGTCGGCGAGTGCGGACGTTCTCGACGCCACCACCTTCCCCGACTCCGGGCTCGTCATGGGGTTCGGCTACATCGGGCTCGAGATGGTTCCCTATCTCAGCGAGGTCGGTGACGTCGACCTCACCGTCATCGAACACGACGATCGCCCCCTCGACGAGTTCCCGCCCACGTATGGCCAGACTATCCTCGAGATCTACCGCGAGCAGTTCGACGTCGAGATCCTGACCGAAACGGACGAGAAACGCCTCGAGGCGACGGGCGACGGCGGCGTGGCACTGACCGTCGAACGGGCTGGTCGGGAGGAAACACTCGAGGCCGAGCATCTGTACTGTTTCACGGGACGGCAACCGAACGTCGACGGGTTGGGCATCGCGGCGACGGCACTCGAACCCCGGCCGGGGTGGGTGGAGTCGACCATGCAGGCAACCGACGACGACCGGATCTTCGTCGTGGGTGATGCAAACGGGCACGAACCCATTCTCCACGTCGCCAAAGAACAGGGGTTCGTCGCCGGCAGGAACATCCTTCGGCATGCCCGCGGCGAGGCCCTCGAGGCATACACGAACGTGCCCCATCACGTGATCTTCTCCGGGTTGAGCGTTTACCCGTTCGCCCGCATCGGTCACACGCCGGTGACGGTTGCCGACAGCGAGGTGAACGCGGCCGTCGTCACCACCGAGGCGTCTTCGGACGGGGTATTCAAGAGCAAGAACCACCCGGAGGGGCTAGCCACGCTGGTCGTCGACGCTGACGACGGAACGGTGCTTGGCTATCAGGGGCTCCATCTCCACGCGGACGTGATGGCCAAGACGATGCAACTCGCCGTCGAGATGGGACTCGACGTCCGAGAGATCCCGGACCGGGCCTACCACCCGACGACGCCCGAAATTCTCGACAGTCTGTTCCGGGAGGCGACCGAGAGGGTCGAAGAGTGAGGGCAGCCGACTACTCGTCCAGGGGCTCGAGGTCCGGATCGAACAGGGACTCGATTGGCACCTCGAAAAAGGCCGCGAGTTTGAACGCCAACTCGAGGGAGGGGTCGTAGCGCTCGCGCTCGATGGCGTTGATCGTCTGCCTGGAGACGCCGACGAGGGCCGCGAGGTCACCCTGGCTGAGCCCCCGTTTCTCGCGGTGGCGGCGGACCTCGTTTTTCATTGATGCTGGCGCTCGTAATACGCGTGGGCGATGCCGAAGAGCACGAACAGGCCGACGAACGCCCAGACGATGCCCCAGACGACTTCGGGCACGTCGGCGACGCCGGTGACGTCGATGGCGACGGCAGCGGGGGTCAGCAATACACCGATGACGGCCGCCGCGCCGAGTGTCATCGCCCCTGCTTTGTTCGCGATTTCGTCGTCTCGCTCGTCCTCGAGGTCGTAATCGGTGCCGTAGTGGATGCCGAGGTAGGCGAAAAAGCCCAGCCAGTAGAGGCCGACGCCGGCGTAGATGACGAACGGGTCGGGGTAGGCAATCCAGACGGCCGTCGCGGCGAACAGCGCCAAGATGCCACCCCAGATGCTGTAGGTGGCCAGTTTTCGATACCGGTTGCGGACGGTGCGTCGTTTTCGAGCAGTCTCGAGGTCGTTCATCACGGTGGAAAGCCTCTTTTACAGTAAAGCGTACTTTACGTCATTACTTCAACGTTTCGGTCACTCCAGTTCCGTCATTGCCAGATCGATGGACTGCCTCTCGACACAAGTGTCGGAATCGGCGGTGGTAGATTAGACACTACTAATCTATATGTTAGATAGAAAAAATTCAAATGGGGTGCCCTCTATTGGTGTGGTAATGAAGCCTGATCGCAACGGTTCACGGATCGTCTCTCGCAGGAAATTCACTGCATTAACCGGGAGCGCACTCGCAGTGGGAGCAGCCGGCTGCCTCGGTGAGGACCCACAGGACGACACGACCGACGAGGAGATCCCGCAAAGCGATGGTGATGCGGCGTACACCGTCTTCGCCTCGATGCCCGCCGTCTGGGACTTCGTCCGACAGACCGCTGGCGAACACATGGAAGCGATCGACCTCGTCCCGATCGGTGAGCACGGCCACGACTGGACACCCGAACCCGGCACGGTCGAGGAACTCGACGAGGCCGACGGCTTCGTCTATCTCCGTGATTTCGCGAGCTGGCAGGACGACGCCGCCGACCAGCTCGGGGAACGCGACGACGTCGTGGTGATCGAGGCCTCGGAAGGGATCGACTTCTTCGACAGCCCGGCGGAGGACAACGACGAACACTGGTGGATGGATCCCGTCGAGTGCCAGGAGGGCGTCGAGAACATCGCCGCCGGCCTCACAGAGATCGACCCCGATAACGCCGACGACTACGAGGCAAACGCCGCGGCCTTCAACGAGGAGTTAGAAGCGCTCAACGACGACATCCACGACATCATCGACCGGGCCGAACGCAACGAAATCGTCGTCGCGACACACGACTCCTTCCAGTGGTGGCATCGTCGCTACGGGATCGACGTCTACTCGCCGGTCGGGACCTCCCCAGACGACTCGGCCTCGCCACAGGACGTCCAGGAGGTCGAAGAACTCATCGAGGACTTTGGCATCGAGCACGTCCTCTACGACGTCGGGGAGCCGGCGCCACTTGCGGAGTCGCTCGCCGAAGAGGTCGACGCGGAGATCCTTCCACTATCGCCCGTCGAGACACAGCTCGATGGCAGCCCCGAGGTCGACCCATCCGTCGAGATGGAATCCGACTGGGGCTATCTCGACCACTTCCGTGAACTCAACCTGCCCACGCTAGCGGCCGCGCTGCAAGCCGAGTGAATTAGACGAAGCGAATTTATATCTTCGCACCCCATTAACAAACAGTTAACGAATCCAAATCTATGTCTCACGCCATCGCCGTCGATAACGTCAGCTTTGCCTACGACGACCGACCGGTCCTGCGAGATATCTCGCTGACCATCGAGGCTGGCGAGTTTCTCGGGCTTATCGGCCCGAACGGCTCCGGAAAGACTACACTGCTCAAGATCATGCTCGGGCTCCAGACGCCCGATCGAGGCACCGTCGAGCTGTTCGGAACGCCCGCCGACAGGTTCGAAGCGGGGACGCGTCTGGGATACGTCTCCCAGCACTCGACGGATGCCGATACGATGATGCCAGTAACCGTCCGCGAGGTCGTCCGCATGGGACGGTACCCACACGCGGGCGTTCATCGACTGACCGAGAACGATCGAAGGCACGTCGACGAGGCACTCGAACGGGTCGGCATCGCCGACCTCGAGGATCGCAGACTCAGCAAGCTCTCGGGCGGGCAGCGCCAGCGAGCATACATCGCTCGAGCGCTGGCCTCTGAAGCCGACCTCCTCGCCCTCGACGAGCCGACCGTCGGCGTCGACGCCGACGCCGTCGGGCAGTTCTACGAACTCTTAGCCGACCTGCACAGTGCGGGCATCACCATCGTGCTCATCGAACACGACATCGGCGTCGTGGCCGAGCACGCGAGCACGATGGCCTGTCTCGACGGGGAGCTGTACGAACACGCCGAGACGAGCGCGTTTCTCGAGAGCGACGCGCTCGAGCGCGCGTTCAGTTCGGCGCGAATCGTCAGCGCCAACGCTGGCGCTGGGGGCGACTGACCATGGGGATAGGGCTGTCCCACGAACGACGTGATCGGTTGGGTCTCGGCGCTGGCGTGGCGGTCGTGTTACTCGCTCTCACAGCGTTCATCGTTTGGGTATTCCCGCCGCTGTACGCGGGGTTCTGGGGAGAACCGGACGCAGCCTACACGATGTGTGGGACCTTCGACCACTGGTTCGTCTGCAGTTCGTTCATGCAGAGCGGGCTCACCGCAGGCGTCCTCGTGGGGTTTACCGCACCGGTCGTGGGGATGTATCTCGTCAACAGACAGATGGCACTCATCGGCGAGGCGCTCGCCCATACCGCCTTCGGCGGGGTCGCGATCGGCCTGTTCGTGGGTGCGGCCGTCCCGACGCTCGAGGTCGCCGGGATCGCGATTCCGCTCGATTACCCGCTGGCGTGGGCGTTGGTGGTCGCCGCGGTCGCGGCCCTCGGTATGCAGTACGTCGCGGTGAACACCGATGGCTACGCCGACGTACCCATCGCCATCATGCTCACCGGCGGCTTCGCAGTCGGTATCGCCATCATCTCCTACGGTGTGGTCTTTAGCGCCACCGTCGAGGGATACCTGTTCGGTGACATCCTGTTCGTGCCCTTCGAGAACGTCCAGCTCATGCTCGGGTTGGCGTTTCTCGTCGGGTTGACCGTTGCGCTCACTCACAAGCAATTGCTGTTTATTACGTTCGACCGTGAGGCGGCCCGACTCGCCCGACTCAACGTCTGGTTCTACGATACCCTGTTGGTCGTGCTCACGGCACTGGTCGTCGTCGCGGCGATGCAGATCCTCGGCGCGATTCTCGTCGCCGGAATGCTCGTCATCCCTGTCGCAGCCGCGATGCAGCTCACGAGTAGCTTCAATCGTGGCTTCGTCCTCTCGGTGGTCATCGGACAGATCGCCATCTTCGGTGGATTTGCCCTCTCGTACATCTGGAACATCGCGACTGGTCCGATGATAATCATCGTCGCCATTGTCGTCTACATCGCGTCGGTGCTGGGGAAACCGATCTGGTGAGTCGACGTTTGCCACCGACGTTTCGGTATGCCTAATATTTATTTAGGTTGTCCTAAGTTTTCTCCGCCTATTGAAAATACTTATTTCTCATGCGTTCGCACGTACGCATATGCAACAGCCCTCGAGTCCCGAGCATGTTGGCGACACGGTCGGGACGACGACGGATCCGCCGGAGCTCCGTAGAGAGGCGGCCAAAGACGAGGAGGCAGTTCCGGACGGGGCGACGTTCAAGCGGGAGGGGGCGTTCGTCGTGTTGACGTTCGTCGGGATGATCGGCGGCCTCCTCGCGAGCTGGTTCGACGGGGCTTCCTGGCTCGTCTGGACGTGTTACGGTGGGGCCTACGTCTTCGGTGGCTGGTACGGGCTCAAAGAGAGCATCAGCGCCCTCCAAGAGCCGGCCGTCGAGATTGACCTGCTGATGATTATCGCGGCACTCGGCGCCCTCACCATCGGCGCGCCCTTCGAGGGAGCGATGCTCCTCTTTCTGTTCTCGCTGTCGAACGTGTTACAGCACTACGCCATCGGCCGCTCGAGGGACGCGATCCGATCGTTGATGCAGTTGCGTCCGGAGTCCGCACAGGTGCGCCGTGACGGCGAGGAGGTGACGGTACCCATCGACGACGTCGAGATCGGCGAGGTATTCGTCGTCCGTCCCGGCGATCGGATCCCACTGGACGGTGTCGTCGAAGCCGGCGAAACCACGGTCGATCAATCCTCACTGACTGGCGAGTCCGTCCCCATCACGAAGGCACCCGGCGACGAGGTGTTTGGTGGTACGATCAACGAGACCGGAAGCCTCGAGGTCAGGGTGACCCGCGAGGCCGAGGAGTCCGCCATCTCGAAGCTCATCCACATGGTCGAGGAGGCAAGAAGCGAGAAGGCACCGACCCAGCGGCTCATCGATCGATTGGAGCAGCCATACGTCCTGAGCGTCTTCGCCTTCACGGCGGTCGCGGTCGCGGTTCCACTTGGGCTGGGACACGAGTTCGACCCCACGTTCTACCGGGCGATGACCCTCATGGTCGCCGCCTCGCCGTGTGCCGTCATCCTCTCGACACCGGCAGCAGTGCTCTCGGCGATCACCGCCGGTGCGCGTCAGGGCGTCCTCTTCAAGGGCGGCGAACACGTCGAGCGGACGGCGACCGTCGACGCCATCGCCTTCGACAAGACCGGCACGCTCACCGAGGGTAACACCCGACTGACCGACGTAACGCCCCGTCGAGGGACGAGTCTCGAGGGCGACGACGATCGCCTCCTCGCACTCGCCGCGGCAGTCCAGGCCCGATCGGAACACCACCTGGCCGAGGCGACCGTCGAGGAAGCGGAGGAACGCGGCCTCGAGCCCCCCAACGCGAGCGGCTTCGAGGCAGTCGTCGGGAAGGGGGTCCACGCGAGGGTCGACGGTCGAACGATCCACATCGGGAACAGCCGGTACTTCGAGACGGTGATCGAGGGGGAAACGATCGTGGGCCTCGAGGAGGGCCTCGAGGCCCTGCGAGCACTCGAGAGCGACGGGAAAACGAGCGTACTCGTCGCTCGCGAGGATGGAGACGACCTCGAGATCCTGGGCTGGCTCGCGTTCACCGACACGATCCGTGAGAACGCCGCAGCGACGATCACTCGCCTGCGCGAACTCGGCGTCGAGCGGATCGTCATGCTGACCGGCGACAACGAGCGCGTGGCTCGATCTATCGCGGCGGAACTCGAGATTGACGAGGTGTATGCGGCGTTGCTTCCCGAGCAGAAAGTCGACCGGATCGAACGACTCCAAGAGCGCCACGAAGCGGTGGCGATGGTCGGCGACGGCGTCAACGACGCCCCGGCGCTCGCGACGGCGGACGTGAGCGTCGGGATGGGTGGAGCCGGCACCGATGTCGCCCTCGAGACCGCCGAGGTCGTGCTCATGTCCGACGACTTGGAAAAGCTGCCCTACGCGCTCGCACTCGGCCGCGAGACCCACAAGACGCTCGTCGTGAACCTCGTCATCGCGTTCGGAGCGATCGCGATCATGATCGGGGCGATTCTCACGGCCGGGATTCCACTTCCGATTGCAGTGATCGGCCACGAGGGCTCGACCGTGCTCGTCTGCCTGATCGGTCTGCGTCTGATCGGATTCCAGGGGGCGTGACCGGGGTCCTGAGACGCACGGAAGACGCGAGCGATTACCGTCGACTCTTCCCGCTGAGGACCGACCTATAGTACCAATTGAAACGAGTTACCCACCCTCACAGCGAGTCGGCTGAGAACCGGTTTGTGACCGGTTCTGAGCCATGGTCTCGTGAGGGTGTGCAATGACGGTCAGTGGCCACTATACCGTGAGTTCTTCGACGAGTTCCTCAAGCGGTCAACTAAAGGTACAATACAGTGTAGCGTATCGGTCACAGCGAATGGGTGTGAAGTCTAAACGGTTTTCAGACGTGACCACATGATCACACCGACTGATGGGAGATCAGCTCTCACAGGCCTTGCATTCGAGGAGGTCCTGACTGAATTTCTGTGCAGCATTGACACTGTGTTGATAATATAGGCTTTTGATTCCTTTCTTCCACGCACTGATGTAGAGCTGGTTAATCTGCTTGACGCTCACTTCACTAGGGTCAATCGAGACGTTGATGCTCTGTGCTTGGTCGATGTGCTTCTGCCGCTGTGCAGCCTGATTTATGATGGCCATTTGCGGGATTTCCGAGAACGTCTTGAACACCTCCTTTTCCTCATCGGTGAGGCAGTCGAGATGCTGAACGCTGCCGTCTTTGGCCGCGATGCTATCCCAGACTTCCCGAGTATCCGTTCCACGCTCGGCTAACAGCGCTTCGAGGAACCGGTTTTTCTGAGTCGCCTTCAACTTGGCACCATCTCGAACGAAGTAGTTCGACTTCAGCGGTTCAACGCTCGGACTGACTTGCCCAAGAATCACACTGCTGGATTTGGTTGGTGCGACAGCCATCGTCGTGGCATTCCGCCGCCCGTACCCCTCAACGACTGCTGGCTCACCAAACTCTTCAGCGAGCTCTGCACTTGCCTCGTAGCTATGCTCCTTGATGGTTCGGAACACCTGCTCGTTCTTTTGCATTGCCTCCATGCTGTCGAACGGAATCATGTTCTTCTGAAGGTAGCTGTGCCAGCCGAGGACACCGATACCAATCGCTCGATGGCGTTTGGCAAACCGGACAGGGCGCTCCATGAATTGCACGCCGTCTGCCTTCTGGATGAACTCCTCCATCACAGCGTCGAGGAAGCGCGTCAGCGTTTCGACCGCATCAGTCTCTTTCCACTCATCGAAGTGGAGCGCGTTCATGCTTGAGAGGCAACAGACGAAGCTCTCATCTGGTGTGGCAGGGAGCGCGATCTCGGTACACAGGTTTGAGGCGTTAATCTCGTAGCCGTTGTCCTTGTAGACCTGCGGTTTCCCCTCGTTCATATTGTCGCGGAAGACGATGTAGGGGACACCAATGTTTATCCGCGTTTCGATGATTTTGGCCCACGTCTCTCGCTTCTCTGCGTCGCCGTCGATCATCGCTTGGAACCACTCATCACCGATGATGACACCGTAGTAGATGTCCTGCACGGGGTCGCCTTCGGTTTTGATGTTCAGCCACTCCTCGAGGTCATCATGCTCAACGTCGATGTATCCAGCGAACTGGCCTCTCCGGGTTTCGCCCTGACTGACCACGTTGATGATGGTGTCGAAGAGTTGCGTGAAGCTGTAACTCCCATTGCTCTTCCCGTTGTTGGTGATCGGACTGCCTCGGGGGCGAAGTTCACCGAAGTACCCGCTTGTCCCACCACCGAGCTTGGTCATTTCGCCCACTTCGGCTTGCGTATATAGAATACTCTCCATACTATCCTCCATATGACTGCCGAAGCAACTGATGGGGAGGCCCCTGTCAAGCCCGAAGTTCGCCCAGACCGGGCTGGCAAGGCTGTAGTACCCTCGGCCCATGTACTCGTAGAACTTGTCTGCGAAGCCATCCTCATCGAGGATCTCTTCGGCACGTTCTGCGATCTGCCGGATACGCTCTTCGGGCTCGACGCCCGCAAGCAGGTATCCTTCTCTGAGGAATTCCCTGCTGTTTTCGTTTAGCCAGTAAAACGGTTCGTCCTGTTGTTCCGTGACGGTTTTGTATGCTTGCTGTGACATTGTTAGAACATGTCCTCCGCAGTAACGCTCTGGGTGTGCTTGTTGTACGTGGTGGATCGCTTGCTGAAGAAGTCGTTATCCTTCGTCATCATGATGTCCTCATCGAACCACCGCGTCTCTTCGAGTAACGCTTCGTCGGGTTCGAAGATGGGTTCGACGTCCACGTTTTCGAGGCTCTGGTTGAACCGGTCCCGGAGATACGCGTTCACGTGTTCTCTGGGGAGGAATTCCAGTTCGCCCTCCTCAAAGATCCAGTCAAGAATCTCCATCTCAGCATCGTACGCCTGCTCACAGGCCTGTTTGACATCGGCCTCGAAGTCCTCATCGAAGAGACCGGGGTTTTCCTCGCGGATGGTCTCCACGAGTTCGACACCGAACAGGCCGTGAATCTGTTCCTCCTTGCTCGTTGCCTCGACAGCGTTTGCAATCCCTTTGAATTTCTTTTCGTACTTGTCGAAGCTCGTCATGATGAGGAACTGGCTGAACAGCGAGACGTGCTCGACGAACGTGCTGAACAGCAGAATGCTCATCACGTACTCTTGGCGGTCATCGGTCTGGCCGCGCTCTAGATACTCGTTGAGGTAGCCGATTCGCTGCTTGATGGCAGGCTCGTCCGTGACTTGCTCGAAGTCCTCCGTGATACCGAGTACATCGAGGAGATGACTGTAGGCATCCATGTGACGGACTTCACTATCGGCAAACGTCATGCCCACACTCCCAATTTCGGGCTTCGGCATCTGCTTATAGATGTCCGACCAAAACGTCTTCACCTGCACTTCGATCTGCGCGATGGCCAACATCGTCCGCTTGATGACCGTCTTTTCGGCCGGGGTGATGTTGACCTTGTAATCTTGTACGTCACCTTCGAAATTGAACTCAGTGTGAACCCAGTAGCTATTCCGAATAGCTTCGACGTAATCGAGGAGTTCCGGATACTCGTAGGGTTTGAGTTGGATTCGCTCCTCGAAGATGTCGGTCTGTGTCTCTGTGCCTGCGTCCACATCACCATCAGATGGAGTGTGGAGAGAGTCACTCGTATTCATTGGAAATCACCTCAGAAATCGTTGGTTGATGCATCGATAATCGATAGGGGCGGTACCGACCGCTAATTCGTGCGTGCTGTGGCGGAGCAACCTGTTTGGTATTCATCGTGGTTGTGTTGTTTCTTTTTTGATGTCAGTACTGGTGTGCACGTTCTTCACTGCACCCCACCAAGTGGGGTCGATGGGTTGTACTGGTACTGGTCTGGGAGCTCATTGTGTATCCGTATGGTGTCGTGATGGTGTCTCAGGGACTGCAACGTCATTGGTAGCCAGAACACTGTCACAGTCCTGAAGTCTTCTGGGTCTGAATAACCCTTGTACACGGAGACGAACCGAACGTGCGCGACTTTGTCAAGTTCTCGGAGGTTATCGGAGACGAGGGCGCCGATGAGGCTGGACGCGACGATCCGTTCGTCGCGTGTTTGGAGGTGTGCTTCGATGCTGTCCACCAATTCGGTGACTTGCGCATCGGCCACAGGACGTTTCTTCACAGCCCGGATGATACCCTCACGGACTTTCTGCTGGTCATACGGTTCGGTGTTGCCGTCTCGCTTCTTCACCTGGAGTGAGTCCCATTCCGGACGTTCGTATGTCGTGACGCGGAACGAACAGCGCTGGCATTCGCGGCGACGGCGCACTGCGTCCCCGTTCGTATTGGCTGCTGTGTCACGGACACGAGTCCGGTCGTTGCTACAGTCTGGACAGCTCATGTGTCGATCTAGTGGCCCTGGTCAACCCCCCCTGTATGTGTGGGGTCGGGGCACACGACTGCAACGTATGCTGTCTCGGGGAGAGTAATAAAGATATGCAATTCATTTGCACTAGAACAAGTTTACTTGAACTTGCCTCTTTTGTCTCACCGATAGGGACCGTTGGTGAGCCCTCGCTCTACCACCACACTGGGACACCTAATGCGTTAGAGTGTGCCAAATTCCAAACCTGAACTGCAGAATTAAAAGTGTGGCAATACAGGCCCAGTGGCTCAGAAGCGGTGATAGACCGCTTCTGAGCCGACTCGTTGTGAGGGTGTGTAAATTGTTCAATTGTTAGTAATTTCTCCTGGTGAATTTCGACCCAATTGAGCAAGTCCGACATCTCCTTTTCTACCGCTCGCTGATAATCGAGTATCGTCCGAACACCGTGGGTGAGGCCTTGGCTCTATATAAAGAATAGCAGCGCGAGTACCACGGGCCA
Source organism: Natrialbaceae archaeon Tc-Br11_E2g14 (assembly GCA_001564275.1). Classification (GTDB taxonomy): domain Archaea; phylum Halobacteriota; class Halobacteria; order Halobacteriales; family Natrialbaceae; genus Natronosalvus. Next base: position 977 of record LKND01000019.1, on the reverse strand, counting down.
GCGTGCCCGTCGGTGAAGAGCGGCACAACACGAATTTTTAACAAGTATCAAACCATACGAGAATACGGTGCAGTCGTCCAAACTCACCCAGACCTTATCGTTCGGACTAAACATCAACACGGGGAGTGGCGACGACCTGCAAACCGGCTGTGTTGAAGCCCGGCGCATCCGCAACGAAACCAACCGCCTCGACCGCCAAGGGTGGGAGTGGAACGAGATCAAATCGGTCGTCGTGGATAACGCCGACCACGTCAACAACACCACCCAACTCATCGTCGAGAAAGCTCTTGGCGAAATCGAAACCTACCTCGACAACAACGATGACGGATGGGGGGCGACCTTACTTGTACATCGACGAGTCGTACCCGATGGTGATGAACCACGGAGAAGACTACCGCCTGTTCCCTGAAGACGACGGGACGGTTCGGTTCCGCGTGACTGCCACGAGAGGTACGCACCTCAAAGGCGAACTTCGTGGCAGTCCAGATCATTTCGACCGACTCCAAACCGCGTTCAACGACGATGAATGGTGGGTTGGTACTGCTGAAGTCGTTTACAAACACGATGAGTGGCGACTCCACGTCATCATCACACACGAAACCCATGGAGTCGCCAGCAAGCACGGTGCAGACACGATTGTTGGTGTTGATGTGAACGAGGACTTATTGTACTCGCTGCGATGAGTCGGAGCGGTGCAGTGAAAGGCTCTGTGGTGTCCGAGTATCCGTCGGGTAAAGAACAGCGTCACGAGTTCTTCACCAAGCGCAAGCGGATGCAAGAAAGCCGGGCAGACCGCGTTCGAGACGGTCGTGAAGACTGAAGAACGCGACTACGTTCACGGCGATCTCCATAAGAGTCGTTGGCAATATGACCAAGGTTTATAATCAAATCCGCACCAATTGTGCCCGGAACGCCAATGTACGCGTTCCGACTCCAGTAAAGAAAATCGAATTGCCAACAACTGATAAGGTATCACG
>LKND01000018.1 GCA_001564275.1 Natrialbaceae archaeon Tc-Br11_E2g14 | reverse complement strand
TCGGCAAGGGCGTCCTCGACCACGGCTCTCTTGCTCGAGCCTGCGGGTTGACGTGGATCCCGATCGCCCGCCTCCTCGATCGCGTCGGGATCGAGCCCCGACGCCTCGAGGTAGGCCGTCTCGTCGACCACGCCGTCGGCGACGTCGTCCTCGAGGTCGGCGAAGGAGTCGACGCGAGCGAAGGCTTCGCCCTCGCCCTGGCGGCTGGCGAGCATCGACGCCCTGACTTCTCGAGCGTGGTCGATATCCTCGGTCTCGAGGAACTGCTTGCGCTTCTCGTATGGTCGCCGGGAGCCACAGCGGGGGCACTGGGTGGTCTTCGAGCGTCCCTCGATGAGCCAGAGGTGCGAACACTCACTGCAGCCGACGATGGCGTACATGGGTCCGAGTGGGTGGCGATGCCAATTGAACCTTCGGCCACGTCGCGGGGAACGAACAGTCCTCGGTGTGGATTCCACCGTGATCCTGGGGTCAGAACGGCGTGTAGGGGTACTGGGCCATCCCACCCTCGCTGGCAGTGACCGCGGCTTTGACCGACTGCTGGAGGTTGAGGAGGTAGAGTAGGGGCAAAAGCGCCCACAGGAGCGGGAATCCCACGCCGATGACGGCGACGGCGACCGTCACGGCGAAGGCGGTCGCTTGCCAGCCGACCGCGCGCTCGGCGTTGCGCACGCTGTGGGGATTCCCCGCGGTTCGGGTGACGACCACCGAGCCGAGGAACGAGGTGAACAGCCCAAGGACGTGGACGAGCGATCCCATGACGTTCGAGTTGCTGGACATATTTCGATCGCTCCTACCCTGAGATAAATATTTTGTGCAGGAGGGACGGCCGGCAAAGGGTCCGATAGTCCACGCCAGCGTCGTGGTTCGACACCCTTTACCACCGCCGCTTCGAACTGCAGTCAATGAGTTCAGTTCCCACCCGCGACGAACTCGAGACGGCCCACACCTGGGACCTCGAGAGCATCTATGCGACCGACGAGGACTGGGAGGCAGCCTACGAGGCGGCGACCGACCTGGTCGAGGAGATGGCGAGCTACGAGGGGCAAGCGACCGAGGACGCTGCGACGCTCCTCGAGGTCCTGGAGTTGCGCGATCGGCTGCTGCGGGAGGTGTCGACGATCGGTTCCTACGCGCGGATGCGAAGCGACGAGGACACGACAAACCAGGAATACCAGGCGCTGAGCGCTCGCGGGCAGTCCCTGGCCTCGGAGGCCCAGGCCGCCGCGTCGTTCATCGAACCCGAACTGCAGACGCTCACGCGCGAGGCGTTCGAGTCGATGGTCGAGCGCGAGTCAAGCCTCGAGACCTACGACCACTACGTCGACGACGTGTTGCGAAAGAAACCCCACACGCGGTCGACGGAGGTCGAGTCCCTGCTCGCCGAACTGGGCGAGGTGACGGGATCGCCGGGTGAGGTCTACGGCATGCTCTCGAACGCGGACATGACGTTCCCGACCGTCGAGGGGCCGGCCCTCGAGGGGAGCGAGGAGGCTATCGAGATCACCCAGAGCAATTTCGTCAATCTGCTTCGCCGACCGGACCGGGACTTCCGCCAGCGCGTCTACGAGGGCTACTTCGACGAGTGGGAGGCGGTGCGCAACACGGTCGCGTCAGCCTACAAAAACAGCGTCAAGACGGACGTCAAGTTGGCCCAGGCCCGCCACTACGACACCGCTCGCGAGGCCGCCCTCGACGGGCCAAACGTCCCTATCGAGGTCTACGACAATCTGGTCGAGAGCGTCAACGACAACCTCGAACATCTCCACCGCCACGCCGAGTTGAAGCGCGAGGCACTCGACGTCGACGAGTTGCGGATGTGGGATCTCTACATGCCGTTGACTGGCGACGGCGGACCGGACGTCGAGTACGACGAGGCGACCGACCACGTCGTCGAGGCCGTCGGTGCCCTCGGTTCTGAGTATCAGTCCAGGGTCGCCGAGGGCCTCGAGTCCCGCTGGGTGGACGTCTACGAGAACGAGGGCAAGCGCTCCGGGGCGTACTCGGGCGGGACCTACGACACCCAGCCGTTTATCCTGCTGAACTACCAGGACGACGTCGCCTCGATGTACACGCTGGCTCACGAACTCGGCCACTCGATGCACTCCGAACTGACGACGGACGAACAGCCATACATCTACTCGAACTACGAAATTTTCGTGGCCGAGGTCGCGAGTACGGTCAACGAGGCGCTGTTGACCCACCACCTCCTCGAGACCGTCGAGGACCCCAACCTCCGCAAGGCCGTCCTCAACGAGTTCCTCGAGCGGGTGCGCTCGACGCTGTACCGACAAACGCTGTTCGCGGAGTTCGAGCACGAGGCGCACGCCTTGGAGGAAGGTGGCGAACCGCTGACGGCCGATCGCCTCGACGACCTGTACGGGGGCCTCAAGGGGCGCTACTACGAACCCGCCGTCGTCGACGACCGGATCGCCCGCGAGTGGATGCGAATCCCGCACTTTTACCGGGCCTTTTACGTTTACCAGTACGCGACGGGTATCTCGGCGGCGCTGGCGATCGCCGACGACATCATCGAACGCGGCGAGCCCGCCGCGGCGGACTACCGGGCGTTCCTCGAGCGGGGCTCCCGCGAGTATCCCCTCGAGTTGCTCCGGATTGCCGGCGTCGACATGCGCAGTGGCGCACCGATCGACCGGGCGCTCTCGACGTACCGGGATCGCCTCGAGGAACTGGCCGATCTGCTCGAGTGAGGCGGTTTGTCGTCACCACGACCCGGAACCTGTGGCCGACGCCAACAGTCTCAACCCCGTCCGACCCGTATCCATCGTATGGACACCCAGTCAACGAGTCGACATGTTTTGTGGGACAATGAACAGTTTCCCGGAGGGCAGGCGGGCAGCCAGCGAGCGCTGGCGCGTGGCCTGCGTCCGAGCGTCAGCGTCGACACCCCGCGGGGTGAGGGCGTGTGAGCACGGACCCGACCGTTCTCGTGATCGGCGGCGGCGCGACCGGAACGGGAATCGTTCGCGACCTGGCGTTGCGGGGCGTCGACGTGACGCTCCTCGAGCGCCAGGGCCTGGGGAGTGGGACCTCCGGTCGCTCACACGGACTGTTACACAGCGGCGCCCGATACGCGGAGGCCGACCCAGACGGTGCCGCCGAGTGTCTCGCCGAGAGCCGCACCCTCCGGGAGATCGCCGGGGCCTGCGTTCGCGAGACGGGTGGGCTGTTCGTCCGCCTCGAGGACGACGACGCGGACTACTTCGAGGCGAAGGTGGCCGCCTGTGCGGAGATCGGCATCGAGACCGAACGGCTAAACGCTGACGCGGCCCGTGCGCTCGTCCCCGGGCTCGCATCGTCGGTCGTCGAGGCCGTTCGCGTCCCTGACGGGGTCATCTACCCATCACGGCTCGTGGCGGCGAACGCGGCCGACGCGGCAGCCAACGGGGCGACCGTACATCCACACGCCCCCGTCGAGGCCATCGAGACGGGCGCTGACGGACTTACCGGGGTTCACGTCGGCGGCACCGTCGACCGGGTGTTCGAGCCCGCGTACGTGATCAACGCGACCGGTGCGTGGGCCTCGGGGATCGCCGACATGGCCGGCGTCGAGATCGAGATGGCACCGAGTCGCGGGGTCATGATCTCACTCGCCTACGAGGGGCTCGCCCCGGTGCTGAACCGGTGTCGAGACCCCGACGACGGCGACATCATCGTCCCCCACCAGGGCGAGGTCGTGGTGGGAACAACGAGTGTGCCCGTCTCCGACCCGGACGACTACGAGACCGCCGACTGGGAGGTCGAGCGATCGATCGAGGAGTGTGCTGCGATGCTTCCGGCGGTCGCCGACGCGCCAAAACAACGGACGTGGTGGGGTGTGCGTCCGCTGTACGAACCCGACGAAGCGGGGACGGACCGACGGGGGATCTCCCGGGGGTTCACACTGCTCGAGCACGCCGACGAGGGCGTACCGAACCTCTACAGCGTCGTCGGCGGGAAACTGACGACCTATCGGAAGATGGCAGCGGTGACCGCCGACCGCGTTTGCGAACGATTGGGCGTGACCGAGCCGTGTACGACGGCAACGACGCCGCTCATCGGTGCCGACGATCCGGATCGCCTCGATGCGTTCGTCGAGCGATACGGCGGGGCGAACCCGACGGACCTCGACGTGATCGCCACCGGGGAGCCCTGACACCACGGGCGAGGCGTGGCGGTACGGACGGCTGAACGAGGACGAGGAGCCGGCGAACACCGGCGATCGGCTCGTCACGGCGGAACGAGGTGCCTTTGTGGGTCGGCCACGTACCAGCGGTATGAACCTGACCGCCGTGTTGCACGCTACAGCAATGCTCTTGCTCGGAGTCGGAATCTTCGTTCCCGGCCAAACGCTCACAGTCGGGCTGATCGCGGTGGCTGTCGGTTTGTTCGGCGCCGGAATCGTGGTCGCTCGTCGGTCGGATGATGCGGACCACGCCACGAGCGCCTCCGACTAACTCGGCCACCTCGAGCGTCCAACCGTGGGCCTCGACGATCTCGCCCACGATGGACAGAGCTGGGATAACGGTACTTGCCAGCGGGTACCCCTCGAGTGACTGGCGGCTCGGGACCACCAGTTCGACCCGGCCCTGCCCGCTGTGTGTGCGTGCTGTGCAGGGGCGAACTCCCCTAAGAGTCGTTGGCAATATGACCAAGGTTTATACTCAAATCCGCACCAATTGTGCCCGGAACGCCAATGTACGCGTTCCGACTCCAGTAAAGAAAATCGAATTGCCAACAACTGCTAAGGAGGGCGAGAACGTGCTACAGAGCGCCGGCGCGCTCCAGCAACGTCCCGGCCCTGTCGGTGGCGCGTTCGAGGATCGCGCCCTCATCGAGGGTCTGGACCGTTCGATCCCGCATCAGCACCCGCCCATCACAGATCGTGTGCCGGACGTCGGCCGCCGTCGCCGCGTAGGCCAGGTGACTCACCGGGTCGTGGACGGGTGTCAGGTGCGGGGCCTCGAGGTCGATTACCGCGAGGTCGGCGGGGGCACCGGGCTCGAGCCGACCCGTCTCGAGGCCGATAGCGTCGGCGCTCGCTCGGGACAGCATGTCGGCGACGGCAGGGGCTGGGACGGCGCTTGCGTCGTCGGCCGCCAGTTTGCCGAGCATGGCGGCGTCTCTGGCCTCGTCGAGCATCGAGAGGTCGTTGTTCGAGGCCGCTCCGTCGGTGCCAAGCCCGACAGTGACACCCGCCTCGCGCATGGCCTGCACGGGAGCCATACCGCTGGCCAGTTTCATGTTCGAGGCTGGACAGTGGACGACCCCCGTTCCACGCGCGGCCAGCAGATTGATTTCGGTGTCGTCGACGTGGACGGCGTGAGCCAGGAAGTCCGCGGATTCGAGCATCCCGAGATCGTCGGCGTACTCGAGTGGCCGCATCCCGCGTTTGTCGACGATGGGATCGACCTCGTCTCGCGTTTCGTTGCCGTGGAAGTGAACCGGGACCCCAGCGTCGCGAGCCTCGGGCACGAACGCCTCGAGGATCTCGGCCGAGACGGTCGTCAGCGAGTGAGGCATGAACGCCGTCGACACCCGGCCGTCGGCCGCGCCGTCGAACTGGCGCGCAATTTCGATGCTCTCGCGGGCGTCAGCGCGGGCGTCCTCGTCGTCCTTTCCGACGGTGACGACGCCGTGGCCGAGCCGGGCACGGACGCCGGCTCGATCGACGACGTCGACGAGCTCGGGGACCTCGAAGTACATGTCCGCGAAGGCGGTGACTCCGGCCTTGATGCACTCGAGGACGCCCAGTTCGGCCCCGGATCGGACGTCTGGGGCCGTCAGGGCGGCCTCGACCGGCCAGATGTCCTCCTGGAGCCAGGCCTCGAGTGGCTTGTCGTCGGCGTAGCCCCGCAGGAGCGTCATGGCGACGTGCGTGTGGCCGTTGACGAAACCCGGCGTGACCAGGGCGCCCTCAGCAGAGACGGTCTCGTCGGCTGTCTCCACCTCGGGAGCGACCTCGAGGATCCTGCCGGCGTCTCGATCGATCAGTACGTCGGCCCGCGTGACGGTGGTGTCGGGTCTGAGGACCCGTCCGCCGGTGATCGCCAGCGTGTGCATGCTCGCCCGTCCGGGTCCCGGGGGCCTTACTCTGTCGTCTCGAGTTGCCTGCGTTCCTCGAGGCCTGTCGCTTCGCTCGTTCGGAGCTGGCGAGGCCCCGGGAACGGTTCCGGCTCGTCTCCGAGGTACACAGATCCCTGTCGCTGAGTCGGTAAGCACGAGACCCTCGTTCGATGCGGGAGGACGTCGAGACGGTTCGTTCCCGTTACCCCGCTTCAGCGTAGTCGTATTCGTCGTCGGGATCCTCGACCCCTTCGGTCCGCGATCCGACCCATGCGCCAAGAGAGATCCCGTAGACCAGGTGGGCAGCGTGAAAGAGCGCGAGTTCGTCAGCATCGAGGCGGGTGTCGAGGATCGCTGCGAGCATGATCTGTGATCCAAATAGCGACAACCCCATGCCATAGACAGCGCCCCAAACGAGCCCTCGCTGCTCTGGTTCGATCGACCGTTCGGCCTCGAGCAGTGGGAAGACCCCGCCGAAAACGGCACCTGCGGAGGTCCCATAGAGCACGTGGAGAAGCAGACCCGGTAGCGGATGGTCCGCTGAATCACCGCCTCGGACGTACCTGGCCCAGAAGTTCGCCGACGGCGGCAGTGATCGCATGATTGGGAGGCGAAAGGCCGTCATGATGAGCGTGGCAACGAATCCGGCCTGGAGCCCTCTTAGGACCGCATGGCCAACCTTCGAGACGGTCGTCTCGTCGCCGACGTGGTCTTCGTCCTGGTTCTGTCTGCGTTCCAGTACTGACTCGAACATTTCGACGCTCTGTCCCAGATATGACGAAAAGCAACGTAAGCCACCACCCGGCTCTTGCAATGAGCCTTTCTGAACCCGACGCTCTCACTGTCGTAGCCAGCGAAGGCCATTGCACACCTGATCGCCAGCCGTATCGGCGATCAGTGTCTGATACGGTTTAGTGTCACTGTTTACCGGTGAGTACCAGCCCGGGTTCGGCACTCACCGGTAAGAGACGACACTAATTGTATGAATCGTTTCAGGAGTGACTCGCACAGTGCCGGGAACCGCTACTGGGTCGGTTCGGTGGCGCGAACCGTGTTTTGAGAGAAATTGTGAATCTGCAACTCCGATACAGAGACAACGCCTTTCAAGCGTCACCGGCTCGTTCGCCCTCGCATGGACCCTGCGGCCTCCCTCGCGAGCGGGACCCGCTCGCTCGCTAACCCGTCGATCACCTACCCGCTCGAGCCGGTACTGACCGCCGGCTGTCCACAATCGAGTACCGACGCTGTCCAGTATCCCCTCGAGGTTGCCTACGAGTACGGGTCCCACGAGGCGGGCCTGTTCGGGCAGGCTGGCCAGCGGCCGCCCATGGACCACTGGCAGCCGCTGTTGCCACCCCTCTCGACGCCCTCGCTGGGTGAGGGTGGCACCCCCCTGCTCGAGTTCACGCTCCAGTCCCTCGACGTCGCGGGGCTCATGGCGTCGGGGGAGGCATCCACGCTCCGGTTCAAAGACGAGTCCCAGAATCCCACCTGGAGCCACAAGGATCGCCTCAATCGCTGCACCGTTAGCGCCGCCGTCCGCGAGGACGCCAGGGGCGTCGTCGCCGCCTCGACCGGCAACCACGGCGCAGCCGCTGCGGCCTACGCCGCCCGGGCGGGCCTGCCCTGTGTCGTCCTCACGGCCTCGAGAACCCCGCCAGCAGTTCAGGCGTTTATTCGCAGTTACGGGGCCGTCGTCCTCGCCGTCGACGAGATCGAGGCCCGCCAGCGGGCCGTGGACCGACTGACCGAGGACCACGGGTTTCACCCCGTCAGCAGCCGAACCGGCGTCCACACCGGTCATCCGTGGGGACCGGAGGGGTACAAGACGATCGCCTACGAGTTGTTTGGCCAGCTCCAGGAACAGGTCCCAGGGACGGTCGTGGTACCCACCTGTTACGCCGAACTACTCTATGGCGTCTGGAAGGGGTTTCGCGAACTCGAGGCGCTCGGCGTCGCGGATCGAACCCCACGCCTGGTCGCCTGCGAACCCGGCGTTCGGGCCCCACTGTGCCAGGCACTCGAGCGCGGCGAGGCGATCGCCAGCGTCGATGCCAGGCCCACGGAGGCCTACTCGATCAAGGCCACCACTTCGAGCGTGCGGGGGTATCGCGCCATCCGTGAGAGCGACGGGCTCGCGGTCGGGTTCACCGAGGCTCACCTCCAGGACGCCCAGCATCGGCTGGCCCGGGCAGGATGGTGGCAGGAGTCCTCGGGTGCGGCGGGCGTCGCGGGCCTCGCTGCCCTGGGCGACCTGCTCGAGGGCAAGGAGTCGACCACAGCGGCGGACGAGCGGGACGCGGGACCCGCGGAGGCCGTCGACGCCGACGGGACCCCCGTCGAGCGGCCTCGCCTCGAGGGCCCAGTGGTCGTCATCGGCACCTCGAGCGGGTTCAAGGACGGGGCCGCGTTGCCGGGCGACCGTGGCGGTTCGCGACGGGAGCCGGGGGCCGAGTCGACTCCGATGGCATCCGGCGACGGCTGGTACGCGGCCCCCTCAGTCGACTCCTCCTGGCCGGCGATCCGCTCCGCCCTGGCAGCCCACGACGGGCTCCCTGTCGAGGACGTGGATGCTCAGTGACGGGCGCTGACTCGAGGGCGGAAGGCCCGGCGACTGAAACCTGCTCGAGGACGGCACCCATCCGGGTGGCGCAGTCGGCGCATTTATCGTTTTCCTGACCGAACGGTGGGTATGGAGCGTGAGGCGGACCCGAATCGGAACCGGGTCCCGGACGCCGACGAGGGCGGTGATGACTCTCGAGGAACGTCGACGTCGGCCGCGTCCACTGACGACGCCGATGGCCGGCCGACGGCAACGACAGCCAATGCGTCGACGGCCGAATCCGACGACGGTCGGACGCCGACGGTCGACTCGGACGAGATCACCCGCGACACCGGCGGGCCGGCCGACCGCGACCCCGACGAAGGCGAGACGGCGCCCTCGAGCCCGCCACTCGAGCGCCGAAGCGGCCAGCTCACCGCCGTCCTCGCCCTGTTGAGCGTGTTGACGGGCGTCTATCTGGGAGCGCTCGAGGGAGCGCTCACGGCAGCCGTCGGCGCGGTAACCCTCGGCGTCGGCTTCATGGCCTTCCTGATCGGCGACGCCCTCGACAGCCGGTTCTCACTCGAGCCCGTCGAAGCGGCCTGGGGCGAACACCGACTGCACGTCGGCTTCGCCGCTGGTTTGTTTGGCATGGGGATCCTGCTCGGCATGCTGCTTTACGGCGCCGGCGTCGACCTGATGGGGCTGTTCGCGGAGTTGCTCGAGGCTGAGTTCGGTGACGAACTCGGCGAGGAGGGGATGCCGGGGGGCGCGGAGTTCGAACTCACCGCGACCTTCTTCATCACGCAGAATACGCCACCGTTTCTACTCGCCATCGTGGGGGCGTTCAGTCTGGGGATTCTGACGTTCGTGGTGATGGTGTTCAACGGCGTGTTGGTGGGGAATATTGCGCTCGGAGCCGGGGCCGAACTCGGATTCGGCCAGATCCTCGCGCTGTTGATTCCCCACGGCGTCTTCGAACTCACGGCGCTGTTCGTCACCGCCGGCATCGGGTTCCGACTGGTCCATCGCTTCGGTCAGCGCCTTCTCGGCAGCCGCGAGTCGTTTCTCACGAAAGCGTACGTCTACGAGACGACGATGCTCGTGGTCTACGCCTGGTTCGTCCTCGTCCTCGCCGCGTTCGTCGAAGCCTACCTGACGATTCCCATCGCCGAACTCCTCTTCGGCGGCGGGCTCGAGCCACCGGACGGGACGACGGAGTTCGTCGTCTCTGCGGTGGTGGCCGCCTGAGCGGGAGTAGCCGCTCCGAGAAGGGGTCGAAGCCCATCGTTCGTCACTGTGTCTCGGTCTTTGTCGGGCGATGACCGCCTGTGAGAGCGCCGTTGAGTGAGTGGCCTGGCGACAGCGTGACCACCCCGGACCAGGGCCCGGTTACGTTGTTCGGGAGAACCGTCTTTACGACGTAGCCGCTAGCCAGTCCATGACAGATCACGTCGTGCCAGGGCCAAACGGTGTTCCACCGGTCGGCGTCCTGCCACGGTACGCGCGAGACCCATTCGCGTTCATGGAGCAGGTTCGCGACGGCTACGGCGACCTCGCGGCGTTCGACCTCGGCCCCAATCGGACGTACATGGCCCTGACCCCCGACTCGATCGAGCGGGTCCTGGTCAGCGAGGCCGACTCGTTCTCGAAGCCCGACTTCCAGACCGATGCCCTCGGGCAGTTACTCGGCGAGGGATTGCTCCTCAGCGAGGGCGATCTCTGGCGCGAGCGGCGAAGCATGGCCGGTCCGGCGTTCGCCCCCGACCGAATCGCCAGCCTGGCACCCGTGATGGTCGACCGGGCCACCGCGATGGTCGACCGCTGGAACGACGGCGACGTCCGAAATATCGAGTGGGAGATGACCCGGACGACCCTCGAGATCATCGTCGAGGCGATGTTCGGCGTCGACCTCCCGGTCGGTCTGGCGAAGAAGACGGCCCACCTCCTCGAGCCGGTGGGCCAGCGGTTCGAGCCCGACCCGCGTCGGGCCGTGATCCCCGACTGGCTGCCCACGCGGGAAAACCGCCAGTTCGAGCGCTCGATCGCGAAACTCGAGGAGGTGGTCGACGACCTCGTCCGTCGGCGACGTCGGTCGGGCATCGATCCCGACGACCAGGACCTACTCGCGTTGCTCCTGCAAGCGAAGGCGGCGGGCGCAATCGACGAACAGGGGATTCGAGACGAACTTCTGACGATGTTGCTCGCGGGCCACGACACGACGGCGCTAGTGTTGACCTACACCTGGGCGCTCCTCTCGGACGCTCCCGAGGTCGAACGCCGGCTCCACGCGGAGGTCGACGAAGTGCTCGGTGGTGAGGTCCCGACGGCCACGCAGATCCGACAGCTGCCGACCCTTCGGAACGTATTGCGCGAGTCCATGCGACTCTACCCACCGGTGTACGTGATGTTCCGGCAGGCGGACACTGACGTCAGCCTCGCTGGCTACGACATCGACGCCGACTCGCTGATCATGTGTTCCCAGTGGGCGAGCCACCGGGACCCCCGATACTTCGATGACCCCACGGCGTTCGATCCCGACCGCTGGCTCGATCCCGACCACCCCACCTACGCCTACTTCCCGTTCGGTGCCGGGCCCCGGAGTTGCATCGGCAAGGGATTCACGATGCTCGAGGCCCCGATCCTCGCCGCGATCATCGCCCAGCGGTTCACACTTCGACGGGTCGACGACGGCCCAATCGAGCTGCGAAGCTCGCTGACGGTCCACCCCGAGGGTGGCATGGAGATGCGTCTCGAGCGGCGGACGGACGGGCCGCTGGCGAGCAGCCGTGGCGAGGGAGCTGTCACGGAGCCGGATGCTGGGGAAGCCGCCGGCTCGAGCGACGGGAGGACCGACGCTGACGAAAGCGAAGCGACAGCTGACGACTGATACGGATCATTGTAGCGTTTTACCGGCGATCGCCGTCACGTGACACGCTATCCCGCGGGACACCGGAGACGAGCGCTCGAGGGTTGCTACAAAATTCAAAGTATTATAGTATACATTCCGAAGTGGCCGCAGCACTCCGATTATCAGTGATCGATGACCCACAGACCCTCGAGCTGACTCACTCGGTCTCACCCGCTCTCGCAAGCAGGGCCGCCGGCTCGAGCGGCGCGAACCGGACGATCGAATCGAAGTGCTCCAGCGCGAGTCGCTCCCCGTCGGTGATCCCACGAGCGGGTCGTTCCGTGAGGTGTCGGCGCACGAATCGGCGGGCGATCAGCGCGAGTCGGGCGTCCGGCTGACCCCCGCCGCGGTCATCCGCCGCGGTCGCCGGATCGCCAGCAGCCACGGCACCCGGCGCACCACGCCCCTCGAGGGCGTCCTGGGCCTGCTCGAGCAGGAGGCTGGCGGCGAAGACGTCGTAGATGAAGTGGGCCAGTTCTTTCGCCTGTAGCTGGGCGTAATCGGTGTCCTCGCTCGCGAGCGTCGCGAGGGCCGTACCGAGTTCCTGGAGTGACGCCTCGACGGTCGCTGTCGTGTCCGCCAGCGCGGGATGGTCGATTCCCTCGAGGCGCGTCGTGACGGTTTCGAGGAGCGGTTCGTGGGCCGCTTCGCGCTCGAGCGCCCGCAGGACGTCGAGCGAGAGGATGTTCTCGGTCCCCTCCCAGATGGGCAACACCTGGGCGTCCCGGAGCAGTCGGTGGGTGACGAACTCGTTGACGTAGCCGTTGCCCCCCTGAATCTCCATGGCGTATGAGGCGGTGTCGACCGCGAGACGCCCCGTCCTGGCTTTGGCAATGGGGATCAAAAGCCGCATGAGCCGATAGGCTCGTTCGGCCCGCTCCTCGTCGACGTCGTCCGGGCCCATGGCCTCGAGGGCACCGCGTTTCGCCCGCTCGGCCCGCTCGCGGACCGAAAAGAGCCGGGCGGCTTCCATGGTGTACGCCGTCGCGGCCTCGTGGTCGACGGTCATGTCCACCAGATCGCGACGCATGAGCGGATACTGATCGATCGTCTCGCCGAAGGCCTCCCGGTTCGCCGCCTTGATCTTGCTCTCGAGCAGGGCGCGACCGATCAGGCCACAGGAGCCGATGGCGTTCGACAGTCGCTCGAGGTTGACCATCTCGGCCATCTGGTGGAACCCGCGGGTTTCCTCGCCGATCAGGAATCCTCTCGCGCCCCGGAACTCCACCTCGCCCGTCGGCACGGACGTGGTTCCGAGTTTGTCCTTCAGGCGGCGGTAGAGCTGGTCGTTCAGTTCGCCCTCGAGTTCGTGGGGGACGAGAAACAGCGAGAGGCCGCCGATCCCGTCGGGTGCGTCCTCGGTGCGGGCGAGCGCCAGGGTGCCCTGGGCGTCGATGTTCGAGCAGAACCACTTCTCGCCGTACAGACGGTGACACGCGGTCGCCGGATCCCACTCGGCCCGGGTTTCGGTCGCCCCGACGTCGCTACCGCCTTGCTTTTCCGTGAGGAACATCGCCCCCTCGATGCAATCCTCGTACTCCCGGCTGGTTAGCCCCTCGTAATATGCCGCCAGCGCACCGTCGTCGAACTTCTCGAGCACGAGGGCGACCCCGGCGGTCATCGCGACCGGGCAGTTGAACCCGACGTCGGCGTAACAGAGCAGGTACTGCATGACGAGGTTGTGCGTCAGGGGCATGGGGTCCTCGCGGCCTGGCGGGGCCTCGAATGCGTCGGCAACGATGCCCGACTCGTAGACCAGCCGATCGTTTTCGTGCTGTTCGGCCGGGTATCGCACTCGGTTTTGTACCTCGCCGTGTCGATCGTAGGTCTCGAGTTCGGGCCCGTGATCGTCGATCCAGTCGGCGTTGTCAGCGACGGTGTGGCCGATCAGGTGGCCGAAGGACTCGAGGCGGGCCGTCGCCCACGCGAACTCCTCGGTAGAATAGGTCCGCCTGACTTCCCGCCTGATGGTCCGATCGAGGCGCCAGTAGTTGACGTGGCGGCCGTCCTCGAGGCGGCCGTAGTCGATACCGTTTGTCATGATCGACCACTCGGTTTCGGAGGGGCATAAAATGGCGCAGGAGAAACAGGTGTTGAGTTGCCTCGAGTTGTCGCCTCGAGCCACGCCGTGTGCACCCGGCTTCGAAAGAATCACACCCATCGGCCGCCTAGCGACGTCATCGTGAGCGATCACCCCGCGGTTCTCGTCTACGACGGCCGAAAACGGCCGTTCCGAACGGTCGCCGACGCCTTCACCTACCGGATGGACGACATCGTCGCCGTGCCCTGGGAATCCGAGCCGATACAGGCGTTTCTCGAGGCCCAATTCGGCGGCCAGCCGTTCGTCTTCCTGCTCATCGAGGGCGACGCCGTCCACGCCGGCGAACGGGCGGTCGAACGGGCGATGACCGCTCGAGGGGTGAGAGGGCCGGCGGCCAGGGCGTTCGAACGGCTCTATCCCAAAATCGCCGACCCGTTCGGACGGGTCGTCCACGGCGAAGCACCCGCGGACATCCACGGCACCTTCGCCCTCGAGCCCGCGGCTCGCGAGCATCTCGAGCCCGTTCGCTCGGGGGCGACAGGGGCTGGCCGCGACGGCTAGCTGTGGGTGGCCAGCAGTCCCCCAGCAGCCGCCCACCCACGACCATCACCCTCCAGCGGTCACCCGTCCTCCGCAGCGAGGGCCGTTCGCACCGCGGCGTCGATCGACGTCCGATCGATCGGGATCACTCGCTGCAGGTCGGCGTCCTCGCGCACTGTCACCGGGTTTCGCATACTCTCGGCGAGCGCTCGAGCGACCGGGTACGCCACCTCGGTCGTCAGACGGAGCCAGTGTGAGGACAGTTCGGGAGTCATCACCGGCACCGGAACGATGTAGATGGTTTTGCCCTTCTCGCTGGCAGTGAGTCGGAGGAGCGACTCGTACGACCAGACCGTCGGCCCGCCGATGTCGTACGTCTCGCCGCGGGTCTCATCGGCATCGAGCAGTTCGACGAGATAGGTGACGGCGTCGCCGATTGCGATCGGTTGACACGGCGTCCGAACCCACTCGGGGACGACCATCACGGGCAGTCGCTCGCTCAGGTCCTCGAGGATCTGAAAACTGGCACTTCCCGCGCCGATGATGACGGCCGCCCGAAGCACCGTCAGGTCGTAGCTGCCGCCCGCCAGCAGCGATTCCACCTCACGCCGGGAGGCCAGATGCTCCGAGAGATCGACGCCATCGCCACTGATGCCGCTGAGGTAGATCACCCGGTCGACGCCAGCCGCAGTGGCCAGGTCACGAAAGCGGCTGGCATACCGTCGATCGCGCTCGGCGAAATCGTCGTCGGTCAGCGAGTGGACGAGATAGTAGGCGACGTCGACGTCGGCACAGAGTCCCGTCAACGAGTCGGGATCCTCGAGGTCGCCCTCGAACGGTTCGACCTCATCGGGGAACGGTTCGGTGCTGGCGTGCCGCGAGAAGGCGACGACATCGTGGCCCCGCTCGAGGAGTGCGTCCACCAATCGTCTGCCGACGAATCCGGTCGCCCCCACCACGAGCGTGCGCATGTGGCCGGATAGGGGCGATGTCCTCAATAGCGTTTGGCTCGGCGATGGTGGACGGACGGTCTCACCGGTCGGCGACCCGCTCGAGACGCGTCCGCGGGAAGACGTAGACCCGAAGCGACGCGGGAACTGGTCCGTTCGCGGCCACCCGGGCGTGGGGGTAGACGGCCCCCACGACCGGCACGTCATCGGCGTAGAGCTCGTTCGTCGGGTACTCGGCGACGGTGGTCGCTCCCTGTCGGGCCCGGATTCGGACGGCGTCAGCGCGACGGTCGGTGACGTCGATCACTGTCAGGATGCCGTCGGTCTCCCGATCTCGAACCCTGTCCCCGGGTGCGATTGTGTGGGCGTCACAGTAGGCGGGTCCGTCGCGCTCGACGACCGGGTCGTCCGCTTCGAGGAAGACCCGATCGCCACAGTCGACACAGGGGACGGCGACCTGGCCGGGTGGGGGCGTTCGCCCCTCGGTGATCTCGATGGCGACCCGGCGGACGTGCTTACAGCGTACGCCCCGGAAGACGTGATCCGGACAGGTACAGCGGCCGGCAGCGAGGTCGACGAGGTAGGTCTCGCCACTCTCGGCTTCGACCTCGTAGAGCCCATCGCCGAGGGCGAGGACGGCCATCGATTCGGCTCGAGCGCGGACCGATCGGTCGTCGAGTTGGGCTGTGTTCGGGACTGGGAGGGAGGCGTTGGGTGACGCGAGTGTGTTCGTGGATGCGTCGAGGGTTTTCATTGGTGTCTCGTGAGTGGTGGTGCGGTTGGCTGGCTATACGGAATACGTAGGGGCTCGAGACACCTCAATCGCTCGTCCCTCGACTCGAGTGACGGTCATGCCAATGGACGGGTTCGGCCGGAATCGATCCACCGAAACCCAGGTTCCGGTCCAGTCAGGCGACCACCGGGCCGCTCGTCAACACTCCGAGGGTGGCCTCCCGTTCGTAGTCGGGCGCCTCGAGGTGGAGCAGGGAGTCGGCATCGACGTCCGCAAAGCGGATCGTCAGTTCGTAGCTGCCGTCGGCTTCGATCTGGGCGATTTCGACCTGATCGCCGTCTGCCGTCCGCACCCAGACGTAGTCCTCGGCGTGGCGCGGATCGCTCTCCCCGACGATCCGGTGGGTCTCGATCTCGGCCTCGGTATCGCTCTCGACGGGATAGCCGGCCTCCTCCCAGGCGGGAAAGCCGTCGTCGAGGGCGTAGACAGCCTCGAATCCATCGGCGAGCAACTGACTCCCCCGCATCACCGCCAGCGAGTGGGGACAGTCACAGTAGGTGACGATGCGGTCCTCGCGGTCCCAGTCGGCGAGCGTGTCGTCCCGATCGCCGTCCGACGGTGGCGGGCTCAGGACCGCACCCTCGATATGCCCCGAGCCGTACTGTCCGGGGCCACGAGTGTCCACGATCCGGACCGTTCCATCTTCGTACCACTCGTGTACGTCGGCGAGTGGGGCCAGCGGGACCGATCGACCGTCGTAGGTACCGGTCTCGTACCCACCGGGGCCGTCGTCCTCTCCCGCGCCGTCGGTGCAACCAGCGAGGGCCGTCACCCCAGCGACCGCGAGAGCCGTCGAGACGAACGTACGACGCTGCATACCCGAGACACGGACTCGAGTCGTCTAACCGTTGTGGTCCGGCCCAGATCGTGTGAACGCGTTCGCACACCCCATCGTTTCCACTGGAGAGTGGCCGACTGCTCG
Organism: Natrialbaceae archaeon Tc-Br11_E2g14; assembly: GCA_001564275.1. Classification (GTDB taxonomy): domain Archaea; phylum Halobacteriota; class Halobacteria; order Halobacteriales; family Natrialbaceae; genus Natronosalvus. Next base: position 22,414 of record LKND01000018.1, on the reverse strand, counting down.
TTGGTATGTCTCGAGATGAACCACGAGAAGTAGACCCACCAGGATTCGAACCTGGGTCGAAGCCCCCAGAAGGCTTCAGGATTGGCCGCTACCCCATGGGTCTGCGTGCAACGGAAATTCGGCTGGGGTCTACTTATGCGTGTCGTCTTTCGGCGATCACGGCCGGAACCGGTTGGTTCTGTTGTCGTGGCCGCGTTCCCCGTGATTGGGTGTTTCGCGTGACTCACGGGGTTCCTCGGGGCCCTCCACCCGACCCCACGGTGGGTCGTCGTCGTAGATGTCGAGGTGATGGACGGCGGCGGGCGAGAGCAGCCGCCCGCCCTCGACCTCGAGCCAGCCGTTTCCGTGGATCAAGACGGGGCCCTCGTAGAGGACATCCTCGTTGTCGGCGTCGCCGTAGAGAGTCACGTCGGTGTACGCCAGTGGCTCGGCCGGACCGTCGCCGATGGCCGAGGTCGTGGAGAGCGGGAACATGCTACTCTGGCGATACGACTGGCCGGATGGTCAAGCTATCGCCTCGAGCCGGTTCTCCGGTCGGCGAATCGGTGGCTCCTCTCGGGGAGAGACGGTTAGCGGAGACCCGTTGAACCGAGCCCGTGTACAGACCGACACCTATTTTCCCGCGAGATGCCCATCGAGCGTGTATGTACATCGGTCGATTCGTCGTCGTCGGTCCGGACGCCGGAGCCTACCGCGTCTCCTCGCGTTCGTTCCCCAACCGCCAGATCACGGCTCGAGACGAGGCGCTCACCGTGGGCCCGACGCCGGCTGCCCCCGAGACGGACAACCCCTACGTCGCCTACAACTGCCTGCGCGTCGTCGAGACGCCGACGGGCGAGACCGTCGCCTTCGGGAACGGCTCCCACGTCGACCCCATCGCGGAGAAACTCGAGCTTGGCTATCCCGCCCGGGACGCCCTCGCGACCGCCCTCCTGGCACTCGACTTCGAGAAGGACGACTACGACACGCCCCGGATCGCCGCGACGATGGACGCCGATGGCGAGGCCCGCATCGCCACCGTCCGGCGCGATGCCCTGCTCGTCGACACCGTCGCGGAGCCGACGCTCGTGGCGACCTACGAAATGGACAGCCCTGAACCCCATGCGTTCGACGTCTCGAGCGCCCAAGAAGCGGCGGCGACGGCCCTCGAGGCCGAGTTCGAACACGCAGTCTGTGCGGCCGGCGTCGTTCGCACCGACGAGGGGTTCGAGACGGCGATCGACAACGGGCAATGACATCCGCCGGGCGGTAAACGTCGGAGAGCCACACGCACGATCCGATGATCCATCGGCCTGACGGCCTGACCGCCTCACCGTCCGACCGTCCCCATCACAGGCTCCACTCGTACAGCGGCACGAGTGCTGTCCAGAACACGACGAAGAACCCGCCGGCGGCGACGATCGCGAGCCACAGCCAATCCGCCTCGAGCGAGCCAGCCGGCGGTCCACTCGCCACGGCAACCAGGGTCGCGAACACCAGGGCGAAACACCCCAGAAAGCTTCCGAGCTCGATCGTCGCCGCCACCGGATGCGCCCGAAACCGGTCGGCGAAGCCAGCCAGGCCGAACATACGCCTGGCTCACACTCGAGGGTCATAATTCCAGCGGCGGGGAACACGCGAACCCGAGCGCTCGAGTACCCACGCCCTCGCCTCGCCCGTTAGATTGGGTCCGATCGTCGCTTCACGGAGCGTACCAATCTTGTACGGACAATCAGACCCGGTCCCCGATCGCGTCGGCGATGTCGTCCAGTTCGTCGTCGGCGAGGTCGGGCGTCTCCCCCGCGATGGCGTGAATCGGGCCGCCGCCGTCGCCCTCGAACCGCGGCACGATGTGACAGTGCACGTGGGGCACCTCCTGGCCCGCCGCCTCGCCGTTGTTGAACGCCACGGTGGTCGCATCGGCATCGACGGCCGCCTCGACGGCCGGGATCAGGCGGTGAATCGTGGCGTAGAGGTCCGCCGCTTCCTCGACAGGGATGTCGTTCAACCGCCCGTGGTCCGCCTTGGGAATCACGAGGGTGTGACCCGGCGCGAGCGGGTTTGCATCGAGGAACGCGAACGTCGTTTCGTCCTCGTGGACGACTCGGGCGGGGATATCCCCGTCGACGATCTGGCTGAAGATGGTGGGCATGCCTGATCATGGGACGGCCCGCGGTAAAATCGTTGCCACCGACTCACTACAGAATGTGTACTAACACTATCGACGCAGTACCACGACGCTACAGTCGTCGAACTGTCGGGGCAGCGGGGAGCCCTCGAGGTCAGCCGAAGATGAGGACGCCTCGAACGCGTGCCAGGAGTCGACGCTGGTGGGGGTCAGTACCCATGCCGATGCCCATCGGTCACGGATAGCTCTCCCAGCAACTCGAGGGACGGGGCCTCCAGTCGACAGCCGACGCCGCCAGCCCACAGCCGGCAGCGCCCACCGAAACGCGTGGGCTTTAGGTGATCGCTCGAGACCGTCGGGTATGGACGAACGCGTTCGCGAACACGCGGCGGTGCTGGTCGACTGGAGCGCCCAGGTCGAAGCGGGTGACGACGTCGTGGTGTCGGTGGGGCCCGACGCCCACGACCTGGCGGTCGCCGTGGCCAGGGAACTCGGCGAGCGAGGCGCGAACCTGCTGGCGACGTACAGTTCGGCCGAACTCACCAGGGCCTACCTCACAGCCCACGACGGTGACTTCGACGAGGACCCGGCGCACGAACTCGGATTGTACGAGGGGGCCGACGTGGTCCTCTCGATCGGTGGTGGCCGCAACACCGCAGCGATGGCCGACGTGCCTGGTGAGCTCCAGGGAGCCCATCGGAAAGCGCACAGCGGAGTCCGGGAAGCCCGCTACGACACCCGATGGGTATCCACGCGTCACCCGACCAGATCCCTCGCCCAGCAGGCCGGGATGGCCTACGAGGAGTACCGTGACTTCGCCTACGACGCCATCCTCCGGGACTGGGAGTCACTGGCCGCGGAGATGGCGAACATGAAGGACATCCTCGATGCGGGGTCGACCGTTCGCCTGGTGAAACCCGGCACGGACCTGACCATGTCCATCGAGGGCCGAACGGCCGTCAACAGCGCGGCCTCCGTTCGCTATGACTCCCACAACCTGCCCAGCGGCGAGGTCTTTACCGCCCCGTACGACACCGAGGGTGTCGTCACCTTCGACGTCCCGATGACGATCAACGGCGCGGCCGTCCGCGACGTCCGCCTCGAGTTCGACGGGGGCGAGGTCGTCGATTTCGAGGCCGGCGAGGGCGAGGACGCCCTGGGCGCGATTCTCGAGACCGACCCAGGTGCCCGGCGACTGGGGGAACTGGGTATCGGCATGAATCGCGGGATCGACCGCTTTACCGACAACATCCTCTTCGACGAGAAGATGGGGGACACGGTCCACCTGGCGGTCGGACGGGCCTACGACGCCTGCCTCCCCGAGGGGGAGTCCGGCAACGAATCGGCCGTCCACACCGATATGATCACCGACGTGAGCGAAGATGCCCGGCTGGAGGTCGATGGCGAGGTCGTCCAGCGCAACGGGACCTTCCGCTGGGAGACGGGGTTCGAGGGATAGGGTGCCACGATCGGTGGGGCCCTCGTCTGGTCGGTGCCGGCCACCGCTCGAGGGTCGAGAGTCGGCCGAAGGGAGCCGCTACCACGTCGTAGCCCCCAGTTATCATCCTGCAGTGGGTCCATACTGATACCGGGTCACAACCTCGGGTCTGTTACCGCCGTGGCCGGTGGCGGTGCCCGCGGTCCCCCCTGAACTCGGGGCCGACCGACGAGTAACCGGCCGGGGTGGATTCCCCGCCACCCCCTCCTCGCGTACCACTGTTGGCTGCCCGCCCCGCCGGAGGCGGCACGTATCCGGCCTTCCCATGTATTATCGACCCATAGTGACCGCCGGATCCGGCTCCCTCGCTACCCCGTTTATACCATGACCGTCCACACCGCGGCGAGCCCCCGCGAGTCATTCATGTGCCACCGACCCAATGGTCGAACATGCGCGACGCGCTCCGGGCCGGGATCGCCATCTACAACGACGGCCACCACCACGCCGCCCACGACGCCTGGGAGGCCCGCTGGCTCGAACTCGAGGCCGACACCGACGACGAACGCCTGCTCCACGGGCTGATCCAGTTCACGGCCGCGGTCTACCACGCCAACCGCCGCAACTGGGAGGGATCGACCGGCCTGGCCGAGAGCGCGGGCACGTACCTGGGCCCGCTTTCTCCTGCCTACAGGGGTGTGAACGTGGCCCCAGTCCGTGACTTCCTCGAGACGCTCGCGACCGATCCAGCGGTCATCGAGCGCCGGCCACCGCTCGCGCTCACGCACGAGGGGACGGTGCTCAGGCTGGCCGATCTCACACCTGGGGAGATCTTCATCGCCGCCGGCGTACTCGCCGAGGAGCTGGGTGAGGACGAGGCGATGATCGACCGGGCGATCGCGTTCGCGAGGGAGGACCTCACCGAGCGCGACTCGAGTCGGTTGCTGGCGCTGCTCGTCGATTTCACCACCGATGCGGACAATCGACGGCTGATCGTCGACCGCCTCGAGGCACACGTCGACCGCCGACAGCAACGACGCGAGGACGTCGATGGGCTGTTCGAGCCGTGAACGAGGCTTCCCACACAGGAATGAGCCACGTCACCACAGCACGGAACCGAGGATATTTTTGATCCGCCCCCGATGCCCTCGAGTATGCATCCGACGATCACGCGAGCGCTCGAGCGGCTCCGGCAACCGGCCTACACGGGCGAGAATCGCTGTGTCCCCTGTACGGCAGTCAACCTGGTTATCGCCGCAGTGCTGGCTGTTGGCGCTGGCGTGTTCTTCCCGCCTGCGGGCGGTCTCGTCTTCCTCGTGTCCGTGCTAGCGATCTACTTCCGTGGCTACCTCGTGCCGGGCACGCCCACGCTCACGAAGCGGTACTTTCCCGACTGGCTGCTGGCGAAATTCGACAAGGCACCCGAGGGGTACGGCCTCGAGACCGAGGTCGACGGTGAGGGCCTCGCCGCCAGTGCGGACGAGGCGGCCACCGACCAGGATCCGGACTCGACTCACGGGCGCGAACGGCGCGTCAGTCCCGAGCAAGCGCTGCTGTCGGCGGGCGTCGTCGAACCCTGTGCCGACGAGGACGACCTCTGTCTCGTCGCCGACGTGCGCGAGGCGTGGCGGGCGGCGATGGACGACGTGATCGAGGGGCGACGTCGCCAGCAGGTCGCTCACCTGCTCGACGCCGACGCTGAAACCGTCGCGGTCAACACTGGTAAGCCGACGGATCACGTCGTCGTCCGTCTCGAGGGGCGCGTCGCCGCCCGCTGGGAGTCCGAGGGCGCACTGATCGCGGACATCGCCGGGATGGACGTGCTGGCCGAGCGCGTGCCCGACTGGGAGACGTACCCGATCGAACAGCGGAGCCAGCTCGCGGGCGGTCTGCGGGCCTTTCTGGAGCAGTGTCCGACCTGCGGTGGCGCGATCTCCATCGACGCCGAAACCGTCGAGTCCTGCTGTCGATCCTACGAGGTCTACGCCATCACCTGCAACGACTGTGACGCGCGCTTGCTCGAGGTCGACGCCTGAGACGGGTTGTGGTTCCGTGGTACCGGTGATTGGCGATTCGAGAGAGGCATGCAGCGGGAGGTGACGACCGAAACGGTCTCGATGACGAACCTCGAGTGGCATCCGATCCGGACAGACGGCCGTGACCGAAGGAGTGTTTTGTCTCCGGTTCTTCTACTCATCCAATGAGCCATCAACAGGTCGAGTCCCTCGACACCGCTCGCATTCGAGCGGAGTACCCCATCCTCGAGCGGGCGTTCGACGGCACGCAGTTGGTGTACCTGGACAACGCAGCGACGACCCAGACGCCCGACCCCGTCGTCGACGCGATGAGCGACTACTACCGCCAGACCAACGCGAACGTCCACCGGGGGATCCACCACCTCAGCCAGGAGGCCTCGGTCGCCTACGAGGAGGCCCACGACCGCGTCGCCGACTTCATCGGGGCCGACGGCCGCGAGGAGGTCGTCTTCACCAAGAATACCACCGAGAGCGAGAACCTCGTGGCCTACGCCTGGGGCCTCGAGCACCTCGGCCCGGGTGACGAGGTCGTGCTCACAGAGATGGAACACCACGCCTCGCTCGTGACCTGGCAACAGATCGCCGCGAGGACGGGTGCGGAGGTTCGCTACATCCGTGTCGACGAGACGGGTCGCCTCGACATGGACCACGCTCGCGAGTGTATCACCGACGACACGGCAATGGTGAGCGTCGTCCACGTCTCGAACACCCTCGGCACGGTCAACCCCGTCGCCGAACTGGCGGACATCGCCCACGACCACGGCTCGCTGATCTTCGTCGACGGGGCCCAGGCCGTCCCCACCCGGCCCGTCGACGTGGCCGCCATCGACGCCGACTTCTACGCGTTCTCGGGTCACAAGATGGCCGGCCCCACCGGCATCGGCGTGCTGTACGGCAAACGGCACATCCTCGAGGCCCTCCAGCCGTATCTCTACGGCGGGGGCATGATCGAGAAGGTCACCTTCGAGGACTCGACCTGGGCCGAACTCCCCTGGAAGTTCGAACCCGGGACCCCGGCGATCGCCGAGGCCGTCGGGCTCGAGGCCGCGGTCGACTATCTCGAGGACATCGGCATGGACCGCGTCCAGGCCCACGAGGAGGAACTGGCCGCCTACGCCTACGAGCAACTGGCCGGGGAGGGCGACGTCGACCTCTACGGCCCGGAGCCCGGGCCCGATCGGGGCGGGCTGGTGAGTTTCAACCTCGAGTCCGTCCACGCCCACGACCTGGCCTCGATCATGAACGACCACGTGGTCGCGATCCGGGCGGGTGACCACTGTACCCAGCCGCTCCACGACAAACTCGGGGTGGCCGCCTCCGCGCGAGCCTCCTTTTACGTCTACAACACCCGCGAAGAGGTCGATCGGCTGCTCGAGGGGATCGAGAGCGCACGAGAGCTGTTTTCCTGATCTGACGGCTGGTCCCACGGGCCGACCCACCACCCGCAGGGACAAACGAACACGCTTTTGCCCACCCCAGGTCCTCTCGAGGACATGTACCGCGCTGGCGCGTTCGTCGCCGAGTACATCTCGCCGACGACCGACGAGCAGGTCCAGCCCAACGGCGTCGACCTCACCCTCGACGTCGTGTTCGAACAGCTCGAGCCGGGACGCATCACCCGCGGCGGCAAGGAGATCGGCGACCGCGTGGCACGCCCGCTCGAGGAACTCGAGGGGAAAGCTCCAGACACGTACTACCTCCCGGCGGGGTCGTACGTCGTCCGCTACGGCGAGCGAATCGCCATCCCCGAGGGCCACGTCGGCTTCGTCTATCCGCGGTCGTCACTCATGCGCAACTCGTGTATGCTGAACACGGCCGTCTGGGATGCCGGCTACGAGGGTCGCGGAGAGGGGCTGTTGCAGGTCCACCACGACATCGAACTCGAGCGTGGCGCCAGGATCGCTCAGCTGGTCCTCGCCGAGGCCGATCACGAGGACGTCTACGACGGCAGTTACCAGGGCGAGAACCTCTGATCAGCACGGCCTGCAGCGAGCGACGAAAGCCCGGTCCTTTTTGCAGCCACACCCCCTTGAGGCGGGTACCATGATGGCGACGACCCACGTCTTCGTCGGGCTGGCGCTTGTCGCGCCGGTCGCCTACGCCGCTCCCGAACTGGCGTGGCCACTCGCCGTCGGCGCAATCATCGGCGGGCTGGCCCCGGACCTCGATCTGGTTGGTCGTCACCGTCGAACGCTCCACTTTCCCGTCCTGGGGGCGGCGGTCGGCCTTCCTGCAGTTGGGCTGGCACTGCTCGCCCCATCGGCGTCGACCGCCGGCCTCGCGGCGTTCGCCCTGGCTGCCTGGATCCACGCGCTCACGGACGCCGCCGGCGGCGGACCCGAGATGGATCCCTGGACGAACCCCACCGATCGGGCCGTCTACGACCACCGTCGCGGTCGCTGGATCCGGCCTCGGCGCTGGATCAGGTACGATGGCGCGCCCGAGGACGCCCTCCTCGGGGCGATCCTCGCCGTCCCCGCACTCGTGGTCTTCGACGGCTTCGTTCGCCGCCTCATCGTCGGTTGCCTGCTCGTCTCGCTGGTCTATGCGGTCCTCCGGCGACGGCTCCTGGCGTGGGTTCCCGACTGGCTCGAGTGAGACGGCGTGCTGTCGCCTCGTTTCGGTGAGTGTCCACTCGGGCGAGCAGTAACGGGGAAACCGTACAGCAGACCGTCTGGAGCCTCGAGGCGGTTCGAAACGATATCCGTGGGATCGCGCCAGTCCGGCGAGAGAGCCGTAACACTAAGGATCCACCCACTCGCCCACTCGCACGTGTACGACCTCGTCGCCGTCGCCTCGACGCCGGACCTGCTCCGGCTCGTGGCCGTGCCGGTCTTCGCCTGGGCTGCCGTGCGGGACGTGAAGACCCGCCGGATTTCGAGTGACGTCTGGATCCCGCTGTCGGTGCTGGCGCTCGCGCTGTTCCTCTGGGAGGGGACAGTCGCCTACCGGGCCGGAGGGCTCGCCTGGACCCAGGAGTTTCTGGTCCCGGCAACGATGAGCCTCGGCGTCGTCGTCCCCCTGGCGTACCTGTTCTGGTGGTTCGGGGGCTACGGCGGGGCCGACGCGAAGGCGCTGCTGGTGATCGCGCTCCTGTTCCCGACGGTGCCGACGTACACCCTCGTGGGTGTGACGTTCCCGTTCGCGACCCCGGATCTCCTGACGCCGTTTTCGCTCACCATCCTCACGAACGCCGTTATTTTCGGCGCCGCCCTCCCGCTCGTCCTGGCCGTTCGCAACGCCGCCGCGGGTCGGTTCGACCGGGTCATGATCGTCGGCTGGCCGACCCACTGGCGGGAGGTGGGGGCTACTCACGGCCGATTGCTCGAGACGCCCGAGGGGCGAACTCGGCGCGGCCTCGATCTGGACGCACTGCGAATGTACCTCCGGTGGCGCGGCCTCGATCTGGAGACCCTGCGACGGGACCCCGATACGTACCGCGATCCGGCGAGTCTGCCAGCGGAACCGAACCCGCCGACTGACGGGGCGGTGCACGCCGTCGTGGGTGCGGAGACAGCGGGCAACGACGAACCCCAGACGGGCTCGACATCCCTCGAGTCACAGGCGGCCCCGGCGGCCGAGTCCGACCAGGGAGGGACACGGGGGCCGGCGGCGGACCCCGCGGACCCGTGGGGCGCCGAGGCATTCCTCGCGGATATCGAGGGGACGGCCTACGGCACCGACCCCGACACGCTCCGAGGCGGCCTCGAGGTGCTGACCAGCGCCGAGCGGGTCTGGGTCTCCCCCGGCACGCCGTTTCTCGTCCCCGTCTTCGTCGGACTCCTCGTGGCGCTCGTCTACGGAGATCTGCTGCTCTCGGCGGTCGTCTGAGCGGCGGCCTGGGCGAACGTTTTCACCCCCCGCGACCGTTGGCCTCCATATGACCTCGATCGACGAAAAGCGAGTCTACGGCGACCGAACGGGCGCGACCGTCGCCTACGTCGCCAGCGAACAGGGGCTCTGTCGCCTTCGCGTCTCGGGGGCGAGCGTCGGTGAATTTGGGCTGCTCGAGCGAACGCCAATTCGGGGGCTCGCGGTGGACACGGCGAGCGGTGACCGAACGACCGTCGCCCTCACGACGCCCGATGACGTGCTCGTCGCCATCGCTTCGGAGGATCGAGGCGGCGGTCGGGGGGGAGACGCGGGCCTCGAGATACGGGCCACGGGGTTCGGACCGGCCACTGCGGTTGGCATCCACGACGGCAGCCTGCTCGCAGCGACCGACGAGGGAGAGGTGGCTACGCGATCGCTCGACCACGTTGCCCGTGACCCAGACGGGGTCGGGGACGACGACTGGCGAACGGTCACGCGAGGGGTGAGAGACGACACGATGGGCGACGACGCGACGGCAAGCAACGCGTCGGGATCGACCGTGTGCGCCATCGACGGCCCCCTCGTCGCCACCGACCGGGGGCTCCGCCGGGTCCTCGACGATCGCCTCGTCGACGCCGGCCTCGAGGACGTTCGGGCCGTGTCAGCGCCAGGCGTTCCCCTCGCTGCCACCGGCGACGGGCTGTACAAACTGGGCAACGGCTGGATGCGCCTCCTCGAGGGCGCGTTCACGACCGTGACGGCCGACCCCGCAACTCCCCCCGGCTCGATTTCGAGCGCCCACGCCGTCGACGATGCGGGGGACCTGTGGGCGTACGACGCAGCCGGCAGCCACTCGGACGCCCCACCAGCCGACGGTTCGAGCTGGGGACAACTCCAGTCGGGGACGCTCGAGGCGGCCGGACGGGTCGTCGATGTCGCCTACGGGGAGCGGACTTACGCGGTGACCGACGACGGGGTCTTGCTCGCGAGCACGGACGACACCGGACACGCGAGCTGGCGATCTCATCCCATCGGGCTGACGGGCGTGAACGGGCTCGTTGTCGACCCACGCACGAGGTGACCACTTCCAAACACGGCGACGGGGCCACGGGCCACAGGGGATGGCGAACCAGCCCCACGCCTCGAGCGGGAAGACCAGCGCCGCCTGTCTGACGGGCGTCTGACGGGGAGTTATGCGTTGGGACGACTAGTCGCCCGACAATGCAACAGTGTTCACGGCGACGGGTGCTCGCCGCAGGTGGGGTCGTCGGCGCGGTCGCGGTCGCCGGCTGTCTCGGCGATGACAGCGGTGAGGGATCGGCGGACTCGGAGCCATCGGGGACGCAACTCGGGGACATCAGGATCGAAAACATCGGGGAGGACGAACATACGATTGACGTCCTCGTCGAGTTCGAGGGCGAGATCGAACACTGGTCGACCCACGAGTTCGACGCGGAGAGCGACGGCGTGACCATCGAACCCGACTGGCCGGAGGACCCGGGGGAGTTCCGGGTGACCGTCCGTATCGACGGGCGTGAGTTTACCCAGCGGACGCCGAGTGATCTCAACGAACCGGACTGTACCAACCTCATCGTCTTCATCGAGCGCGACGGCTCGCTCACCGTCAGCAGTGCCACCGAGGGCGGTCCCTGTGGCAACGGTGACGTCGATCCTGACGAGGCCGAAGCCGTCGAGGACGACGCCTCGAGCAACGAGTCCTGAACGGGATTGGCGGGGTCAGGTCCCGCCGCCCTCAGGCGGCAGGTCGCCGGTCAGCGGCGGTAATCGATGGGCACCAAGACACTGAGACGACTGCTCCGGGGAGTCCCACCCAGCAACCACACCGTCCCAGCAGACTCGCCCGCGGCCGAACACAATCGGTTTTACCCAGGAGGCTGTGCCCTCGAGTATGACCACCATCGTCAGCGGGTCGGCCAGCCAGTCCCTCGCGGCGGCGCTGGCCCGCGAACTCGGGGCGAGGCTCGCCCCAGTCGAGTACGACCGGTTCCCCGACGGCGAACTGTTCGTCGCCCTCGACCGGGACCTCGCGGAGTCGAGCCTCGACGGCGAGCGCGTGATCGTCGTCGGCGCGACGGCCTCGAGTGACGCCCACGTCGAACTGCTCTGTCTCCAGGACGCCGTCCGCGAGGCCGGCGCGAGCGAACTCATCACGATTCTCCCGTACATGGGCTATGGTCGTCAGGACGAGGCGTTCGAACCCGGCCAGCCCGTCTCGGCTCGCGCGATGGCCCGGGCCATCTCCAGCGGGACGGATCGAGTCCTGGTCGTCACCCCCCACGAACGCGACGTCTGTTCGTTTTTCGAGCCGACCGCGACGGCCGTCGACGGGGCAGCGGTCCTCGCCGATCCGCTACCCGCAGCCCTCGAAGACCCCGTCTTTCTCGCCCCCGACGCCGGCGCGACGGGGCTGGCCGAAACCGTTCGGGACGCCTACGGGCGCGGCACCACCGACCACTTCGAGAAGACCCGCCACTCGGGAACGGACGTCGAAATCACCCCGAGCAACGTGGCCGTCGCCGGCCGGGACGTCGTCGTCGTCGACGACATCGTCGCCACGGGCGGCACGATGAGCCAGGCCGTAGGCGTACTCCAGGACCGGGACGCCTGTCGCGTGTTCGTCACCTGCGTCCATGCGCTGCTGGCCCGCAACGCCCTCACCCGGCTCTGGGGGGCCGGCGTCGAGGCCATCTACGCCACCGACACCCTCGAGCGATCGGTCACCACCACCTCGGTCGCCCCCGTGATCGCGGACGTCCTATCGTAGCCACTGAACGTCGTTCCAGACACCCGCTCGGGCTCAAGGGTCAGAACCGGTACGTCAGGATCGGGTCCGGCCTCGAGGACGGACCAGGATGTGGATTCGAACCGAACGCGACGGCTGATCCGAGGCCAAAGCGAGCCACGACCTGGACCCGAACTTCGATCTGGACCCAGCCCCGAAACCGGACCCGACGCTGATCGACGGCTTCCCACCCACTCCCATGCGAGCCTATCCTGCCTCATCCCCTCCACAACCCAGTACCGCCACGCCAGAAGCAAGTCCCAATCGTCGATTTCCCTGACGTGAGGACGTTGCCGTCCGTTCTACAGCACACGGTATGGGCCGCCAAACCGGTCTCGGGCGTCGGTCAACCGTCCGAGCAGATTGGTAGCGAGGGGCTAACCAAGGGCTTCGACGGTGGTGCTCGAGGATAGCCATGACCGACGACCCCGAGGACTTCTCGGACGTCACCCCCGATCCGGAGGGCGTCCTCGAGGAGTTCGGCATCGACGACCTCACGGACCTCATCGACCAGGCGACGGACGACGGGCCCGACGCCCAGGACAGACACGACCCAGCGACCGACGACGCCATCGACGCCACCGACTGTGTCGCCAGCGACCTCTTTGCCGAACTGGGCAGGGTCGCCCGCGAGCTCGAGGCGAGCGAGAGCGTCGAGCGCTCACCGCCCGGGCTGGCCGAGGGTACCACCGTTGGGTTCGACGAGACGAACGTTCCGAATCCCGAAGCTGAGGGCGACCGAGACGCGGGTGTGACCCCCGGCGAGCGCTTCGCCGCTACCTGGGAGCGCACACGCAAAGAATCGGAAACCGGCTGGTCCGGCGAACACGCCGGGGCCAGCCAGGAGGCCACCAGCGCTGGCCTCACCCTCTCGGGGCCCAGCCCCGAACCGATCAGGATCCCGAACGACGCGTTTGGCACCGTGTAGCGGACCGGGGCATGGTGTGTGCCGCGAAACGCCAACAGCGCCGATCAGGCCTCACTCGCCTGGGCCTCGAGCCTCCGGACCACGCCGACGGCCCCCGCGGCACCGATCAGCGCCGGGCCGAGCGGAGTTGGGCCAGAGGGTGCAGTGGCGACAGCGCTCGAGGCCTCGACGGCACCTGCAGGCGTCCACGGGCCCGCAGCCCCGAACACGCTCTCGAACCCGAGGCGAACGTAGCCGAGGTACGGGATGCGGAACATGGCCTTGCCCGCCGTCCACTCGGATTTGACGACCGTCGTGTCGGCGCCGACGTTCGACGTCCACTGGTCGTAGCCCTGGTTGGCGTCACCGATAGTGACGAACCCGTCGTGGGGGGCCGGACAGGACCGGACCTCCTCACAGCCGGCCCCGTTGAGGTTGTCGGCGTCTGCCCGCTCGTCGACCCAGTTTTCGTCCTCCTCGACCCAGTAGGCGGCCCGGTGGATCACCGGCGTCTCCCCCGGATTGCCGTCAGGGAGGAAGATGATGACGTCGCCGTCACCGCCGAACTTGTCGTGGCCCGACTCCGCGCCGCGATCACCGGGCACGATCCCGGTGTCGGCGACGGCTCCGTCACCCACGAACCGCTCGTTCTCGACGACGAAGATCATATCTCCGCGCTCCATGTTCGGTTCCATACTCCCGCTCTCGACGGCGACCATCGGTGGCCAGACGCCGCTGACGCCAAAGAGAATCAGGCCGATCACTAACACGAGGGCGACACTGCTCGCGACGTCCCGGATGGCGACGATCGTTCCGTCGTCGGTCGTGAGGAACCAGCGAACGACGCCATCGTGCTCGATCGTCACCGCATCCGGGTCGTGACTCGGGGGTTTCGGTCGGTCGTCGAGGTGGGGCGGATGCTCGGCCGCCGTATTCTCACCACGGGAGGTATCGCTCGTCGTCGGATCCGCATCGGCGTTCGAGGCGTCCACACGGGGGTGGCGGTCTTCGCGCTCGGCGCCACCCGGTTCGGACGGATCGCTGCCGGTGATGCTGTCGTCCGAATCGCCCGACTGGCTGCCATCAGAGCGTCGCGAATCCGTCGGTGGGTCTCGAGGCCCGTCCGTCTCTGGGCGGCGACGGGAGCCATCGTCCGGATGGCCGTCGTCTTCGGCCGCCTCGTGTGGCCGCTCGCCGCCGTCCTCGTTCATCGCCCTCGGGTTTGGGAGCGCCGGCAATCAACGTTTTGTTCGCCTGGCGGTTCGCCACGCTTTTATCGGTTTGCGCGAATGCCAGTATCGTGCCGCTCGAGGGTCCGGCGAGAATCGTCAGGGAACTCACCAGCCACGGCTACAACGCCGAGCGAGAGGCCGTCACCCTGCTCGCGGGTGCCGACCGGCCAGGGGCCGTCCTGGAGCGCGTCATCGAGACTGTCCCCGACGACGCCCTCGTCGTGACGACCGAGCACGTCCGAACGGCAATGGAGACCGTCGAAGCGGGTAACGAAGCGGCGGTGCGTGCGGCCAACGTGACCGAGACCCAGAGCCAACGCAACAGCGAACCGACGATCGAATCCTCGAGTGAGTCCGCCGGCAACGCGGGCATCGAGACCACGTCCGGAACCGAGACCACTCCGGCCCCATCCCCGGACGAAGACCCCTCCGTTTCAACTGGAGACCGCACCCCAGTACCGACTCAAGGCGGTGGTGAGGATCGACCTGAAACGAGGGGGGCTCGCAAGCCAATCGACCCGAGCAAACAGGCGGTCGCCATCGCCAACGACATGACTGGCGAGAGTACGGGGACCGGCGAGTACAAGGACTTCGTCGCCGTGTTTCGGGATCGCCTCGAGCGCCTGGGCTCGAAGCTCAAGGGTCGGGTCAACCACCGACCAGCGACCTCGATCCAGTCGATGCCCGGCGGCGGCGAGGTCGGGATGGTGGGGCTGGTCAACGACGTCCGCTCGACGGCCAGTGGCCACTGGCTGATCGAACTCGAGGACGCCACCGGGACCTTTCCCTGGCTGGTGATGAAGGATCGCGAGTACGCCGACCTCGTCGACGAGTTGCTCTGTGACGAGGTGCTGGCGATGGAGGGAACCCTCGCCGACGACTCGGGGATCGCCTTCGTCGATTCGATGTACTTCCCCGACGTCCCGCGGACCCACGAACCCTCGACGGCCGATCGCCACGTCCAGGCCGCGCTCATCAGCGACGTCCACGTCGGCAGCCAGGAGTTCATGGCCGACGCCTGGAACGCCTTCACCGACTGGTTACACACGGAGGCGGCCCAGCACGTCGAATATCTCCTGATCGCCGGGGACATGGTCGAGGGCGTCGGCGTCTACCCGAACCAGGACGAGGAACTCGAGGTCGTCGACATCTACGACCAGTACGAGGTGTTCAACGAGTACCTCAAGCAGGTTCCCGGCGACCTCGAGATCGTGATGATTCCCGGCAACCACGACGCCGTTCGCCTCGCGGAACCCCAACCGGGCTTCGACGAGCGCCTCCGGGGGATCATGGACGCCCACGATCCCCGGATCGTGAGCAATCCCTCCACCGTGACGCTCGAGGGCGTTTCCGTCCTCCTCTATCACGGGGTGAGCCTGGACGAGGTGATCGCCGAACTCCCGGCGGAGAAGGCGAGTTACGACGAGCCACACCGGGCGATGTACCAGTTACTCAAAAAGCGCCACGTCGCCCCGCAGTTCGGCGGCCACACCAGGTTGGCCCCCGAAGAGAGGGACTACCTGATCATCGACGAGGTGCCCGACATCTTCCACACGGGCCACGTCCACAAACTCGGGTTCGGGAAGTATCACAACGTGCTCGCGATCAACTCCGGGTGCTGGCAGGCCCAGACCGATTTCCAAAAGAGCGTCAACATCGACCCGGACGCGGGGTACGCCCCGATCGTGGATCTGGACACCCTCGACGTGACCGTTCAGAAATTCTCCTAGCTCGAGGGCTGGTGAGGTCATTTGGATCCGTCTGACAGGGTCGGTCCGGTCACTTCCCTCGCTCTGAGCGCCAGACTTATATAAGAAATACAGAAAGAAGTATCCCATGCTGACGATGAGCATTCCGGCCAGCTTCAAGCCACTCATTGGAGTGGTGTTTATCATGATTGCTATAGCTGCATCTCTCTCCTTTGAGATGTTGTTTAGCGTTACATTTCTCTTTGCGTTATTGTTCCTCGTTGCTGTCGTGACCGCAACATATGCTGGAGCAATGATGGCATTGGAGGAATTTTTTGACGAGCAAAACCACAAACACTCGAAGAACGGTCCTCGGTGAACCGCCCTTCTGTATTGCTCGGTGGTGCCTCGAGGAAGTGGGCCAATCGTCTACCAGCTATAGTAACAATTGAAACGATTTCCACATCCTCACAGTGAGTCGGCTCAGAACCGGTTTATGACCGGTTCTGAGCCATGGTCTCGTGAGGGTGTGTGCAATGACGTTCAGTGGCTACTACAGTCTCGAGGGCCCGAACCAGCCGGATTACTTATCAGGTTTTGTTTATTAAATGTCGGCCCAATCGGTCGAGCGGCCGCTACAATCCGTTCAGGACGATGTACCGAACACCGATGATCCGCTCGTCGGCCTCGAGTTCGGCCTTCGCTTCCTCGGGCACCATCTGATCGACGTTGTAGACGGTGAGCGCTTCCCCACCGATCGTCTCGCGAGCGTTGAACATCCCCGCGATGTTGACGTCGTGATCACCCATCACGGAGCC
Organism: Natrialbaceae archaeon Tc-Br11_E2g14; assembly: GCA_001564275.1. GTDB lineage: Archaea > Halobacteriota > Halobacteria > Halobacteriales > Natrialbaceae > Natronosalvus. The sequence goes on along the minus strand of LKND01000018.1, from coordinate 5,575 downwards.
GATGAGGCCAATGACGCCCGGCTCGTCCGTGTTCCGGGTGACCACCATCTTGCCGTGGGGGATGGCGTCGACGCGGTAGTCGTCGATGCGGACGATGCGCGGGTCCTCGCCCGCGAACAGGGTCCCGTCGACGGTGACCGACTCGCCGTCGGTCGCGACCGTCACCGAAACGAGACTCTGGAAATCCTCGCTCTGCCGGCTCTTCGATTCGGTGACGTCGACCCCGCGATCCTGGGCAATCTGGGGCGCGTTGACCGCGTTCACCTGCCACTCGAGTGGCTCGAAGACGCCCTTCAGCGCCGAGGCGGTGACGAACTCGACATCCTCCTCGGCGATGTCGCCCTCGTACCTGACCTCGATGGATTCGATCCGGGCGTCGAGAACCTGGGCAGCGATCTTCCCCGCCGTCTCGGCGAGGTTGATGTAGGGCTCCAGTCGCGGGAACGCGCTCTCGTCGATCGAGGGGGCGTTCAGCGCGTTGGCGACCGGCTCGTCGGCGAGGGCGGCGACGACCTGGGCGGCCGTCGAGGTCGCGACGTTCTCCTGGGCGGCCTCCGTCGAGGCCCCGAGGTGGGGCGTCACGATGACGTCGTCGACGTCGAGCAGTGGCGAGTCCTCGTGGAGGGGTTCCTCGCGGAAGACGTCCAGAGCCGCGCCCGCAACCGTGCCATCCTCGACTTTCATCGCGAGGGCGTCCTCGTCGACGATCCCGCCACGGCCGACGTTGACGAGGTGGCCTGCACCCAGTTTGTCGAGTTCGTCCTCGCCGATCAACCCCTCGGTTTCGGGCGTGAGCGGCGTGTGAATCGTCAAAAAGTCCGCGCGCTCGAGACAGGTCTCGAGGTCGACGAGTTCCGCACCGATGCGGGCGGCGCGCTCCTCGGAGATGTAGGGATCGTAGGCGACGAGTTCCATGCCGAGGGCGTCGAGTTTCTTCGCGACCTCCTGGCCCACCCGGCCGAGGCCGACGATCCCCAGGATCTTCCCGTTGAGTTCGGTTCCGAGGTAGTCGCCTTTGGCCCACTCACCGAGCGTCAGGCGGGCGTGGGCCTGCGGGATCGAGCGGGCGGTCGCGAACGTCATCGCGACGGTGTGTTCGGCCGCCGCACGGACGTTCCCCTCCGGGGCGTTTGCCACGATGACGCCCTCGTCGGTGGCCGCCTCGATGTCGATGTTGTCGACGCCGATGCCAGCGCGCCCGACGATCACCAGTTCCTCGCCGGCCTCGAGAACCGACCGCGTCACCTCGGTCCCGGACCTGACAATCAGGGCGTTCGCCGACGAGACTGCCTCGAGGAGGGCCGCACCCTCGAGGTCGTACCCCGTCTCGACTTCGTGACCTGCCGCCCGCAATACGTCCAGACCCGCATCATCGATCGGGTCCGTGACCAGCACGTGCATGTGGGAGTGAATCCACCCGACGGGGTAAACCCTTGCGAAGTGCACGGACCGTGGATGCTACACGGTGATGAGGACGGCCCCGATCACCACCAGCGTCGCCCCCACGAGGACGCCGCGTGTCACCCGCTCGAGGTCGCGCAGGAAGACCGCCGCAAAGACCAGGGTCACGAGCGGCGCCGTCGCCACGAGCGGGTCGACGATGGCGATCCGACCCGCCTCGAGGCCCAGGGCGATCATGAGCGACAACATCGCGACGGTGGTCAAGAGGCCGCTGACGGCGAAGTAGCCGTAGCTCTCTCGGGGAAGCCTCCGAAACGTCGACACCTGACCGCGGGCGACGGCGTAGCCGACGAGTACTACGAAGCCCGCCAGCTCGTTGATTGTCACCGCCTCCAGAGCCGTGATCGAGCCCTCGAGCAGGCCGTAGCGTCGGGCGACGTTCGCCACGGCGAAGGTGAGGGCGGCGGCGATGGGCCAGACCAGGTCTCGCATGGTCCAGCCCTCGAGATCGCCCCCGCGGGCAGTCGCGAGGAGGGTGAGGCCGAACACGATGACGACGATGCCGGTGGCGGTCACGGCGTCGACGCCCTCGCCGAGCCAGGGGATGGCGATGAGTGTGGCGAACAGCGGGCGGGAACTCAGGATGGCGCTGTTGATGCTCGCGCCCACGCGATCGACACCGACGAAGATGGCGATCCGGCCGAGTGCCGTTCCGATGGCTCCCGCGAAGACGAAGATGGCCACAACCTCGAGGGTGAGCCCGGCGAAGCCCCCGAAGCCGTAGAGGAGAGCGATGGCCAGCAGGTAACAGCCGAGTTCGACGACGACCACGACCAGCGACGCCTGGACGGCGTCGCCACCGGCGGCCATCCCCCGCTTGTCGAAGATGGGGGCGAGCCCCCAGAGAAGCGCCGGAATGAGGGCGAACACCAGCACCTCGGTGGAGGCAGTGCTCACGACTGGTCACCGACGACGAGATCGTTGGCCCTCATGGCCCCCCACTCGGCGCTCGAGGGGAGTCAACGTTGCGCTCGCTGTGCACAAAGCTGGGGAGAGGCCACTATACTGTCTGGCCACTGGGCGGTGTGGGAGGCGTGCTTGCCGAACCCACCCTGGGTCCCCCTCGCTCGTGACTCGAGGCCGCCTCTCTCGAGCGTGGCCACGATACAGTTCGGACAACTGCGCCATCGCTACAATATCTGTATCGTGTTAGTACAATAGATATAGTAGAGTGCGACAGAGACGATGGAATGGGCGACAGCAACTCAGGTCCCCTGCAACGAGAGCCACCACAGGCCATCAGGCTGCGCCTGTCCGCCCCCCACGCAGCATCCGGAGCCCCGCCTGTACGAAGACGGCCAATACCGCCCACTTCCAGGTGATGGCGGCCAGGCCCAACAAAAGGACACCACGCAACCGGTGGCCCGTCTCGAGGGCGCGCTTTGCCTCGAGGGCGACCGAGAGGACGGTGAGCGAGCGGGTTGCCCGCGAACTGAGGAAGCGAGTGAGTGCCATACCGTGAGCAAGAGCCGCGGACGGGTAAGGATGGTGCCGGCACGTGTCGGCGTTGGGTCGCCAGCTCGAGTGGGGCTCTGAAGACCTGAGCGGTCGGAATCCAGCGGGGCTCGGGAAGCCGTGGGCAATCAACAGACCGAATCCAGCCTCGTGAGCGCTCACTCGGGGTCGAAGCCACCGGCCAGGCGATCGAGAGCGACCAGCGCGACCGCCCCGACGAGCGTCCAGCCGGCCGCCACGAGCACCGTCTCGGTCGTCCAGGCCGTCGTCTCGCTGATGTTGTGCAGCGGGGCCGGCGTCGACCCCGCGATGAGACTCACCAGAAAGAGCAGCGTCAAGTTTCGCTGGCGCTCGAGCGCCGCCCGCACGAGCCGGGCGATCGTGACGAGCCCCACGAGGCCGCCGAGCACGAACACGACGACCACCGAGCCGGGATCGATGAGGGGCCCGAGTGAGCCACCACGCGGGAGCGCCGCCAATCCAGAGAGGAAGGCACTCAGCTGGTCAGAGAGGAAAACGTACTGCCCCAGGAGGAGGAGGATGAGTGCCCCGGAGATGCCAGGAAGGATCATCGCACTGATGGCGAGGACACCCGCGAGGAAGACCACCGTCAACCCGCTCCCGGGCAACGTCAGGACGTTCGCGGCGACCAGCAGGGCGAGCGTGATGCCGGCCAGCGCAACGGCGGCGTGGCGCGGGCACGTGAGCGTCAAACTTCGATACAGCACCAGCGCCGAGGCACCGATGAGGCCGGTAAAAAAGCCATAGAGGGCAACTGGATGGGTGGCCGCGAGCGTCGACACCGCCCCGGCGATGAGCGCCACCGCGGTGACCATGCCCACGCCGAGTGGCAACAGGAAACCGACGTCCATCTCGAGCAGTGATTCGCGGGCCTCGGCCCGCCGGTCGGCCCGGAGTCCGCCGACCACCGACAGGAGGCGACCGGGCGTGACCGCCGTGATCGCGGCGATCAATCGACTGTAGAAGCCAAGCAGCAGGGCGACGGTCCCCCCGGAGACGCCCGGCAAGGCGTCGGCGCTGCCCATACAGAGCCCGTAGGCGTAGATCCGGAGAACCGCGAGGCGATCGACGGCACGCTCCTCGAGGCTATACCCCATCGGCCACCCCGGAGGTCGATGACGTGGATGCTTCGATCGGGGGCACCCGACCCCATCGAGTCGTGGTGTGTCCGTCGACGACTCGAGGGAAGCGCAGGCTCATTGCGCGTATCGTACCGGTTGCAGGATATAAAACGGTTCCACTCGACACAGCGTGTGCGAGGGGCGCTTGCGGGGGTTCTGGGAGGGTGCCCGCCGAGTGTCGGGCGTCGGGGGCCGAGTGTCGACATGGAACGCTCGTCGGGACGTGACGCCGGCGTCCCCTATCAGACGAGCGCAGATCCTCAGCGATCCGGTACGCGCAATCACCGAGAAAGGGCCACAGCAAACCGCCTCAGTCGTCCCCTTCGACACCACCATCCGCCGCCGGCTGTACCCCATCCTCGAGGAACCGATCCTGGAGGCCACCCGTGGGCAGCATACACCGGTCTTTCTGGCCGAACCACCGGTACCGACGGGCGGCGACGAAATCGTACAGCCAGTTCCGGAATCCAGCGGGAAGGACCCGGAAGGGCCACAGCGCACGGTAGGGCAATCCCAGGTGGTAGGCCGTCCGCAGGACGGCACCCGACTTGACGTACGCTCGGTCGCCCTCGATCAACACGACGGACTCGAGGGCGTCCGTGGGGAGGTCGTGAGCCTCGAGCAGCTCGCGGCCGGCGGGCGACTGGAGGGAGGCGAAATGGAACACCTCGTCGTCGTCCCGTGGGGCGATGAACTGGACGAACCCGTTACAGAGGTTGCAGACGCCGTCGAAGAGTACGATGGGGGCGTCCTCGGGAATGTCGTCGGACATCTCGTTACTCCCAGCTACGGGCGATCGACAGTTCAGGGTTCCGGTCCCCCGCCGTTGGCACCGCCATCCCCCGCACCCGTGTACGCGCCCCCGATCACTTCGCGCATCCGCTCGGCGGTGATCTGGCCGACGCCGTCGGCCTCCTGTAACTCGTCCTCGCTCGCGATCATCACCGCCTCGACGGTGCCGAAGGTCTCGAGCAGCGACCGGGCGGTCACCGGGCCGATTTCGGCGATCGAGGAGACGACGTACTCCTGCTGTTCGCTCAATGTCTTCGCTCCCTTCTCGCCGTGGACGGACACCTCGCGACTCGAGAGTTCCTGTTCGCGTGTGGCCATCGTCGCCAGTAGTTCCATCGTGTCCGTCTCGCCCTCGCTCCGGAGGACGCTCGCACCGAAGTCGACGGCGAGACTCGAGAGCGCGCCACGGATGGCGTTCGGGTGGACGTCCCGCTGCTCGTAGAGGCCCGCTCCCTCGACGATCACGACGGGGCGGGCGTAGTGGCGGGCCATCGCCCCGACCTGCTCGAAGACCGAGCGATCGCCGCCGACGAGGGAATCGACGAAATCGCCGACCGATTTTCGCTCGACTGCGACTCGATCGGAGCAGATGTAGTCGCCGACCTCGAGGGTCTCGAGTCGGACGTCGATCGTCTCGCGCCGGGAGAGGTCGCGGGCGATGTTGGCGTCCATCTCCCGCTGGTCGGCGACGACCTGGACGGTGTCCGTTTCGGGGTCGGTGCTGG